>NZ_JARWGH010000028.1:0-61646 GCF_036528765.1 Rhizobium sp. BR 362 | reverse complement strand
GGAGAGGTGATGGCGCCGGCGGCGCCGTTGATCATGCCGATGAGGCGACAACCGATCATTCGCGTCGTTCTCTGCTGACGGCGCAAAGCCCCCGATAGGGCCTCTCTTTTGGGCTGGTCTGGCACCGGACCGGCCCTGGCCTGCAACGGCTCCGCCGACCTTCTTCCCCTGACCGCAAGCGGCCATTCCTCGCGAGCCAACAAGCTCGGCTGCCGCCGTCCTACGCTCACGCTGCGGTCCTGCAGATGCATTCCGTCCAATCCGTCGCCTCTCGACCGCCATCGAGGCCGCATCGGGTGGCTTCGGACAACCTCAGGAGATAAGACAATGGCTCAGATCGGCACCTTCACCCGCGACGAAAACGGCACCTACGCAGGCACCATCAAAACCCTCACCCTCAACGTCAAGGCCACCATCAAGCCCTGCGACCGCGATAACGACCGCGCCCCGGACTTCCGCGTCACTGCAGGCGGTGTCGAGTTCGGAGCAGGCTGGACCCGCACCGCCCGCGAAACAGGCGCCGAATACCTCTCGCTCAAGCTCGACGATCCGTCCTTCACGGCCCCGGTCTACGCCTCCCTGGTCCAGGGCGACAAGGGCGAGCACAAGCTCATCTGGTCGCGCTGACCAGCACATCGGCGCTCCGCTTCACGGCGGGGCGCCTCTTCCACACCAGTGGAATTATGCGGAGCAGAAGCCGCCGCTATCGTCGAGAAATCCAGCCTTCAGCGATCAGCACTCCGCATAATCACACTCTCAGCATAATCGACGTTTTGCGGTGCACCGCAAAATGTCGAGCTGGGCGCGGCCTGGCAGAAGCGCTCCGAGCAGGACCGCGACTACCTCTCGGTCAAGCTCGACGATCCGAGCTTCCCTGCCCCGATCTACGCGACGCTCACAGAGGTCGAGGGCGAAGAGGGCTACCAGCTGATCTGGTCCCGCCCTAACCGGGACTGACACGCAGACGGCCCCGCTAAAGCGGGGCCGTCGATCTCTCGGTTAAAGGCCGGCTCAAAAGCGGTCCGCAAACCCTTACGTGTTCAAGGCGTCCTTCAGAGCCTTGGCAGGCTGGAAGCCCAGCTTTCTTGCCGCAGCAACCTTGATCGCCGCACCGGTCGACGGATTGCGGCCTTCGCGCTCCGGGGTATGCTTCACCTTGAATTTCCCGAAGCCGGGAATGAACGTCTCGGCGCCGGAGGTGGCAGCGGCCGTGATCGCCGCAAATACAGCTTCGACGATCGCCTTTCCCTGCACCTTCGTCAGGCCGTGGTCTGACGCGATCTTGTCAGCGATTTCATTTGTCGTGGTCATCGATTTCTCCTCGTTTCAAGAAGGAAATCATTTCCACCGGAGCCGCAGCCTGTCACGCAAACACCTATCTGGAGGCCAGACAATCGACGGTTCTCCACAGAAAGTGCGGAATCACGACTCCTTATTCGGTTGCGATGGACCGAACCGCTTTGGCAACGACCTCCAGAGCGTGCACGTCGAGTTCAATGACCCCATCAGACTTCTCGCCGATCGTTTTCGGCTTTGCGCCGCTGTTGTCCCAGATCCAGGCCTTGTCGGCTTGTTCCAGAAACCAGGGAAATTGCTCAAGGGACCGTTGGTACCGCTGGCGGACTTTTTCGTCGGGTACCGGATGTCCGCCTTTGGCTACGCGCAACTTGATCCGCTCGATCGAGCGCTCGGGGCTATCGACGACGACATATAAGAACCAGACCGCAAATCCGAGCGCCTTCGCCGCTACCACGAGACGTCGATACTTCTCTGTCGACAGGACTGTTTCGACGCCGATTGTTTTGTGGACGTTGATCGACGCTTCAAGCCAAGACTCGATCCGTTGAACCGCGGTTAGGTTGGCTTCCAGCGGCGGTCTGGACTCGACTTTGCTGATTCTGGCAGCCAGTAGATCCGGATTTACGATCCAGACTGAGCGACCTTCCATTTCAAGGTCGGCATTCTCGTACACGCTGCTTTTCCCAGAGCCATTTGGCCCGGCGATGATCAGGAAGACTGGCTGCTCAATCTTCGATGGGAGCACGATCAAGGACGCCAGTTACAGCCTTGTTCTCGCGACGCGCCTTGGCGACATTCTTGCTGAACACGTAGCTCAGATCTTTTCCGAGCGTCTTGCTCTGCGCGTCGATCGTCCGAACAGTCAGAAACTGCCCGGTACCTGCGTCACGCACGCGTTTCTGCGTGACCGCGGTATCGCGTACGCCGACTTTGGCACTTCCAAATTTTTTGACGACGACTTTGGCCATGTCTGCTCCAACCTTTCCGCAAATATAGCAATCATTTTCCCACCCGAAAAGAGCCTGTTGGCTTTTGACTGGAGGGTGTGCGAGCCTTGCTATGAGAGCGAACGGCTTCACGTTGAAGGCGAAGCAGCCGAATCGCATTGCGAAATCTACCAGGCGTGGGCCGCCACTGTCATGTCCCTTTGTCTGGTTATTCGTGGCTCCAGGGGCGCCTCGATGGGGCACGTCTGACGCGGACCGGCTGCGCCTCGCTCGCTACCCGCAACGGCGCTTCGAAATTTTCATCACCAACCGGGACTGAGCCGGAAACGCCCCACCGTGAGGCGGGGCCGACTGGCCAGATAGGCAAGCCGACGACAGACATCGAGCCTGCCGCCGGCTTTTTCGGTGCGATACGGAACCGGAATATGTTCGGCGTCAAGATCCCGTTCTTCGTCGAGATCGAGATGTCCTTCGAGACCGACTGGAACAGGCGCCGATGAGGCCCGCTTCGGCGGGCCATTCTCATGTTGGCACGGAGGTGCGTGGACGATAGCCGCGCTTTCGTTTCTGCCGCAGCAGGTCGAGAAACAGTTCGACTGCTTCCTCTTCCCGCCCGAAATGGTGGACCATCATCTGACCCTTCGTGCCGATGCGGCCCCATTTCCGGAGCAGGCAGACATCCCCGAACAGGTTGGGCTCGATCGACATGGCGTAGTAGCGCGCCATGTTTCTGGCGGCGTCAGAGCGTTCGACATAAAGATGGTACGGTTGCGCGATCATGAGACAAGAATCGCCTATGCCGGGAATCGCGTCCAACGAGACTTATGAATCGGTCGGCAAGGATCGATTCATATCGCTGATGACCTGCGACCGGACACGATGGCCTTGCTCGAATTTGCCTGATGACGGTCCGTGCGGATGGCGACCATCGATAAGGAACTTAAACCAATTCCGCGGGATTTCCTTTCGAGGCTGGGCTTGGCACAATGAGCGTCTTCGACTGCCGCCGACATCAGATGATAGAGGTTTAATTTCAGGGAGCTTCGCTTTTTTTAGGCGTGCGCTGGCGCAGGTTTCTCACTTCGCCGGGATTTCACCTCCGAGAAGATCATAAATTTCGAAAATAGCATGAGGATGTCACATGAAAGGCTATCTTCCCTATGTCATCGGCGCATTGTTGGGCGCCATCGTCGCGGTCGCTGTGTCCATTCTCTTCGGCCTTGATGGGATGTTCCAGCTTGCGGTCTTGGCGCTGCTGCCGGTTCTGGGTGCTGCGCTGGTCGAGCGCTTTTACTATCGCGGGTCACGAGCGCGCTAACGTGACTATCAACAGATGGATATCGGGCCTCGGTCGTGCAAAGCCGACGGTTCTTGGGCGAGACGCCTGCGGCGCACGGCTCTATTCGCGATGCTCACGGTGCCCGAAAACGGTCTCCGCCCATCCAGGTGCGATCCTCTCGCAGCCCCTCACCCGCACCATCCATGTCTTGCGCCGTCCCAGCGCCGGGCAAGACCTTCATCGATGAGGCGGTCGCCGAGCGAGCGCCCTTCCCGTGTAACGGTCCGGAGTTTTCGGCCATACTTGTCCTCGTCCCGCAAGCCTACTGACAACGAGAACTTGCCGGCGTTCAGAAGCGCCAGCAGGCGCGCTTTCGCTGCCTCGCCCTTGATCCGTTCCGCCTCGCAGCGCGGTGGGCTGAGCTCCGGCGTGTCGATGTCAGCGATGCGGATTTTTTCTCCCCCAAACCAGAAAGTGTCGCCATCGACGACGCAGTTCATTCGCACGCTCTCGCCGCACAACGAAAACGTGGCCTGCGACGTATCCGTTGTCGGCGCCTTGGCCAAAGCTAAGATGCCAGAAAGATCGCCGGCGCCGGCAAAGGCAAACCATCCGCCTGCTCCAATGATGATGGCTGAGATGACCGCCATCAGCGACTTGCGCGGGCCGTTCTGTCCAGTTCGGAATTTTCGCTGCGGCCGATATCGATCGCTCCCGCGGCCGGATTTGCGCCGCGGTCTCAACGGCACCACATTCGATTTCGCCACGTGCCTGTCCTCTGCTGTTCGCATCAATCTACGTCGAGCCCGGTTTCTTCTGTCTTTACGAACAAGCCGGCCTCAGATGGAGTTTAGGAGCGGGCGCAGTCGGTCCCGCCTCCCCGGTGTGGGCCACTATGTTGAGGCTCCTGCGGCTGCGCTTTTTCCCGCTCCTTGCACGACGAGAATTCCAGAAATCCCGCCCTTCGGCGGACGCCCACGCTGATTTCTCCGATACTCTTCATTGTTCTCGATCGGCCTTGCTCGCTGCGCTGCGCGCCGGCCGATCGGGCGAATTCTCTGCGGGGTTCGCTGCTTTCGAAAACGCTCTCGCGCCCACGCACCCCTTCATATCGTCACGCCGAAACCAGATCGCGCGTCCGCATCTGAGCGGCGCGTTTCCGGCGGTGAAGACGATCTGCTCGTCGGCCCGCATGCGCAGCACCTCGTGCGGCTGGATCAGCGGCCTGGCGGCGAGTTGCTTCGACCGCGTGCGCGACGATCCTTTCGATTGGACACTGCGGCTGACCTGATCGATCTCGACGGTCGTCATGCCGCAGCGGCGTGAGATGTAGTCGGCAGTCTCGGGATCGTTGATCGCGGCGAATGAAATCCAGCTTGCGCTCTCGAACCATTTGCTCGCCGCATCGCGGCCGCCATAGGTCTCGCGCATCTGGCCGATCGACTGGTAGATCATGGTCAGCGTGATTCCATACTTACGGCCGGCGTCGCGCGCGGTCTCCAGGATGCGCATGTAGCCGAGGCGCGCCACCTCATCGAGAAGGAACAGTGCCCTTCCCTGCATCTCTCCGTTGCGGTTGTAGATCGCGTTCAGAAACGCGCCGATGATGACGCGCGCCAGGCCCGCATGCGTCTCCAGCGTCTTGAGATCGATGTTGATGAAGACATCCGTCTTTCCGTCCGCCAGATCGCTCGTCGAAAAGGAAGTTCCCGAGACCAGCGCGGCGTAGTTCGGATAGGACAGCCAGTGCGTTTCCTTGACCGCGTTGGCATATACGCCCGAGAAGGTTTCCGGCGTCATGTTGACGAAGGCTGCGACATTCTCCTTGACGAAATCCGAATTCGAATCGTCGTAGATTTCATGCAGCCGCTGGCGCAGTTGGGGCTCTGGCTCGGACAGGTTCTTGCGTACTTGCCGGAGTGTCTGGTCGTTTTCCGTCGTATGGCCTGAGAGGCAAACGTCGGCAATGAGAGCCGTCAGCAACTGCAAGGCCGAGGCGCGGAAGAAGTCGTCACGGACCCCACGCGCGCCACCGCTGTCGCTCATGATCCACGATGCGACGGAGGCGATATCCTCCTCTTTCGTTCCCCCGAACCGGCCGATCCAGTCGAGCGCGTTGAAGCCGATTTCCGAGTGTTTCGGATCGAGCACGAAGACGTCGCGGTTGGCGTCGCCACGGTGCTTCAACACCATTGGCGCAACCTCGTTCGAAGGATCGAGGACAACGAGCGCGCCACCCCACTTGAGCGCCGTCGGGATCGTGACCGATGTCGTCTTGAAGCCGCCGGATCCGGCGAACACGATGCCGTGCGACGAGCCGAACGAGCCGTCGAAGCAAAGCAGCGGCGACTTGCCGCCCGCTCCCCAGCTCGCGGCGCTGTCGGCGCGAAACGATGGTGCCGCGATGCTATCCCGGTCGACCCGGTAGCGCTCGCCGATGACGATGCCGCCGCTCTCGGCAAACAGCTTTTCGGCTTGCGATAGTTTCATCCAGTCGGCCTCGCCGTGCAGCGCCCGTTTCCCAACGATGCGCTTCGGTTCGGCCCTCGCGAATGTCGCGTTGCCGGCAATCGCCACACGCATGCCGAACAGCGCCGACATCAGCACGGCAGCAGCCCCGATCGCCGTCGCGGGATCGAGATAGTTGAAGACGGTTTTGCCGGCCGGGACTTGTTCGAGATACGCGGAGAGCCTCGATGCCTCGCGCAGGACCGCTAGGACGAGCGTCGCTGTCGCGCCCGTGACAACGCCCCATCCTGCCGTCCTGATCCGCGCGGAGCCTGCGCTCGCAAACAGAAAGATGATGCCGACGACGGACGCGGCGACATAGGGCAGAGCGATGCCGGCACGGCCGAGCATCTGCCGGGCGGCATCGCTCTTGCCGAAGTGGGATAGCCACAGTTCGGTCCCGGTCATGCCGATGGCCATCAGCATCATCAACGCGCATGGCGCTACGAACAGCAGGATCCTAGTCATCTCTCTCTCCGAACGCTTCAGCACCGAGTGCGGCGAGCCGTGAGCGCTCCTGTGCGTCTCCCTTCAGGCGCGCGGCGGCATCGATGAGGAGCCCGAGCAGCAGCGCGCGCTTCTCGTAGCGCAGCCCCGCCTTGATGATCAGGCCGCCGAGCTCGATCTTTTCGCGCGTGTCCTTCTTGCGGGCATCTGATGTCGTGGATCTTCGCATCCGCTCAAGCCTCGCCAGTCCTGCCCTCAGCCGTACCAGGCGGGTTCTGCGCGGCGGGCGCGCTGCCCTCGCCTGCGCCGCTTGCCCCCTTCCCTCCGGTCGAACGGACCTTGCCTCCGCGAAAGCGTTTCGCCAGATCCTCGAATGCTGCCTGCAGTTCACCCTCGTCGATCTCGATCTCACCGAGCCCGGCTTTAAGCGCGATCCGGCCGATGCGCTCGGCCTCCCGGGTCTCGGCGAGCTTCAATTGCTCCTGGAGCCTGGCGATTTCGTCGCGGATTTTCGAGGATGGTTTCTTCATGTCCGGATGTCTCCTTGGGTGCGAAAGCTTGTCTTTCGGACCCCATCTTCCGGATGTCGGTGCGGAACGCACTACTGTGAATCCTACAATCGCCAAGGGCGATGCTTTCGTGGATGATCCCGGCCGCTCGACAAGAGCGGCATCCGAAGGGCGCAATTATACGTCGCTGGCGCGACGTTCTTTTGAGAGCGCCTGGCGGAGCCGATCTCGCTGGCGAACATGTTGATTTTGCTCGGAATCGGGAGAGAATTCCGCCGTGGCCGTTCCTCATTTCTCCGTCAGCATCGTCGCCCGCGGCTCCGGCCGCAGCGCTGTGCTGTCGGCGGCCTATCGGCATTGCGCCAAGATGGAGTACGAGCGGGAGGCCCGCACGATCGACTACACCCGCAAGCAGGGCTTGCTGCACGAGGAGTTCGTCATCCCTGCCGATGCGCCGTCATGGCTGCGGACGATGATTGCCGACCGATCCGTCTCCGGCGCGTCGGAAGCGTTCTGGAACAGTGTCGAAATCTTCGAGAAACGCGTCGATGCCCAGCTTGCAAAGGATGTGACCGTTGCGCTGCCGATGGAGCTCTCAAGCGAGCAGAACATCGAACTGGTGCGGGATTTTATCGAGCGTCACATCACGTCGAAGGGCATGATCGCCGACTGGGTCTATCACGATGCACCCGGCAATCCGCATGTGCACCTGATGACGACGCTCCGGCCGCTGACCGAAGACGGGTTCGGCGCCAAGAAGGTTGCAGTGACCGGCCCTGGCGGCAAGCCAGTGCGCAACGATGCCGGCAAGATCGTCTACGAGCTCTGGGCCGGCAGCCTCGACGATTTCAATGCCTTTCGTGACGGCTGGTTCGCCTGTCAGAACCGGCACCTGGCGCGCGCCGGCCTCGATCTCCGCGTCGACGGCCATTCCTTCGAGAAGCAGGGGATCAATCTGACGCCAACCATCCACCTCGGTGTCGGCGCCAAGGCGATCGAGCGCAAGTCGGCGGAAGCCGAGCGGGCCCCTTCGCTGGAGCGGTTGGAGCTGCAGGAGGAGCGCCGGGCCGAAAACGCCCGCCGCATTCAGCGCCGTCCCGAGCTCGTGCTCGACCTGATCACGCGGGAGAAGAGCGTCTTCGACGAACGCGACGTTGCCAAGATCCTCCACCGCTACATAGACGACGCTGGCCTCTTCCAAAGTCTGATGGCAAGGATCCTGCAGAGCCCCGAAACGCTCCGGCTCGAACGCGAGCGGATCGAGTTTTCAGGCGGCCTACGCGTGCCGACGAAATACACGACGCGGGACCTCGTCCGGCTGGAAGCAGAGATGGCCAACCGGGCGATCTGGCTGGCTCAACGCTCTTCTCACGGCGTTGCGGACGCTGTGCGCGAAGCCACCTTCGCCCGCCACCTGCGCCTGGCGGACGAGCAGAAGACGGCGATCGCACATGTTACCGGCGGCGAGCGCATCGCTGCGGTGATCGGACGTGCAGGCGCCGGCAAGACGACGATGATGAAGGCGGCGCGCGAAGCCTGGGAAGCGGCCGGTTATCGCGTCGTCGGCGGGGCGCTTGCGGGCAAGGCCGCCGAGGGCCTGGAGAAGGAAGCCGGCATTCTCTCCCGCACGCTGTCATCATGGGAACTGCGCTGGAACCAAGGCCGCAATCAGCTGGACGACAAAACCGTATTCGTTCTCGACGAAGCGGGCATGGTGTCGTCGCGGCAGATGGCGCTGTTTGTCGAAGCGGCGACCAAGGCCGGCGCCAAACTCGTGCTTGTCGGAGATCCGGAACAGCTCCAGCCGATCGAAGCCGGCGCTGCCTTCCGCGCCATTGCCGACCGCATCGGCTATGGCGAACTCGAAAACATCTACCGCCAGCGTGAACAGTGGATGCGCGAGGCGTCGCTCGATCTGGCCCGCGGCAATATCGGCAGAGCCGTCGAAGCCTATCGCGCCCAGGGCCGCGTCAGCGGAGCCGATCTCAAGGCCGATGCCGTGCAGGCGCTGATTGCCGATTGGAACCGCGACTACGATCCGCAAAGGTCGAGCCTCATTCTTGCGCACTTGCGAAGAGACGTGCGCATGCTCAACGGCATGGCTCGCGCAAAGCTCGTCGAACGCGGTCTCGTCGCCGACGGTTTCGCCTTCCGGACCGAAGACGGGCACCGAAAATTCGCGGCCGGCGACCAGATCGTGTTCCTGAAGAACGAGGGCTCGCTCGGCGTCAAGAACGGTATGCTGGCGAAGGTCGTGGACGCAACGCCCGGGCGTATTGTCGCGGAAGTCGGAGACGGCGAACACCGCCGCCAGGTCACGGTCGAACAACGCTTCTACGCCAATCTCGATCACGGCTATGCCACCACGATCCATAAGAGCCAGGGTGCCACCGTCGATAGGGTGAAGGTGCTGGCTTCCCTCTCTCTCGACCGCCATCTCACTTACGTGGCCATGACCCGTCACCGAGAGGACTTCGGTCTCTACCACGGCCGCCGATCTTTCGCCAAGGCAGGCGGCCTGATCCCGATCCTGTCGCGCAGACAAGCCAAGGAAACGACGCTCGATTATGCGAGTGGCCGCTTCTACGCCCAAGCCCTTCGCTTCGCCGACGCCCGTGGCCTTCACCTCGTTAACGTCGCACGCACTGTCGTTCGCGACCGGATCGAATGGACCGTCCGGCAAAAGTCGAAGCTCGCCGCGCTTGGCGCTCGTCTGGCGGCAATCGCCCGCAGGCTTGGTCTGTCCGCCGGCGCGGCCAAGACCAGTCAATCGCACAGCATGCAGGAGGCAAAACCCATGGTATCGGGCATCACCACGTTCCCAAAATCGCTGGAACAGGTCGTCGAGGACCTGCTTGCAGCGGACCCCGGCTTGAAGAAGCAATGGGAGGAAGTCTCAGCGCGCTTCCATCTCGTCTACGCTCAGCCGGAAGACGCGTTCAAGGCTGTCAACGTCGATGCGATGCTGAGAAACGAAGCGGCGGCGAAATCGACGATCACCAAGATCGGTTCCGAGCCGGAGACCTTTGGTGCGCTGAAAGGCAAGACCGGGATCCTTGCCGGCCGCGCCGACAAGCAGGCCCATGAGAGGGCCGTCACCAATGCGCCGGCGCTTGCCCGAAACCTGGAACGCTATCTGCGGCAGCGCACGGAGGCGGAACACAAATATGACGCCGAGGAGCGCGCCGTCCGCATGAAGATCTCTCTCGACATCCCGGCGCTGTCGCCGGCGGCAAAGCAGACGCTCGAACGCGTCCGTGACGCCATCGATCGCAACGACCTTCCCGCAGGACTCGAAAACGCGCTCGCCGACAAAATGGTGAAAGCCGAACTCGAAGGTTTTGCGAGAGCCGTATCGGAACGTTTCGGGGAACGCACCTTCCTACCGCTCGCCGCCAAAGACATGACAGGTCAGACCTTCCAGTCGGTGACCTCGAGCATGTCTGCCGGGCAGAAGGCGGAAGTGCAATCGGCCTGGAGCACGATGCGAACGGTGCAGCAACTTTCCGCGCATGAGCGCACGACCGAGGCGTTGAAGCAGGCCGAGACGCTGCGGCAAACGAAGAGCCAGGGACTCTCGCTCAAATGACGCGTCCGGGTCGAACACGCGAGCGAGCCATGGCGCAGCGAAAACAAGCTGCCGTCACTTCATCGGTTTCTGCTGCCGCCATCGCAGTGATCGGACTGGCCGGTCTATTAGGCAGCTATCGCATCAATCTTACGCCGAGCGAGCCACTTGGCCTCTGGCAGATTGTCCCGCTCGACCGTTCGCCTGGTGTGGACGACCTGGTGTTCATCTGCCCACCGGACACAGCCGCCATGCACGAAGCGAGGGCGCGCGGCTATCTCCGCTCCGGACTTTGCCCCGGTCATCTCGCGCCGCTCATCAAGTCGGTGGTCGCGGTCGCCGGCCAGCGCGTCGAGATCGCCAACGAGGTGACGGTCGATGGGCGCCTGGTTCGTGCTTCCACTGTCGCCGAAAAAGACGGAGAAGGTCGGCCGCTGACACGGTTTTCGGGCGGCGTGGTACCGGGCGGTGAGGTCTTCCTGCATTCGGCCTTCGCCGGCTCGTTCGACTCCCGTTATTTCGGGCCTGTGCCGACATCCGGCATTCTCGGTCTGGCGCGTGAGGTGCTGACCTATGCGCCATGACTGGGTTTGGCCAACGCTGCTTATCATCGCCTCGGTCGGCGTCGGATCGGTGGCATGGAGCGGCCACGTGCTGTTGTTGCCGGTGGCGCTCGGCTTTCCCGTCCTCTGGTCGCTGTCGAGAACGAAAAAGACGGCAACCTTGGTTTCCGCAGCATATTTCCTGTCGGCGTCGCGCGGCCTGCCGCAAGGCGTGGCCACCTTCTATGCTGCGGATATCTGGCCGGGCCTGCTGCTGTGGCTGGCTGCCTCGGCCAGCTTTGTCGCGGCGCATGCGCTCCTGTGGACGAAGGAGGTTGGCCTTCGTCCGGGCCGCTACGTCCTGGCGGCCGTACTGATGGTGGTTCCCCCTTTCGGCATTACCGGCTGGGCGCATCCCATCACGGCCGCAGGCGTGTTGTTTCCGGGATGGGGATGGTGGGGACTGGCCGTCACGACAGCCGGCTTGGCGGGCCTCGTTTCCCGCCTCTGCCCAACTGTCGCCATGGGCCTTATAGGCTTCTGGCTTTGGTCCGCCGCTTCGTGGACGGACCCGAAGCTACCGGAAGCCTGGCGGGGCGTCGATCTCGAATTGGGTGCGTCGGTCGGGCGGGACACCAGCATGGCCCGCCACCGTGATCTAATTGCAACGGTGCTTGAACGAGGGACCGACGGTGTTCGAACCGTCATCCTTCCTGAAAGTACGTTGGGCTTCTGGACGCCGACGGTCGAACGGCTTTGGATCCGCGCGCTATCAGGGCATGACACGACCGTTCTCGCGGGCGCGGCAGTCGTTAACGCGGCCGGATACGACAATGTGGTGGTTGCAATCTCCGCAGATAGCAGTCGGATCCTCTACCGGGAACGGATGCCGGTTCCGGGCTCGATGTGGCAGCCCTGGCAGCCGCTCTTCGGCGGCAACGCCGGAGCGCAAGCGCACATCTTTGCAAATCCTGTCGTCGCGCTCGGCTCCGGGCGGGTGGCGGTGCTGATCTGCTACGAGCAACTGCTCGTCTGGCCGGTCTTGCAATCGATGCTCGGCAGTCCGGACGTGATCGTTGCGGTCGGCAACGGCTGGTGGACCAAAGGCACGTCCATTGTCGCCATCCAGCGCGCCAGCACCGCCGCCTGGGCAAAGCTGTTTTCCAGGCCAGTCGTTTTTTCTTTCAACACCTGATGCCGAGGAGGTCCCATGCTCGACGCCGCCCTTATCAAAGACTGCGCCGACCCTTCACTGAAACCCGCGATCGTCGAGCAGTTCGTCGCGGCGGCGGGCTCTGCCGATCCCCTTGCGGTGACCGTGCGCTCGGGAGGGCGGTTGATCCTGGTGCCCAAGGCCAGATCACCCGACGAGGCGATGGACATCGTGCGCCAATATGCCGGCAACGCTGTCGTTCGTGTCGGTCTGACGCAGTTTCCAGCCGGTGTGGGCGTCAAGGACCTGGCCGATCTCAAAACGGATTTGGTCGATGCTTGCCAGAACCTGCGCAAGGGAACGGCGATGTTCGCCAAGGTCCTGCGCATTGTTGCCAAATGGTACGGCGATCCGAAGAGCGATGACGTCTTCCGCCAGATTTTCGAGGATGCGCTCTATGCGTGGAAAGCCGGCGAGTTCGAGGGCGTCGGTGTGTTTCAAGCGCAGGATCCAGGAGCCTCCATCGAATTGCCTCGGCAAAGCGAAGCGCGGTCCGTCGATGAACCGCCAGCCACCGCGACCACTCCCGAGATGCGGACGAAGGTGAATGAGGTTATTGGCCAAGCCGGAATTCGGATCGATCTTTCGAGGATCGGAGGCAAATAAGCACTCGAGTTTCTTACGTCGGAAACGGCGCGACGGATGGAACATCCCCGGCATGCATAATCATCCTCGTCGAAAAGTTGAAGGGCAATTCCAAAGTGCCAACGCCACAGGCGAAAAAGGGTACCGCGGAACGTTCGCCGGATGGCATGACCTTTTATGGCCGCATAGCAATTCCTCCAGAGCCTGTCGGACATTCGGGGTTGAGGACGCGCTGAGCATTGCGTCCTTGTTTGCCTTGTTTTCGGTTCCCAGCCCTGTACCCGTCATCTCAGTGGCTCAATTTTTGTCTCAGGCCGACGTTTCAGCAGTTCAGACGCCTCAACACCTAAGACCGTCGCCAGGCGATCGACAACGTCGATGCTTGCATTATAGACACTGCGCTCCAAAGAACTGATATAAGTTCGATCGATGCCTGCCTCAAACGCGAGCTCTTCTTGCGACAGGCCTTTGGCTTGACGCGCGGCTTTCAGATTCCGTGCAAACACCTCTCGAATCTCCATGCTGGAGAGAGCAGCGGCTTGCAGAGTATTTCTCCACGGAGTATTCTCTACAGCCGTATTCCGGATATGGAATGTTCATACGAATCAGGGTGATTAGGCGTTCACTGATGCCCTCTTCTTGCGAGGAATGAATTGTCGAGTTTGTAGCCACCCATCTTACTGAAGGATGGGATCTATTCTGCAAAGCGTATACGCTACCGGAAGGTCTCGATCCTTGCCGGGTCGCAAACGAGGTAAGAGGAGAAGCGGATGGACAACGAGGTCTCATTCGAGACAAGCGGCAAAAGAGAGTCTCGTTATAAAGCGATGCGAGAAGCCGATTTGAAAGCGTTAGCAATTTCTGCGATCCGCGAGCACCGCCGACTTCTAGCCGCGGATGAAGCTGTCTACGAAGCGTGGACTCTTGCAACCGCCAACGCCTCGACTTCCAGGGACGTGCTCAAGAGCCTGCAAGATGAGTATCTCGATCGTCAAAAGAAGTCAGAAGCGCAGCAGGAAGAACTCTCGGAAATCGTCGATGCGCTTGGTTATGTTCCCGATGTGCCCTCCGAAAACAACGAATGATGGTTAAACCAAACCGCGGTCCTTCGCGATTGCCACGAGCTGAGGGATCGTCGCGGCATTCAGCTTTTTGCGTGCGCGATCGAAATGGTGTTGCACTGTTCGTTGGGTAATTCCCATTAAAATGGCAATCTCCCAAGCCTTTTTACCCTTTGCCGCCCACGTAAGACACATCGCTTCCTTTGGTGAAAGCAGCCGGCTGGGTGCGACGATCGTCGACGCAGCTATGATCTTCAGGCGATAGTGAATTGCCAACACCGCCTGAAGCGGGTTTAGTTGCTTTTGACATTTTGAAATATCAGCTTTATGCCCCGAGGACGCGAATGTCAGCATAATGATCGAGCCGAAACTGCCTTGAACGGGAACCGTCACCCCACTGCGAATGCCATGTTCTACCGCTTCATCCCGAAAACGATTGAACTCAGAGCTCCCACGAGACGGCCAGTCATCGATCGCCCAGGAAAACATCTCCATCCGGCGTTTGGCTTCCGTAACGACCGGATCCACCCGAGAATATTGGTTGCTTAGGTAAATTTTCTGCCATTTCTCGGGATAGGAACTGAGCGCGCGGGCGCTAAGGCCTTCCGTTTGCAGATATGCAAAGAATTGAAATCCGCACGAATGAACGAACCCTTTGAGCCCGCGTTTGATCATCCGTTCATCGTATGAGGCTTCAACCATGTCAATGAGAGCGCTTAAGGCTGGATCCACAGACCTGTCTCCTTTCTGTTGTACGTGAAGGCGCCCCCGCTCCTTCGGAAGTGATACAGATCTGCGCTCACCCGCGCAAACGTCTATTCACCTCTATTTCGCAATCAAACCTTCTGACCAAGAGATGAAGTTAAACAAAGATCTCTTCTGATGCTGTATCACTGACTGCTGTACGTAGAGGGGAAGACGATATCCTGATCGACCAAGACATTGAACTCGTATCCCGGCCGGATTTGGATTGTCGGCTGAACGTTCAAGTTTTTCGAGATCGTCTGCTCGGCAACGCGACCGAAGGTGTCCGCAAAATTCCGTCTGGCGGCATCGGAGGCTGTGTCCTGGGTGGCAAGCGTCGTGCTTTCGGGCATCGACATGTCGATGCCGGTTCCGAGTATCGCGACAAGTGCTGCCGAACTCCACGTGCGCCAGAGATGCCGATCGACCTTATCCTTGAACCCGCCATAACCTGCCCCATCGGTCCCAGCCATGCCGCCGATTTGCAGCGTCGAGCCATTCGGGAAGATCAGATCGGTCCAGACGACGAGCACGCGGTCCTGGCCAAAGGAAACCTTGGAATCGTAACGGCCGAACAACTTGGCTCCCTGCGGGATCAGGAGCCGGTAGCCGGTGGCGCTATCATAGACATTCTGGCTGATCTGCCCGATGATCCGGCCCGGAAGGTCTGAGTTGAGACCTGTGATCAACGTGGCTGGAATGACCGAGCCGCGCTTCAGCTCATACGGCGACATCTGCGGCACGACCTTATTCGGCAAATAGCCAAGATCCTTGATGTCCTGATTGAAGAAATCCTCCTTCGAACTTTGGGCATTCGGGTCGACGTTCTGGGCCGTCAGCCCGGATTTCGATGCGGCGGTGTAGAGATCAGAAGCATTGTTGGCTGTCGTCGTCGCAGTCTGACGACCGGCGTCTGTGGAACTTTTAGCGGCCTTCTCGACATCAGAAATATCCACCTTCAAAGGCGAGTCCAAAGCGGTTGCCCGCGCCTGCAGGTGAGCCATCCGCTGGCGCTGAGCTTCACGGATATATTGTTCATCCTGCTCCCGCTTTAGGCGGGCTCGCCATTCCTCCTCTGATTCGAGCTGCGGGCCTCTTTCTTGCCGTTCCGTAGGCCGGCGGTCTATAACAGGTGCTCCCTTCTCCACCTTCTGCTCGACGGTGGGTGTTGGCTGGAGCACTTCGCGCTCACCTGGCTCGCCGATGATGCCGTCACTGATGCCGCGCTTGAGCTGGTCACCGAAGTTCGTCGCCGGTGTATTCAAGTTGCTGTCGATATCGTAGCTCCAGTTGAAGGGAAGTCCTCGCCACGATAGGCCGATCACGACCACGCCGAAGAATAGCGCGATGAGGACGGTTGCGGTAATAATTGGCAGCCGATTGAGGCGGCGCATTCCTTTCGGATCGTCGGCTTGCTTTGAAGGGCCGAGCTGGAGCGATTGGATCATACCTTTCCCCTCAATTACGCTGCATGATGGAGAGCGGACTTGCCGGCGTCGCACCGGCGGCCGTTGCTTTGTATGCGCGGCCAAGGGTAATGGACGGTGTTGACAGCCGCGCGAGCACCTGATCTTGAGTGCCATCGATCGCGTAAGTGAGCTCGACCGGTTTCACGTCCTTTCCAACTTTGCCGTCGGTTAGAACGGTGTAGCCAGAGCCCTTGAGGGCCGCCTCGAGTGCCGCCGCAAACTCCGATGTGTCCCTTTCCATCTTGATTGTCGTCGACCTCACGGGACTGATCTGCTCGGCGAGCCGGCTTGCCATGTCGGCGGCGATGGCACTTGCGGCGGGCCCGGAGACCGGCGCGGCGTTTGACCTGGCGTCAGACCCATCCCCAGCAGTTTGGCATGCGGTGAGAAAGCCGCTGATGATGATGACGAGAAGCTTGTGCATAGCTTAGCCTCCTCGCCGAATGGTAATCTTCTGCTGGCGCCAGCCGACGCCGGAGACGAGGATCGCCTCGTCGACGGCATAATCGACGATCATCAAGTCGTTCTTCATTCGGTAATTGACGATGCGGCTCTGGCCGCCGTGGATCACGACCAGCACCGGTGCATCCTGACCTGAGATCGACTTCGAAAACTGGATGTAGGTTTTCACGCCATCCGAATAGACCCGCGTCGGCTTCCAAGGTGCCGAGCCACTCACGGAATATGAGAAGTTCAGTTTGTCGGGTGCCGCCCCGGGAATGCCGCCGGTCTCGAGCCGGGAATTGATGTCGGCGAGCTTGGTCGAGACGTCCTCCGGATATTCGAAGCCGACGCGTGCCATGTACTGGCTCGGATGTGACTTGAGCTGGATGTAATAGGTGCGTCGCGACGTCGTGACCACCATCGAGGTGACAAGACCTACTTCCGACGGCTTGACGATCAGATGGATCGCTTGGCCGCCGATTGCACCGGAGGTGGCAGGCTCCACCTTCCAGCGAACAGTATCTCCAACGAGAACATCGCGGACGATCTCGCCGCTCTGGAGTTCGATATCGCAGACCTGCAAGGGCGAGCAGACAACGGACGGCTGGGTTTCGCCGAAGAGAAAGGTGACCTTGCCATCGGAGCCTGCCGTCACCAGTCCGGGCGCGACGCGCCATTTCCTGGAAATGGTCGTGCCATTCACCTCATTTGCCGTCATGGTCTGCGCCTCAGCGCCGCCCACAAAGACGAGTCCCGCCAAGCAGCCGGTGGCTGCAATTAGTGCTGTTCTGTGCATGTCAAATCCCCTGCCCTCAAAGCTGTGCCGTCCAGTCAAAATCCCTAACGTAGAGGCCGATCGGATTGAGGCGGATGGTCGCCTCGTCCTGCGGCGCGGTAAGCGCAACCGTCGCGATTCCGCGGAACCGGCGCGTCCCGGTTTCCTTGCCCTTCCGGTCCCGTTCGTATTCGGTCCAGTCGATCTGATAAGTCTGATTGGAGAGCGCCACTATGTTGTTGACCTCGATGGCGATCGTCGACGACTTCGCCTTTTCGAACGGCGAATTGCTGCGGAACCAGTCATTGATCTTCTGGGTCGAGGGATCGGAAGCTCGCAGAAGCGCATAGGTTCGATCGATATATTGCTTTTGCACTACGGCATCCGGTGTGACGCTGCGGAAGCTCGTTACGAAGTTGCCAAGCGTGGCGCGCACCACCCGCACATCCGCGTATTCGATCTGCTCGGGGAACCCTGAGGTGACCGAGGTGCCGAGCTTGTCGACCTGGACGATATAAGGCACCAGCTTCACCTGCGTGCTTAGGTATATCGCGTACCCGAAGCCGATCACGGCCATGGTCAGACCCAGTATGCCGACGATGCGCCATGCGGCCGCGGCCTGCACATAGGAGCCGTATCGCTCATTCCATTCCTGGCGCGCGGCAAGATACGGGTTTTCGGGAGCGCGTTTCGCTGCCATCGATCGATCACTTTCTGATTGCTATTAGTCTTTAAGTTCGGGAAGTGGCTTTGGTCCGCTGTGCCCACTGCGCGCCTGATCCAGCTTGGCGTTAGCAAGGCCTAGGATAGACCCGGCGTAGGCACCGGGAGAGCCGATGGCCTTCTCCTTGGTAGCCGAGCCCGCCGCTTTTCCTGCCGAGCCGATCCCTGCGCCGAAACCCCGCAGCATTGCGCCTGCGACGGATGACCCCGCGGCGCGCGCGGTTTGAGCCGCCGCAAATCCCGCCCCGGCAGCGCCCGCCGCGAGGAACCCTGCTCCTGTCGCAAACGATGCGGCCTGACCACCGTGCCTTATTGCCTCCATTCCGCCCGAGACGGACGCGCCCTGAACAACACCCTGCATGATGTTCGGGACGTAGATGGCGATAATGAAGACCACGACAGCGATACCAGCGATCGCAAGCGCAGTCTGGAACTGGTCGCCAATGTCGGGCTGGTCTGCCAACCCGATCAGCACCTCTGATCCGATACGCGAGATCATGACGAGCGCCATGAGTTTCATTCCGACCGAGAAGGCGTAGACCAAATATCGGACCGCGAAATCCTTTGTATAGGACGAGCCGCCAAGCCCCAGCATGATCATACCGGCAAGAAGGCCGATATACATCTCAACCATGACCGACACGAAAATCGCGGCGACAAGCGAGAATGAGATGACGACGACGACCATTGCAAAAGCAGCCGAGATCGCCAACGCGTTGTCCTCAAAAAGACCGAACTGTATCTTTTCCGACATCTTCGTTGCGACGGCGAGTCCAGCATTGAAGACGTCTGCTGGGGAGGCCGTGCCGCCTCCAGCCCCAATCTCAAACAAACTATCCACCACTGCCTTCGCAAAGGCCGGCCCCTGTCCCAAAACGAAGGCAAAAAAGCCGACGAATATGATCCGCCGGACAAGCTCGGCAAACCAGCTGTCTAGCGAAGCTGCCTGCAATGCGAGCCAGACGGCGGCGATGCCAATCTCGATTGTCGCGAGGATCCAGAACAAGGATTTCGCCGCATCCATGACAGTAGTTTCCCACCCCTTTGCGGCCGTGGTGATCTGGCTCTGTAATGAGGTCAGCACTGAACCTTCTTGGGCGACTGCCGGCTGTGCTGCCAGCATGCAGAAGGTGGCAATCACCATCGCGGTGCGGAGCCGCCGAAGACATATTGTTGTCATGTGCTTACCACTCGACTTTCATCTTTTCGCCGCCGGAGGTGGAAGGGGCAGTCCCGCTGAAGAATTTCTCACGCCGCGCCTGCGCAAGGTCCTTGTCGGTCTGTTCGGTCTGGAGCCAGGTGCCCATCATCGTCATTTGCTGCGAGACGAGGCCGCGAAGCTTCTGAATCTGGGCGACCTGTTGCGCGGCGATCTCATGCCCGACCTGCAGGGCTTTCATCTGCCCGTCGGCGGTCTCGGACATGGACCGCAGCGAGGACATCGTGCCTTCCTCGCTATCGAATTGCTCGGCCGTCAGACTCGCCGCCTTCAGCGTGCTGGCGATCGTGTCCCGGTTCGTATCGGACCAGGACTGATAGGTGGTAGAAAACGACGAATTGTCTGGCAGGTTGGTTTTAAGGCTTGAGTAGCTCTGAAAACGTTGTTGCAACACATCATCCGCATTGCCCATGGAAAACGAGATGCTCTGGCCCTGGTCGACGATGCTGCGCAGCTGGTTGAGATCGCTTTCGACCTGCCCCCACATATGCGACGGAAGCGTCGCCGTGTTCTGGAGGAGGTTTTGGTAGATATTCAGCTGCGTTTCGATCTGTTGTGCGAGCTGGCTGATCTGGGTGAGCTGGTTCTGGATCTGCTCGCCGGACTTCCCGACCAAAGCGACCAGCTCGCCATTATTGAGGACCTGCGTCCACTCGGTGGCGGCACCCGTGGCAGTTCCAGCATTTGCGGGCACGACAGTGCCGGCCATCAATGCGACAGCCGCCAGGCCAGTGAGCAATTTATTCGAGGTTGAGCAGCGCTGCGGCATCCTGAACTCCTCTCGTTCGTAGCCAGTGGATCGGCCAGTCGCGGCCGTGTTTGGAACTGAGCGTGCGGATGCGCTTCAGGTCTTCCTTGCCGGATGCGCCAACGAAACTGAGCGCCACGGGGCCGAGCGACATGTCGAAGAGCCGCCTGCCTTCGGACGTTGCGACGTAATATTCTCGCTTAGGAATCGCATTCGAAACGATCTCGATCTGTCTCTCGTTGAAGCCAATCCGCTCATAGAACTCGCGGGTCCCAGGCTCACTTGCGGCGCCGTTCGGCAGGCAAATTTTCGTGGGGCAGGATTCCTTCAACACGTCGATGATGCCGGAACGCTCAGCATCGGAAATGGATTGCGTGGCCAATACCACCGCGCAGTTCGCCTTGCGCAGCACCTTCAGCCACTCTCGGATCTTGCTCCTGAAGACCGGATGGCCGAGCATCAGCCAGGCTTCGTCTAGGACGATGAGGCTCGGTGAGCCATCGAGGCGCTTTTCGATGCGGCGGAACAGATAGGTGAGAACAGGTACGAGGTTCCGCTCGCCCATGTTCATCAACTCTTCGATCTCAAAGGTCTGGAATGAGCCAAGCAACAGTCCGTCTTTCTCAGCATCGAGAAGCTGGCCCATGGGACCATCGACGGTGTAGTGATGGAGCGCGTCCTTGATCTCGCGCATCTGTACGCCGCTTACAAAGTCCGAGAGAGATCGGCCCGCTGCACTGGCCATCAAGCCAATCTGGCGAGAGACCGCATTGCGGTGGTCCGGGGTGATGGTCACGCCCTGCAGCGCGATCAACATCTCGATCCATTCCGCGGCCCATGCGCGATCACTGTCGCTGGAGAGGTCCGACAGCGGGCAGAAGGCCAGCGCCTTCGCCTCTTCTTGAGCGTCGCCACCGATCTCATAGTGATCACCTCCGGTGGCAAGGGTCAGCGGAAGGAGAGAGTTCCCCTTGTCAAAGGCGAAGATCTGGGCGCGTTCATAGCGCCGGAACTGCGCGGCGATTAGTGCAAGCAGCGTCGACTTGCCCGAACCGGTCGGCCCAAAAATGAGTGTGTGACCGACGTCGTCGACATGTAGGTTCAGCCGGAACGGCGTCGACCCGCTCGCCACCTGCATCAGTGGCGGTGAATTCGGCGGGTAGAACGGGCACGGCGCGACAGGGGAGCCCGACCAGACAGAGTTGAGCGGAATGAGATCGGCAAGGTTGCTGGTATTGATCAGCGGTTCGCGGATGTTGCAATACCAATTGCCCGGTAGGCTGCCGAGGTAGGCATCGGTGGCGTTGAGCGTTTCGATGCGCGCCCCGAAGCCCTCCGCCTGAATAAGTCTGCGGATGGACTCTGCCTTTTCCTGCAGTCCTTCACGATCGTGATCGAAGAGAACGATGACGGGCGTGTAATAGCCGTATGCGACCAACTGCGACGAAGCCTGGGCGATAGCCTCTTCTGTCTCGGCGACCATGTTCATGGCGTCCTGATCAAGCGAACGGCTCTGCGTCTGAAAAAGCTGGTCGAAGAATGGGCGCACCTTCTGCTGCCATTTCTTGCGGGTCCGCTCCAGTTTTTGTCTGGCCTCCTGCGCGTCGAGAAAAATGAAGCGCGACGACCAGCGGTAGGTTAGCGGCATGAGATCGAGGCTGTTGAGGATCCCCGGCCAGCTCTCGGCCGGCAGGCCGTCGATCGCGACGACACCGAGGAAGCGGCTTTCAACCTTTGAGGTCAGCCCATGTTCAAGCTCGGCGGTCGCGATCCAGTCGAGATACATGGGCGCATCCGGCAGCCGGATCGGATGGTTGTCACCAGTGATGCAGAAGCGAACGAATTGGAGCAGTTCGTCGTAGCGGGCAACCCGCGCCCCTCCCCTCTCGAGAGCCTCCCGCGTTTCCATGCGACGGATCGAAAGCGTATTGGCGAAATACTGCTCGATCTCGCGGACCGCGTTCTTGAAAATGAACAGCACCGTGTCGGCATAGGTCTTCTTGCGGCTCACCTCGTCCGAGTAGATGTATTTGCTGAGCGCCGTTTTTTTGGATTCGAGCGGCCGATAGGTCAGGATCAGCGCGTGTTTACTCTCGAAATGCCCCTGTTCGCGGGCGAAATGCGCCCGCCGCTCGGCGTCGATCGCGCGAGTTACAGGATCGGGAAAGTGACAACGATTATCCGACGGATAGTCGAATGTCGGGATGCGAACTGCCTCGACCTGGATCATCCAGCCGCTCCCGAGCCGCGAGAGGATTGTATTGATATGGCGCGACAGTTCGTTGCGATCGAGGGCCGTGGCGCTCTCTGAATCTGGTCCCGCAAAATACCAGGCGGCCATCAGGCTTCCGTCTTTCAACAGGAGAACACCATTGTCGACGAGGCCGGCATAGGGGACGAGATCAGCAAAGGATGGGTCGGGGGCCCGGAAGCGTTTGAGAGCGACCATGCGTTCCTCTCAATACCGGCGCCACGGCGAGGAGGTCGCCTTGTAGCAATGCTTGTACGAGATATGGCGGACATAGACCTGTCGCATGAGCGGATCGGCCTTTGCCATCATTCTCAAGAGCCCGACGATGACAATCCAGACGCCAACGCCGAAGAGCGCCGAATAGATCGTAAGAACGACGAAGATGAGGATGACTGCGGCCAAGCCGGTGATCAGCACCAGTTCCCGGTCCGCGCCCACCAGAAGGTTCGGGCGCGACAGCGCGCGGTGGATGCGGTTCCGCTGCAGACCGGACGCGGACTCAGCCATTTGTCACTCCTGCGCCTTGGAAGCCGTCCGAGGCGACCAGCTCCCTCGTCAGGCCAATTGAAGCTCCAGTCGCGCCGAACAGGCCCACAATGGTCGTGGCACCGAGCAGAATGCCGGCGACGAGAACCACGTATACAAGTCGCCGCGCGAAGTCGTTCAACTCCCCACCAAATATGAGCATGCCGCCGGCTATGGCGACAGCCGCAAGTGCGATGTATCCTGCGACAGGTCCGGTGATCGACTCTTGAATCTGCTGCAGTGGTCCTTCCCAGGGCAGTCCGCCACCGCCCGAACTGGCGAGTGCCGGATCAAGCGAAGCGAGAACTGTCGTTAGGACAGAGAATGTGACCTTGGCGAGCGAAGGCTTACGCGACATGACGGGCCTCCTCTTCCTCATCGAGTTGGTCTGAACCGATCTGGTATTGGCCCTCCGCGAACCGTTCGATGTGGATGACGTCTCGAACCCGTCGCCCGCGCGGTGTCCGTTCAATGGAGATGATGAGGTCGACTGCCTCACCGATAACCTCGTGCATCGGCTGCTGGCTTGCTTCTGCGGTCAATTGTTCAAAGCGGCGGAGGGCCGACATGGCGGTGTTCGAGTGAATTGTCGCAACGCCTCCGGGATGACCGGTGTTCCACGCCTTCAGCAGAGTCAACGCGGCACCGTCGCGGACTTCGCCGACGACAATCCTGTCGGGGCGCAGTCGCATCGTGCTCTTCAGCAATCGTGACATATCAACGGTATCGCTGGTATGCAGAAGAACGGCGTTCTCGGCCGAACAATGAATTTCGGCGGTATCTTCGAGGATCACCAAACGGTCTTCGGGGGCGAATTTGACGATCTCATCGATCAACGCGTTCGCAAGCGTCGTTTTGCCAGAACCGGCGCCCCCGGATACGATGATGTTTCGCCTTTTGGAAATCGCCTTTCGGATCATTAAGGCGTGGCATCCCGTCAGCGCGCCTGACCGCACATATTCTTCCAGCGGAATTAGGCGTGGGGCACGGCGGCGGATCGTAAAGGCTGGCTTGGCGACCGCTGGTGGTAAAAGGCCTTCGAAGCGGTGCCCACCTATCGGGAGCTCGCCGGAGATGATCGGTTGCTTCGTGTCTACCTGGGACTGAAGGAAATGCGCCACAATTCCGATCACCGTTTCCGCGGCGACGGGGGACATTTCGCCGGCCGCCGCAACGCCGTGAGCGAGGCGCTCAATAAAGAGCTTTCCGTCCGGATTGAGCATTATTTCGATCACATCCACGTCTTCCAATGCGGCGCACAGCTTATGGCCGAGCGCGTCTTGAAGTTTGCAGACAAGCCGGTGGTGAGAGCGGAGCTGGTTCATGGATTTCTCCTTTTCCGCTGCCCATCTGGGGAGATGAATTCAGAACGGTAACTGGATGGACGAAGCCTCAGGAATGTCTCGGCGTTCACCGGTAAGGTGCCCGCGACGGCAATTGTCTTGCCAATGTTCTTTGGTTCGCCCAATCGCGATAGGTGCCACCCAACGCGTGCAAGGATCCGCTCGAATCGAAGATCGGTCACCGTGACGAGCTCCGTGTACCCATTTGCGATGCACCATTCGATGATGCCTGCGAACATGGTCAAAGTGGCCTCGTGGACGAGGCCTCCTCCGCGAAGATCGACCAAGGTTGTGTCCACGCAAAAACGGGAGCTTTCGATCATACTTGGATGGGCGTTTAGGTGTCGATGCGTTAGCAGTGACGAAAAGACATGGGTCACCATCGTCGGACCCATGGCCGGCAGGAGTCTAGCGCATCCTGCCACACGAGCGCTGTCCGATACGGCGAGTATGTAAGTCGGCTGGAGAGCGTCGAAGACGTCCGCTTCCCGGCCGTCAAGAACACCGACCTCCCAACCCAACCGATTTGAAAACACTTGAGCTCGAAGTCGATGATGTGCTTCGAGAAGGTGCTGTGCAGGAAGCCCATGTCTGGTCGATATCGCAACAACCTTCATACTGATCTCCGTCGCTTAAATTTATCGACAAAGATCAGCACGGATTAGAATGGCTGGGCAGTTGTAGAATCCTACAAGGTATTTTGGTGAGTCGCGCGCGGTTTTGGGCGACAACGCGCTGATCTGATCTCGCGTGTTATTCCCTTAGTTGTAGGAATCACCAGTGAACAAATATGCAACGAACGTTGTGACTCGGAGCGGTAACAGATTGGATTTGCAAGGGAAATACCGATGGCGGCGTTAACCATAGGTCAAGGGGCGTCCCGGCTATTAACAGTTTATTAGCCGCATTTTCCTTGCCGGCCCGCGAGAATCGGACATAATAACGGTTCAGTGGCAATATCGGGCCGAAAACCGTTATCTGAAAGATTTCTGACAATGAACGCTAATTCGATGGCTTCGCTTAAGATGCCGATGCACTTTGAAGATCAAATCCTAGAACAGGGTGATTTGATCTCGAAAAAGCTGCACCTACTTAGCGTACAACGATTCCCGCCCAACGCGAAAAAGACATTGCGAAGCTTCTCGCTGGCGGAGGTCGCGACCTATGTCGGCGTATCGCAGAGCACATTGAAAAAGCTGCATCTGGACGGAAAGGGCCCCTCCCCTCAAACATCGTCCTCCGGTCGTCGCTCCTACACCGCCGAACAGATGTTGGAACTGCGTCAATATCTGGATACGCACGGTCGATCCGACAACCGCATGTATGTTCCCCACCGGCGCGGCGGTGAAAAGCTGCAGGTGCTTGCTGTAGTCAACTTCAAAGGGGGCTCGGGGAAAACCACGACCGCCGCGCATTTAGCGCAGTACCTGGCATTGACGGGGCATCGCGTCCTTGCCGTAGACCTCGACCCTCAAGCATCCCTTTCGTCTCTGCACGGCTTCCAACCGGAGCTCGATCAGATCGCGTCCATCTATGATGCCATTCGCTATGATGGTGCGAGAAAGCCGATCTCGGAGATCATCCAGACCACTAATTTTCCTGGATTGGACATTGTCCCTGCAAACCTCGATTTGCAGGAGTATGAATATGACACGCCGCTTGCGATGTCTGATAAGTCTTCTAATGAAGGCAAAACGTTTTTCACCCGCATATCGCGGGCTTTGGCTGAGGTCGACGATCGTTATGATGTCGTCGTCGTCGACTGTCCACCGCAGCTCGGATATTTGACGCTGACCGCACTGACCGCAGCTACAAGTGTTCTGATAACAATCCATCCGCAGATGCTCGACGTGATGTCGATGGGTCAGTTCCTTCTGATGCTTGGTGGAATTCTAAAGCCGATCCGTGCCGCTGGTGCGGAAGTGAACCTCTCCTGGTACAGATACTTGATTACGCGCTACGAGCCGACCGATGTTCCGCAAGCCCAGATGGTCGGCTTTATGTCCACGATGTTCAACGAGTTCATACTAAAGAACCAGATGGTGAAGTCGACGGCGGTTTCAGATGCCGGAATTACCAAGCAAACTCTGTACGAAGTCGATCGGGCATCCATGAATAGAGGCACGTATGACCGTGCGATGGAATCGTTGGATGCAGTGAATGCTGAAATTGCCGGCCTCGTTCACGAGTCATGGGGACGTCGATTTGTCAGCTGACAAAAACGAACGTTTTATGCGGAAAAACAAGCAGCTAACGGCTGCTCGGAGCAAATGAGATGGCACGGAAAAATCTGCTCGAGGGACTTGCTGACCTGCATGAAGATAGCGGCACGGCACCTGCATATCCAATGCGAGGCGCAGGCAAATCTCTCGTGCGTTCGCTGGACGAGCTGGCAAAGCAGGCTGACAAATATCTCGAAGGCGAGGCAATTATCGAACTTGATCCGGCACAAATTGAAGGCTCCTTCGTAAAGGATCGGATATCAGACGACGACGGCGAGTATCAAGATCTGCTAGAGGCAATTAGGGTACGTGGGCAGGATACGCCTATTCTCGTGCGGCCCCATACAAAGGTCGATGGTCTTTATCAGGTTGTCTTCGGCCACAGACGGGTAAGGGCAGCAAGGGACCTCGGCAGAAAAGTCCGGGCTATTGTCAAGGCAATCGACGACCGTTCCCATGTCATTGCTCAAGGGCAGGAAAATTCCGCGCGCGCGAATCTCTCTTTTATCGAAAGGGCGTTATTTGCCAAGCGCCTGGATGATCTTGGTTACGGCCGAGAGGTGATTTCCTTGGCATTGTCCGCGAATGCGGCTTCGGTCTCGAAGATGATGACGGTGGCAGAGCGCATCTCGGCTAACGTCATAGAAAAAATCGGGTCGGCTCCCGGTGTGGGCCGAGAGCGCTGGATAGAGCTTTCACTTCTAGTCGGAAAATTCGCCAATAGCGGCAAAGTGTCAGAAGTTTTGAGCACGGACGGCTTCGACGCATTGCCGTCCGATGAACGCTTTTCATCTCTGTACAAGGCGCTCAACAGAACAGCGCGGCCCGTGAGGAAGGCGGAGGTTTCGACTCAAAAGGCGAAGTGGCAGCCCCGGGACAAGGCAGTGCAGGCCGAAATCAAGAATACGGGCAAAGCTTTCTCGCTCTCGATGAAGGCGAAGAATGCTGGCCGTTTCGGAGAATATCTTTCCCGCAATTTGGATGCGCTCTACGAGCAATTCCTGAAGGAGGGAAGCAAAGGAGACTGAAGCCGCAAAAGAAAAAGGCCCCCAAACGACCAAGTCGTGGAAGCCCTTCTCGTATTCCCTAAGCAAGATTGAGAATCGCATTTCCACGAATCCCTGTCAAGAGTCGTAACCGTCGATTTGGCGGGCGGATCTCTTTTGCCTCAATTAAGGTGAGAGAAAAAATGCAGAGTGGAAGTGTGACGACGCCCTTCGGGCGGCGGCCGGTATCGCTTGCCCAGGTAAGAGGGCAAATGAAAACGGCTGAGATGCGGCCAGGTAAGACGGCCGACAAATGGAAGATCTTTCGCGATGCCTCGGAGGCGAGGGCAGTGCTCGGCATTCAGGACCGCGCCCTTGCCGTTCTTGATGCGCTCTTGACCTTCTATCCCGACAATGAGCTTTCGGAAGAGCGCGGCCTGGTGGTGTTCCCATCAAATGAACAGCTTTCCGTTCGAGCGCATGGTATTGCTGGCACGACATTGCGCCGCCACCTTGCTGCACTCGTCGATGCTGGACTGATCCAGCGCAAAGACAGTGCTAATGGCAAACGATACGCCCGAAAGGACAAGGGCGGCCAGATCGAAGATGCGTTCGGCTTCAGCCTCGCGCCGCTGCTTGCTCGCGCCGAAGAGCTTGCGCAGCTCGCACAGCAGATAGCAGCCGAGCGCCGGCACTTCCGCAGCGCCAAGGAAGCACTGACGATCTGCCGTCGTGACGTTCGTAAGCTGCTGACGGCTGCGATAGAAGAGGGCGCTTCTGGCGATTGGGAAAAGCTGGAGGGCTACTACGTGCAGCTGCTCGCAGGCATCCCCCGCTCCCCAACCCTCAAAGATATTGAATCCGTCCTCGACGAAATGCGAATGTTGCGTGAAGAGATCATCAACCAACTGGAATTTCAGGAAGATTCTCAAAAAACAGATAGCAATGATGTCCAAATTGGACGTCACATACAGAATTCAAAACCCGAATCCAGCAATGAATTTGAACCTTGCTCTGAAAAAGAGCAGGGGCCGAAATCGAACCCAGACATTGGGCGAATGCGAGAGCCGATAAAGGCTTTTCCACTGGGAATGGTCTTGCAGGCCTGCCCTGAGATTTCGAATTACGGGCCGGGCGGGGCGGTCGGGAGTTGGCGCGATCTCATGTCAGCCGCGGTGGTCGTGCGATCGATGCTGGCCGTCAGTCCGAGTGCCTACCAGAATGCCTGTGAGGCACTCGGTGCCGAGAATGCTGCGGCCGTGATGGCCTGCATCCTCGAAAGGGCAGGGCACATCAACAATGCGGGCGGTTATTTGCGTGACCTCACCCGCAAGGCAGAACGCGGAGAGTTTTCACTTGGGCCGATGTTGATGGCGCTGATGCGAACGAATGGTTCGCCAGGCCGGAGAGCATCATGAGCTGCAAAAAGCTGATGCTGTTTGGAGACCGCAGCAAGGTGAGATCCTGGCTTGTGGTCTCCCGAGTATCGCCGATAAGCTATCAATCTAAAGTGGGGTCGCTGAAAACAGCATATTCGAAGGGCCGTAACCTCGGATGCAAAGAGCTGTGTAGCCTTCTGAACGAAATCATCCGGACATCCGCGCCGGCGGAACAACGGCGCTGGAGACGCTGCTTTCGGCTGCGACCGTACGTGCCGATAACATCATGAGTCTTGCTATTGCACCAAGATGGGGTTTGAGGGCTATGCTAGTCTCATAGACGTTCCGCTTCTGGATGTGACACCCTTCGACCGGGCCAAGAAGTTGGGCGCTGCGCCTTTGGCACAGGCCGAGATCTCGCAATTTAAGAGCAGGTGGCCCCGAGGCGCTTTTGAGCCCGTTGCCGCCGCTCCGGTCAATTGGCCTCAGAGCGGTCTGACGTTTTCCGCCTTTAACTTGCCGGTCTTCCGATCCTGACCGAGATCGTAGGAAACGGACTGTCCCTCTCTGAGATAATCGCCATATTGCAGGGCGGTGACATGCACGAAAACGTCGCCTCCTCCGCTTTCCGGCGTGATGAAACCAAAGCCTTTATCGGCGTTGAAGAACTTAACCTTGCCAGTTGGCATAACAATCCTCGTGTCTTCGCAGTTTAGGCAGCAAACTAACGACCAGCCACAGCAAGAATCAAGCCAGTCTGCTTCCGCCGAGTGATGTCGCGCTCTTTGGATAGAGTGGACGAAAGGCCGTGCCCCAGCCGTTGTTTCTATCACTCTGGCTCCGGCAGGTTTAAGGTGTAACGCGTATGTCGGCGTTCACCGCTGCGGTTCATTGCCCCCTTCTCCACCATATCATGAAGGTCTTTAGTCGCCGTTGCCCGGGAAGCCCCTGTGATCGAGATGTAATTTTCCGCGCTCAGGCCACCTTTGAAGCCTTCAATCCCTTCGCGGAACATGCGGGAGATCGCCTTGGCGATTGTTGAACTGGTCGCGGAACCGTTCATAGAACTTTGCCTTGCGGATATAAAACGCAACGCGCGTGAGAGTCGTCTGCTGCGCATCGAGAATGGTTTGCAAGAAGTAGAGTAGATGAGCCTTTCGATTATATCGAGCTTACGCTGATTTGTTTCGAGCTCTCCGTAATAAGCCTTGCGGCTCCTTTTGATCGTATATGCAAGCGAGATCAGGCTCGGTTGCCCGATGTTTTGCGCGAGCGACTTTTGAGGGCCGAACAAGCAGCCCAGCAGGTCGCCGCGCTGAAGAAAGATCGTGACGAGCCGGCATACCATCATGCGGGTTCGAGACGAGAAACCACCTCGGTCGTTGGCAGAAGGAACAATGATGACCGGCTACACCATTGAACCGGACGGGCGTCAGGTGGAGGAGGAAATCCACCTTGGCGGGGTTGGCCGAACAGGTCGTGGCAAGCACGGATTGGAAGGAGATCTCCGCCGGGAAAGGAAGCTCGCCGGGCAAAAAGCGCGGGCGCTCCCTTATGAATCAGCTAGTCAAGGACGAACTAACCCGAAGCGATGTGCCTCGTCCAACAGCGCCCTAACGGAAGAGGGCTGCCACCTCCTGCCACCACGCGCCGGCCGTTCCCCCATCTGATCCAGTTGCGCGGCAATGTCGCGCAGCGACAAACTGGGGTCGGCGATGGTGATCGCGGCGACCAACTTCATCAAATGATCTTCGGGCGCGCGGCGCGGTGAGCGGGCCAGCAGCTCTGGCTCTGCAAGCTTCTCACGAACCATCCGATGCACCGCGCGGCGTAATCGTTCGACCGTCCAGTGATGACCGCGACGGTTAAGGACGCGCACGACGTTGTCCCAACTATGCTGTGGCCTGAGCTGCCTCACGGTCGGCAGCCAGGTCTGTGCCGACGAAATCAGTTCGTCGAGATAAAGTTTCTCGCGTGCTTTCGACACCGCCTTGATCGCCTCCGGTCGGCGCTCGCGCAGACCGGGATTTCCGGGAAGCTTCCCTCTGGCTTTCGCAGCCTTGATGCCAGCTTTGGTTCGTTCGGCGATCAGGGCGCGCTCAAGCTGGGCGACGGCGCCGAGCACCTGCAAGGAAAACATTCCCTGCGGCGTGGACGTATCGATCGGATCGCGCAGCGAGCGGAAATGAACTCCGCGCTTTTCGAGGTCTTCAATCACGTGAAGCAGATGGCTGACTGATCGGGCCAAGCGATCGAGACGAACGACGACTAGCACGTCGCCAGAGGTGAGATCCTTCAGCACTTTGGTGAGCACCGGTCTTGTGCGGGATAACCCGGATCCGTGCTCCTGATGAATGCGATCGCAGCCGGCGGCGCGCAACTCATCGACCTGGGCATCGTTGAGCTGATCGTCAGTCGAAACCCGGGCGTATCCGATCAGCCGGGGCCGCGGAGAGGGGGAGCTGGCGATTGCAACCTGGGGCATTCGTTCTGGCTCTTTTTTGATGGCCTTTGTACAGATAATGAATGCATGAGAAAATGGGGATTTGCAAGCGTGTTTTATGACAAAAATGGGAGGCGATAGAGAGCGTTCTATGACGTGAGGCAGGCATCGACCCATCGCCGCCCGAGAACGCACGTCAGCGGGCATCTATGGCGAAAACGCAGGGAAATCGGCTATTTCGGAAGAGGTCGCTCCGGCTCCGGCTTTTTGATGAGGTTCTGACGCCGAGAGGCGGTCGGGGAGGGGAAGAGCTCGACCGGTTCAGCACGCGTTATTTCCGCTCAATCAGGCAGAATTTCCAGCGACCCAAAATGAAAAGCCCTCAAGGGGCCCGGATTTGCGGCTTTTCCGCCAATTCTCACGGACAAATACGCTATCTCTTGCCGCCAAAAACCATCACCTATCGATACGCAGTACTTATCGGAAGTGATTGCCCATCCACGGCGCCGTCCCGAGTGACGGAAGCAATGGCTTAAATAGCTTCTGTTCTGGAAAAGAACAACGTTAATTCATATGGTTAACGAGATGGAAACGGCCAACATTCCCGGATAAGAGGGGTAAGTGGGGCAGATTCGGTGGCGGTGCTGGTTCGTTGGGCAACGGTGGTGCTGCAACCGGACTGAAGTGACCCCGTGTTCACGCCCTAGCGAGAATGATTGCCGGCAGGGGCGGAACCGGTTGGCCGACGTTGCCGATGCCAAGCCGGTCACCGAGATAGTGGTAAAAGGATAGCCCGAGCTTTTGGCAGGTCTTCATCAGACCGAGCATGGTATCGCGTGCAACACGACCATCGCGGCTCATCGTGCCGCCGGAGATCTTCCGCTTCGTCACAAAGCTCCGCAAAGCATTTTCGGATGCATTGGTGTGTAGCGGAATCTCGGGATGATCGAGAACTTTCAGCAACTCGCTCTTCCGTCGATGCAGCCGCTCAAGCAGCTTGTCGAGCGCCTCATAGCCGGTGCGCAGGCCGAAGATTCGGTCGAACCGTCGTCTGAAGGCCGGAACGGCCCGCGGGGAAGGGGTCTGCTTGTAGGCTTTCAGCGCCTTGTAGAAGCGCCAGACGAGATCGCGGACCATGGTGAGCGACCGCTCCTCCTTGGCGGTTCCTGGCATCAGCTTTTGCAGAAGACGTTCGGCATGAACCCAGCACAGCGCGTGATTGCCGACGCGGAACTGGCCGGCGTCGTCGGACACGATCACCGTATTGCCCATCAGGCCGTGGTGACGAATAGAACCCCACAGGCCGGCCTCGGCAAGCGTGCCGATCTCCTGCCGGTCGAAGATGTCGATACCCTTTTCGGCCAGATGCGCCATGAATGGGACCTGGTTGCAGAAGCGCTGTGGTTCAAAAGCGCGAAGTACGGCAGTTATGGACGCATCCGCACGGCGTTCTTTCAGGTAATCGAACGCGGCATCGTTGAGCACGTAATCCTGGTAGCCACCGCGCAGCAGCGACAGGAAATTCAGGCGGGACTTCGATTTTGTGGTGCGAAAGACAGTAAAATTCGGGCCGCCGATGTGTGTGGCGTAACACGGATTATGGGAATGCCACGCGCCGGTGTCGTCGACGGTGACATAAGACGACGACACCAGGCCGGCATGCAACACCGCGGCATCCTCGGCGACAAAGCCATCCAGCTGCCGGGTCAAAAGCCGTAAAATCTGGCGTTTTGAGATGTCGATACCGATGTCGTTCAGCAAAGTCGTCAGGCGCGCGGTCGTCACCTGCCCTTGTGTATGCAGCATCAGGCAAAGTCGCCTGAGGTTGATGCCGTAGCCACCTACGGTTCCCATAGGCAAGGGTGCCAGCACCGTCTTTCCATCCGGCGTCACCCAGCATTCACGACGGTAATGCACGAGCTCGGCCTTGAGCACCAGGTCGCGAACATAGACGCTTCTGTATCCCTTGAAGCGCGAGCCGGCCGGAGCATTGGTGCGCACGATCTCTTCCCGGCTGACCCGTTTCACATCGAGCTTCGGGCCGCGCGGTTTCTTCTTGCTCGCCTGTTTGTCGCCGGATTTGATATCGGTTGCCTTGTCCATGCCGGACGGTCGAAACGGCGGGCGCGGCGGCAGGTTCTTCAGTCGAGCGATCTCATCGCGCAGCAGTTGGTTCTCGACTTTAAGCCGGGTGTTTTCCAAGCGAAGGGCGGCGTTTTCCTCGCGCAGCTGGATGTTGTCGGCCTCAAGCTTCGCGAGCCGGGCTTCCGCCTGCTGCGACCGCTCCAACAGACCGGACACCAGACTGCGCAACGCATTCAGCGACAGCGTGCCGGCATGCTCGGGGGAGGGGAGCCGTTTCGTCATGGCAGAATCGAATCATGATTTGCCCCGGCAGGAGAATCCCCAGGCTATCAATCAATTCTCAAAACGCTGGGTTATGCACACTTCTATGCTCGCTCACCGAAACGCTGCCACCGATTTTGCCCCACGTACATAAGAGGGGTAAAAGGGGCTGATTTGTGGGCGCTGCTGAAGCGCTGGGCAATTGTGCCGTTGATGCTCTTCTACCATAATCGGTGTCGGAGCATAAGACGCGATCAGGATGAGAGACGGGGAGCAGCACAATGGGCGGGATCGATATCGAGGGGCTCGACGAAGCAACGCTGATGGAACTGCATGGACGCATCGTCGAGCGGCTCCACTTCCTGCATCAGCAAAAGACCGCGGCTGCCCTGCAAGAGATCAAGATCGGCAGCGGCGTAACGTTCGAAGGGCCGGATGGAAGAGCGATCAGGGGCATCGTCATCCGACGCAATCGCAAGACGGTGACGGTTCATACCGACGATGAGAAGCACTGGAATGTCTCGCCGTCATTGCTGACGCTTGTGGGCCGCCATGGTCTCGATGGAGAGGCGTCCAAAGACGGCCGTGTCGTGCCGTTTACGAAGCCCGGCACCAGATAGCAGCACTCAGGCTTTTGCGGCGACAAGGCCTGCCAGCGGCGGGATGGCCTGGCCGCAGTGCGACGCGATCATGGCAGGCGATGACGCTGGGATGCCGAACCGGTCGCCGAGATAGTGGTAAAAGGACAGTCCGAGCTTTTGGCAGGTCTTCATCAGACCGAGCATGGTGTCGCGCGCAACACGGCCGTCCCGGCTCATCGTACCGCCGGAGATTTTTCGCTTGGTGACGAAACTGCGCAGATCATTCTCTGACGCGTTGGTGTGTAACGGGATTTCTGGTCGCTCGAGCACGCGCAGCAGTTCGGCTTTGCGGCGGTGCAACCGCACCAGCAATGCGTCGAGGGCATCATAGCCGGTACGCAGGGTAAAGATCCTGTCGAACCGTCGTCGGAAGCCCGGGATTGCCTGTGATAAAGGCTTTTGTTTCCAGACCTTCAGCATCTTGTAGAATCGCCAGACGAGATCGCGGATAAGCGCGACCGATCGCGCCTCCTTTGGCTTTGCCGGCATCAGCTTTTGCAGAAGGCGCTCGCTATGGACCCAGCACAGGGCATGATTGCCAACCCGGAACTGTCCGGCATCGTCGGAGACAATCACCATGTCGCCCAGAAGACCGTGATGGCGGATGGAACCCCAGAGACCGGCTTCGGCCAGGACCCCGATCCCCTGCCTGTCGAAAATATCGATGCCCTTGCCGGCCAAATATTCCAGGAATGGTACCTGATTGCAGAAGCCTTGCAGCTCGAAAGTGCGCAGTCTGGCAACGAGGCCTGGATCGCCACGGCGCTCTTCCAGATAGTCGAACGCTGCGTCATTGAGGACATAGTCCTGGTAGTTGCCGCGCAGCAGCGACAGGAAGTTCAGTCGCGATTTCGATTTCGTCGTTCGGAAGACGGTAAAATGCTCACCCCCGATTTGGGTGGTGTAAAAATTATCATGAGCATGGCGGGCACCGGTGTCGTCGACCGTGACATAAGTGGACGACACCAGGCCGGCATGCAGCACCGCCGCGTCCTCGGCAACAAACCCATCCAGCTCTTTGGTCAGAAGGCGAACGACCTGGCGTTTCGAGATCTCGATGCCGATATCATTTAGCAACGTCATCAGCCGCCCCGTCGTCACTTGCCCCTGCGCGTGCAACATCAGGCAGAGCCGCCGGAGGTTCGGTCCGTAGCCGCCCATAATTCCCGTCGGCAACGGTGCGATCACCGTCTTCCCATCAGGTGTGATCCAGCACTCGCGGCGATAATGCACGAGCTCGGCCGACAGCACCAATTCCCGCACGAAACAACCTTTATAGCCTTTGAACCGCGAACCGGCCGGAATGGTTGCACGTAAAATCTCTTCCCGGCTGACCCGCTTCACATCGAGCTTCGGGCCGCGCGGCTTCTTCTTGCTCGCCTGTTTGTCGCCGGATTTGATATCAGTTGCCTTGTCCATGCCGGACGGGCGAAACGGCGGTCGCGGCGGCAAGCTCTTCAGTCGGGCGATCTCGTCGCGCAGCAGTTGGTTTTCGACCTTCAGGCGGGTGTTTTCCAGGCGGAGCTCCGCGTTTTCTGCGCGAAGGGCTACGTTCTCGGATTCAAGTTTCGCGAGGCGAACTTCAGCCTGTTCAGCTCGTTCCAGCAGACCAGTCACCAAACTTCGCAACGCCTTCAGTGAAAGCGTATCGGCATGCTCAGGTGAGGGGAGCCGTCTCTTTGCCATGTCGAGACTGAATCTGATTTGCTCCGCCCGCGGAATCCCAACGCTGGAAATCAACTCGCAGACCAAGCCCTTATGCACACTTCTCTATGCCCTTCGGAGAGAGCCCGCCAACCAAAATGCCCCACTTACATAAGAGGGTAAGTGGGGCAGATTTGGTGGCGGTGCCGGTTCATTGGGCAACGGTGGTGGCGCAGCCGAGCCGAAGCGGCCCCAAGTGCTCAAGCCCGAGCGAGAATGATCGCCGACAGGGGCGGAACCGGTTGGCCGACGTTGCCGATACCAAGCCGGTCACCGAGATAGTGGTAAAAGGATAGCCCAAGCTTCTGGCAGGTTTTCATAAGACCAAGCATGACGTCGCGCGCAACACGGCCATCGCGGCTCATCGTGCCGCCGGAGATCTTTCGCTTCGTGACAAAACTCCGCAGATCATTTTCGGATGCATTGGTATGCAGCGGAATCTCGGGATGATCGAGCACCTTCAGCAGCTCGGTCTTCCTTCGATGCAGCCGCTCAAGCAGCTTGTCGAGTGCCTCATAACCGGTGCGCAGGCTGAAGATTCGGTCGAACCGTCGTCGGAAGGCCGGAACGGCCCGCGGGGAAGGGTTCTGCTTGTAGGCTTTCAGCGCCTTGTAGAAACGCCAGACGAGATCGCGGGCCATGGTGAGCGACCGCTCCTCTTTTGCGGTTCCTGGCATCAGCTTTTGCAGAAGACGTTCGGCATGAACCCAGCACAGCGCGTGATTGCCGACGCGGAACTGGCCGGCGTCGTCGGACACGATCACCGTGTTGCCCATCAGGCCGTGGTGACGGATAGAACCCCACAGGCCGGCCTCGGCATGCGTGCCGATCTCCTGCCGGTCGAAGATGTCGATACCCTTGTCGGCCAGATGCGCCATGAACGGCACCTGATTGCAGAAGCGCTGCGGTTCAAGAGCGCGAAGTCCGGCAGTAATGGCCGCATCCGCACGGCGTTCTTTCAGGTAATCGAACGCGGCATCGTTGAGCACATAATCCTGGTAATTGCCGCGCAGTAGCGACAGGAAATTCAGGCGGGACTTCGATTTTGTGGTGCGAAAGACAGTAAAATTCGGGCCGCCGATGTGTGTGGCGTAACAGTTATTATGGGGATGCCGTGCGCCAATGTCGTCGACCGTGACGTAAGACGACGACACCAAGCCGGCATGCAACACCGCCGCATCCTCGGCGACAAAGCCATCCAGCTCTTTCGTTAGAAGCCGCACCATCTGGCGCTTGGAGATGTCGAGACCGATATCATTCAGCAATGTCGTCAGCCGCGCGCTCGTTACCTGTCCGTGTGCGTGGAGCATCAGGCACAGCCGTCTGAGGTTGGCGCCATAGCCACCCATAATCCCCGCTGGCAAGGCTGCCAGCACCGTCTTTCCATTGGGGGTTACCCAGCATTCACGACGGTAGTGCACGAGTTCGGCCTTGAGCACCAGGTCGCGAACGCAAAAGCTTTTGTACCCCTTGAAGCGCCAGCCGGCCGGAGCATCGACGCGCAGGATCTCCTGCCGGCTCACCCGTTTCACATCCAACTTTGCGCCGCGTGGCTTCTTCTTACTCGTCGGCTTATTGCCGAGTGCAGCGTCCGTCGCCTTGTCCATACCGGAGGAGCGAAACGGTGGCGCGGCGGCAGGTTCTTCAATCGCGCAATCTCGTCGCGCAGCAGCTGGTTGTCGAGTTTCAGGCGGGTGTTCTCGAGCCGAAGGGCCGCATTTTCCTCGCGAAGCTGGATGGTCTCGGCCTCAAGCTTCTCAAGTCGGGCTTCTGCCTGCTGCGACCGCTCCAGCAGACCCGTCACCAAACTGCGCAACGCCTTTAGCGAAAGCGTGTCGGCATGCTCGGGGGAGGGGAGCCGTTTCGTCATGACAGAATCGAATCATGATTTGCCCCAGCAAGAGAATCCCCACGCTCGCGATCAACGCTCAAAGTGCGAGGTTATGCACACTTCTATGCTCGCTCACCGAAACGCTGCCACCGAATGTGCCCCACGTACGATAAAAGGAGACAAGTGGGGCAGATTTGGTGTCGCTTTTAGCTAAGAATTTCATTGATATGCAGATGGTAGGGAGGGGAGGTTCCGGGCGTGGGGAGTTGTGTAGCCTCGATGGTTTCTGGAACGATCAGATTTTGTACCGCCTCTGACCAGATAAGTATTGCTCTATCGGGATCACAAGGCCTCCTAAGTGGCGCGGCAGGGCGTAACGAGGCGAGATAAGACGCCACGTTGCGCCCGTTTGCGCGCCAATTATACCAGTGATTTCGGCGCTTAAACGGCCGCACTTCGACGTTTTTGGCGCCCTCCCTCTGCATGTCGCGGGCTATGGCTTTGGCCACCTCGCGGTCGCTGAAAGTGAGGCCGATCGGCTTTCCGTTCTGATAAATTTCATGCATGTCAGGTCCTTTCTAAGGGCGGAATGCCCGACGCGTGGAAAATATAAGATGAGTTACATTTGTCGCCGTCCCTGATTCAGCGTCCGAACCTGCTCCTCAAGATGCTCGGTTGCCGTCGTCGCGGCTCATGCGGTCGCGTTGCAGACCGGCGGCCATCAACTCCCATGAGGACGGTGGCTTGGCGGCTCCGGCACTAGCTCGGTGATGAAAGAAAGATGCGCCGTTTCCATTGGCTGCGCCACCACTTAGCAATTCCGATTTTCATCCCAATCGGCGGTGGAACATGCACTTTTCATCGCCGCGCCCATCAAAGGACGGTACCGAAAGTTCTTTACCATTGAACTGCGTCAGCGCGAGCAGGGCGGTCTTGGCGTCAAGCTCGAGGTGCATCGGACAACTGCGCACGGCCACGGGTACGTGAAGAAAAACCAAGGGAAGCAAGCGAATTGACCCTGTTGCAGTTACCGGTTGCACTCGATAATCTGCCCCCAACTTGGGTTGGGGAAGATCATGAAACGGATGATACTGGCGGCTGCAGCCGCCCTTTTTGCGACCGGCGCCAATGCTATGATGGCCCAGGATTTGGCGCGCGACTGCAAGAGCAGCATCACACTTGCCGGAAATTACGTCATGGGCTTCATGGAGAAATGGCGCGAGGATGAGATTGTATTCGATAGCGTCGTTAAGATGGGCATGAAGGACGAGCAAATGCTCGGGATCGCTCGGGAGAGCATTCTCGGGAAATTCTGCATCCCGAAGGGCGCCAATGTCGCCCGCGCCATCGTGATTGGCTGCGACTGGGTGACGACGCATCCCGAGAAGGGAACCTGGCCGGCCGAGCGTTCGTTGATGGCTCCCTATAAAGCTGCATGGCCTTGCGACCAATGACCAAGACCGCGACTATCCAATCCCATGTGAGCGTAAATTCCGTGATCTGGATCACGTCCCTGCATGAGAGCGAGCACGGGGTGACCCTCCGCGTCCTCGAAGATTTGGAACCCTTGTTGCAGGCCAACCAGATCTTCTTCATGAAATTTGAGCCGAAGAGCGCCGCTGATCTTCTGGGATTCTTGGATTATGTGGCGAAGGTGGTTGAAGACGGCCTGCTGCCGATCATCCATTTCGATACCCATGGCGATGAGGACATGGGTATTCATATCGTCGCCTCGAACGAGGATTGCAGCTGGGCCGAGATCACAGAGAGACTGCGCGCGATCAACATAGCCACGGCCAATAACCTGTGCGTCATCTCGCTGGCCTGTTTCAGCTTTCATCTCGTGAAAGAAATTCATGTCACGACCCGCGCGCCATTCTACATATTGGCCGCGCCCCAAAACAAAGTTACGGCAGGCGATGCGGAGGATTCTGTGGTCCGGTTTTACCGGCACGTCTTCGAGAAGAGCGAGCTTATCGGTGCGTTCCGAGCAGTCCTGAAAGACAAGCTGCTCCTCATGCATAGCGAGGAGCTGCTGTTCACGTCGCTAGTGCGTTACGTCCGTGCATTTTGCATGGGCAAGGGCGTTCAGAAGAGGGTTGATGAGCACCTCACCGAGGCACGGAATCTGGGCTACCTGACCAATGGTTCGGATATCGCGTCCTTCCGCAAGGCGGTCAAAGCCAATCTTTTGGCAGACCAGTCGCTTGTTGACCGATTTGTGGAGACGTTCCTGCTTGGCCGTCCGGTCGGCTATGACATCGAGGCCGTGAAGAAGGCCGCACGGGCTCTGCCAGATCCCTACGCGGACGGGAAGCGGAAGCGGCCGACCGTGGCCGATAGCATTAAGGGCATGACGCTGCCGCCATTGAAGTGACGACGCGCCCGCTCGATTTATTCCGCGCCAGGGTTGTATAGGCACGATTCGTAAAGGTTGAGAGAGTACAGATGACTGTCGCGAATTTGTTCGGCGGGGGCTTCATGTATCAGCTTATTCTTACCGTCATCCTCGTAATCGTTGAAGTCCTTCGGTACTCGCCGAAGGTTCGCTGGGCGGTCGCAATCATTTCCATTTTGACCATTGCCGGAAGCTTCTATGTCGTCTTCTATTTGGCAACAAGCCACGTGTTCGTGCAAGGCTATGAATATAAGCCGCACGACCTTCAGCCGGGCATCACTATAGGGGTCGTCTTCGCCCTGTTCATGCTCGTGATGGTCGCTTTCAGCGTGATCGACCGTGATAAGCTCAAGGCAATCGTAGATCGTGACAGCGACGACCAGCTTCTCAGGGCGTGGGCATCCAGCTTCACTCCCTTGCTCGACGCGCAGTCTGGAGGCGCGGGCGGCGATGCCAAGATGGCGCCGCAAACCGAAAGCGCTGCCAAGTCCGACGACGACATTATTCAGGGCATCAAAGCGAACCTCCGTCAGCTGATCGAATACTACATCATGAACAAAAGTCAGGCGCGCAGGAGTTACACTGCCAGCCTGACCGCCATCGTTGCCGGTTTCGGGACGATCATTGGGGGTACGTGGTGGGCGTTCTCCTCGGGCCGAAGCGATGGGACGGCATATATCGTTCCCTTAGCGGGTGTACTGCTTCAATTCATCGGCGGAGGCTATTTCTATCTCTATAACCGAAGCCTGATTCAGCTTAATTTCTTCTTCTCCCGTCTGGCGCAAATGCAGGACACGCTTTTGGCAATCCATCTTGCCGAGTCCTTGCCAGAGGGAAAGGAAAGGGCGAAGGCCGTGGACAGGCTGATATTCATTGTAGCGGAACGCAGCACGACCGCGCCCGCTTACCTTCCGGACCCAGCGGCAAAGAAGCCAGCGGCAAGGCGCACCAGAACGCAACCCGAGCCAGCCGCCGAGTAGCGCGACCGACTACGCGTAATGCTTGCCAGCGTGATGAAGCTGCACGTCGCACCTTTGCATAAGCGCGGCACGCCTTTGACGACGCCGACCACTGCTCTCCCTCGATCGAGCGAGCCGACATTGATGTTCGATCTTGAAATCGTTTTGGCAAAGAGACGTTTCAGTGAAATCGTTAGCGGAAAATCGCCCTTCATTTATCGGCTAAACCTAACAGACATATGAAGTTTTCCCATTTGAAATAACAAAGTAGAAGCCACACTTTTCGAGCCGGCATTGAGTTGGCGCGTCTCGACGAGCGCATCGCCCGCTCCGCGGTCGGACAGGGGTGGATCGAACGGTCGCACTTTGCCGACGCCTGCGCCTCGCTGTGGATCGACGGCGAACTTGTTCACCTCGAAGACCTCGTCCTCCACGACGACACCCGCGATATTCGCACACCCACCCATGAACTGACAATCGCCCGCGACGCGTTGCGCACCCGGCGACGCATTGCCGCGCAACCACCGGTCTGGGCACTGTCGCCCGACGGCATTCGCACGCTCAGGCAAACCTCGGATGTGACATCGGTCAGGGCCGATGATGCTGAGTCGGGCGCCGCCGCCAAGCGGCCTGTCGCTGTCGAGCCGATAGGGGAGGGGGACGATGCTGACGACGCCAAAGATCTGCCTGGCGTCGATTATGCCGCCATTGATGCGCTGCTGGCCCGGTCCGAGGCGGCGATCGAGAACGCACGGTCCGGACGGGCCGGCGCGCAAGAAAAAGATCCCATGATCTACGATCTCGATTGGGACGAGGACGCGCGGCTGGGCGAGTGGCGCAACGTGTTGAGGCAGACCGATGATCTGCCGGCGGTGCTGCAGGCGATTGTCGCCCTCGATGCCTGGAACGAGATTGCGGTGCTGCAGCACGCGCCCTGGCTTGGACGACTGTTGGCCGCCTCGATCCTCCGCCAGGCCGGTGTCACCACGGCCGCACATCTCGCAGCCATCAATCTCGGACTAAAAACCATTCCCGTCGATCGGCGCCGACATCGCGATCGAGAAACCCGGCTGCTCGCCATCGCCCATGGACTGGTCGCGGCCGCCGAGATCGGGCTGAAAGAGCATGATCGGCTGACGCTGGTGAAAACGATGATGGACCGAAAACTGGACGGGCGCCGGACGTCGTCAAAACTGCCGGAGCTGGTCGAGCTGGTGATGGCGAAACCGCTGGTGTCGGCTAAGATGGTCGTAACGACGCTGGGCGTCACGCCGCAGGCGGCGCGGCGGATCGTTGGCGAGCTCGGATTGCGCGAGATGACGGGGCGGGGGAGGTTTCGCGCCTGGAGCGTCCTGTGAATTAGCCGAATACATTCTTCTAGCTTGACCATGTTAATTTTTTCCTCCACAAATGAGGTAGAGAACATTAACATGAGTAGGCGGCATGGAAAATATCAGCCCAAAGACAATCACTGATCCTGAGATTGGCGACCTTTACCTTGCTCGTCTGGAACTTGAGCGTGAGAAATTGATCGCGGCAGGTCATCACGCACTTGCTGCTGCTGCGACTGCCTCACCACTGCATCCCACCAATGCCGCCGGCATGTTCGCGTATATGGACGGAGTGAAGGGCCTTCGAGCCGAAAACCTCGGTGGAAATTGGGAGATCTTTAGCGAGGAAGGTGTGGAAGGCATCCGCAATGACGTCCTCAAGCTTCGAGTTCTCTTTGTAAATGTCAATCAAGCCTGCCGCAAAGCGGATCCTAGAGCGCGGTCTCGAAAAGGCGCTGGCTCCGAGCGCGTGGCTTGTGGCGATATGTTTGAAGCTGCCGGTATCGACCTCCCTATCAGCGTGGTCAAGTTTCATGGAGACCACAAAACATATTACCTGATGGTCGATCAGTTTGGCGCAATGGAACTCAGCTTACCTGTGGTGAAGAATGGCCAATTCCTTCGCTGTATCGATCGCGTATTTTTGATTGAGGGTGGCGATCTGGACGCGGTCGATTTTGGCATCAATGAACCGACCAACGATCCGGATCTGGATATCGTCGTCAGTCGAAAATAAAGCCGAACAATCATGTTCAATGGAAAGAGACTCAGCCTCGCCAGGAAAAGGCAGAAGCTGACAGCGAAGGAACTCGCAGAAAAGGCCGGCGTATCGCCGGTCACAATCACGCGGCTTGAAACCGGTCAGAACCAGGCGGATTCTGGAACACTTGAGAAGCTCGCAGAGGTTCTCGGTTATCCCGTGCAGTTTTTCTTCAAGGAGGACCCCGCACTCCTTTCAGCAGAAATCGTCAGCTTTCGCAGCCTGTCGAGCATGACCGCGAAAGAACGAAACGCTGCCCTTTCGGCCGGCGATAACGGGGTCGAAGTCTATGAGTGGCTTGAAAATCGATACAATCTACCGGCGTTGGATTTGCCGCATTTCGACCCGGAATTGACACCTGAAGCTGCCGCCGATGCTCTCCGCCAGCACTGGGGCCTCAGTTACCAACCCATCGCAAACATGATGAAACTGATGGAGGCCAAAGGCATCCGCGTCCTGGGGCTAGAAGAAACCACCGCAAATGTCGATGCATTCTCGTTCTGGCAAAATGACAAAGCGTATGTGTTTCTGAATTCGTTCAAATCGGCGGAGCGTAGTATTTTTGATGCGGCTCACGAACTGGGCCATTTGGTCCTGCACAGGCATGGCCAAACCTCAGGCGCGGACGAAGATACACGCACGGCCGAGGTGGAGGCAAACCGCTTCGCTTCCGCCTTTCTAATGCCGGAGGAAGACGTTAGGGTCAGAATGCCCCGTCTTATAACGGCTGATCTCATTTTACGGGCGAAGAAAAGGTGGCGCGTCTCGGCAATGGCGCTGGCATACCGACTGGCACATCTTACCAGACCCATGCTCTCCGAATGGCAATACCGTTCCATATGTATCGAGCTTGGGAAACGCGGTTATCGCACGAGCGAGCCTGATGGCATCCCCAGGGAAACGTCTGTGCTATGGGGGAAGGTTTTATCCCAGCTTTGGGCGGAGCGGAAAAGTCTCGTGGACGTTGCCGATGAGCTATCGCTTCCAATGACTGAGGTCGAACGACTTTTATTTTGTATTCTGCCCCAGCACGGTACCGACAATGAGGGTGGTGAAGTCCGACGCTCAAAGCTCAGTATCGTGAAATAGACGTCAAGATTGAGTGGACGCGATGACCAGGGATCACACGAGTCATGGCAAATGGTCCGAAGCTGGGGTGCCCAAAAAGGGATGGTCATGTGTCGGGATCGAGGATTTGGGTGAGCCTTCCCAGCTTTGCGAAATGTGCGAAAGCGTCACCATCCGCTACGTCCATTATATGGAGCACGGCCAGACCACGGAAGCATTGGCCGTTGACTGCGTCTGTGCCGAACATATGGAAGAGGACTATGTCCGTCCGAAAGAACGGGAGAGGGGATTAAGGAGCCTCGCCAAACGCCGTAGGACATGGGCCGAGCGCTCATGGAAACGTTCGGCCAAGGGCAATGATTACATCAACACCGAAGGGTATAATCTGACGGTATTCCCTAAAAATGCAGGCTTTGGCGTGGTGGTGACGAACCGCAAGAACGGTGCGACCCGCAGCGGCAACAAGGAATTCGCATCCGTGGAAGAGGCAAGGGCAGGGGCGTTGAGCGCGCTGGTCTGGGCCAAGACGCATTTGCAGTCAGAGTGAGGAAGCATGACGGAGACCACCGAGGAAGAGCGACCGATCACCGTGCCCAGCATTGGTATTTCAGTCCAAGGCATGGAAGAAAAAGCAGGCGAGAAGCTCGCCTATTGCGTCGGCGATTATGTGCGGGAGTTGAGCCGTTACATCAATCTCGAGCGGCTGGACGGCATCACCATCGCCGTCGATTACAAGGAAGCGCTTCTCGCACTCGATAGAGGATATGAGACGGACCACCGCCTAACGCCCAGCTCCGAGCTGGTCGAAGGCGTTGCGATGGCGCCGAGCGTCATCCGTGACGGTATTCTCAAATCGCATTTGGTACTGAACGCTGCCTATATCTATTCACTGCCGGACGAGAAAGATGAGCACTATGCCCATTCCCTGCATCTGCTCGCTCATGAATGCGCACATGTCGAACTCGCCATGACGACTGACAAGGCGTTCCCCGATACGCTGCTGAAAAAAATCTACGATGATGCCGCAGATGCCTGCGAAGGGCAGGCCGAAAACGCCTGCTGGGATGAGTATGCGGCTTGCCGCATCGCAGCCCCGTTCGGCCGAGATCCTCTGCAGGATTACACCAATGCATTCATCACCCATCTCGACGAGACGATGAACCGGGCAAACGAATGTATCCGACGCTATCGCACCGATCACGACCATGACCGAATACTCTCCGAGGTCCTGCGGTATTACCAGAACCTGATGACGAGCGGCAGTTATCTGCTCGGCCATATGGACGGTCACGGCTTGACGATAGACGATGTGCCTGCGGTTCGCAGGGCGCTGGGAGGGCATTGGTTCGCGCCGTTTTTCGAAAGGCTGCGCACCGCGCTAAGAGAACTGTGGGCCAGGTACGGGCAATGGGAAGATCGAAGCGAATTCGCACCGATCGGCGAGATCATCATCGATGTGCTGGGCGAGGGTGGCTTCTTCTTCCAATGGGATGAGCACGGCAATTGCGGCTTCCGCATTCCGTTCACGTTCGCCACGATGTAGGAACGGCCATATAAAGACACGGGTGCTCTCCAGTACCAGGCTGACGGTACGGAAAAGGCTGCTGCGGTCCAGTTCGCCTCTCTCGACAAAGGTTTGGCGCTGACGGCTGCCGACTTCCTGATTATCGCATAGTCGCATCGCATTCCGCCGAACCATTTGGCGGTGGGATTATCCTCCGGATAGCTATTTGACTCCACATGTACCGGTGGCAACCAGGAAGAATCGCATGAATGATGATCAGCCCCAGATAAATGAAGCATGGCTGCAATGGATGAGGGATTTCCGCATGGCTCGGCGAAGCTCGCGGACGTGGACAGCTTCGATGCGCCGGAAGGCGAAGAGCCCGAACTGCTGTTCGTGAAATTCGCGCTGTTCGCCCGTGCCCTGACATTGTTCGACACGGCATTGTTGCTCGCTGAGCATGACAAGGTGCTCGATGTGCGCAGTACCTGCCGCAAGGTCGTCGAATGCGCGATCCATATGGATGCAGCGTGCCGCAAGCCTGACTATTTGCAGGCGCTCAAGGATGACGAAGCCACGAGTAAATGGTCGAGAGCCAAGGCGTTAAAGGACATGCAGACGGACCTTGATGCCGGCTCGCATAAGCTGCTGCAGGAATTCCTGAATGACAAGAAGGGCGCGCAGCTCAAGCCGAGTGACCTGAGCAAGGACAGCCAGTTCCCGCGCATGGCGCACATGTATCGTGAGATCTCGGCCGACACGGCACATGTCACCTACAGCTCGCTATTACGGCATCGTTCGTTCCTGCCGGACGGGACCGCATTGTTCAGCCTCGATCCTCTGCTGGAGGAAGACGAGCTGCAGGAGACGCTGAACATACTCGGCCTCTCCGTTTTGCTGTGCGTCTTCAGCCTTGTGCGCATGATACTCACCATGGTGGGCGACGAAGCATTCTATAACCTGCATGCCCGCTATAAGGTGCTTGCCGCCGGCGGGCAGGCGCAGCTGGGTGAAACCGCATGAGGTGAGGGGAGAGAGGGGCTAATATGGATACGAGCGACACGCCGCGACAAGAGGTGCCTGCCTCCACGCTTCCGCAGATTCAGGTGACGGTACAGGGCATCACCAACCAGTACGGCGCCGAATGCCTCGGGCAGCAGATGTTCCACATTCTGCGCGAGGTCGGGGAATATATCGATATCAGCGCGCTCGACGGTGTGACCGTAGCGGTCGATTACGACGAGGCGCTGCGCGACCTCGATCGGGGCGTCGAAGGGCTGGCGCCGTTGAGCCGCACCAATGACGAGGGCCTGGCCGGCGTCGGAAAGAGTGTCGTGGTCATGCGTGGCGACGCCGTGAAGACACATATCGTTTTGTCCGCGGGTCCGGTATGCCCGATTGTGCTCGAGGGGGCCGATCGCGATGAAGAGGATTTCCGCACGGCCATTGCCATCATCGCCCATGAATGCGCACATGTCGAAGAAATCGCCTTTCGCGAGGACCAATTCCAGGCATCCATTTTCGTCCGCCGACCGGGCATTTCATCCGCGATCACGAGCAGCACTTCGCCGAAGCCTGCCGGGGTGAATATGCGGTCTGCCGTTTGTCGGCGGGGTTCGCGGTCAACGAGGAAGCCCGTTTCCGCGACAATTTGGCCGTTCGGTTGAAGGATTGCCGCGGCAGGGCGCACGATGCCATCCGGTCCTATCGCCTGCATGGCAATGTGGTGCGGGTCTTTCAGGAAGTCGGTATTGTCATTCTTGAGCCCTTGCGGATCGCATCCTACCTGTTCGGCCATCTGGACGGGATGAACGAATCCGACAACCTCTGCGAGGTGGCGCCAGAATTGCCGACCGAGGATCAGGCTTTGGTCAGGGCGATCGGCCGGCTGGTGGAGCAGCTGCGCGGCCTATGGGATACGCGTGGTGAGTGGCCGAGCTATGATGCGCTGATCGATGTCGGGGCGGTCGGTTACCGGCTTTTTGAGGAATTCGGCGTGCATGCGCAGCCGCAACCTGACGGGCAGGCCTATATCAATGTCCCTTTCACAGTGGATACGATGCCGGCAGGGTCTGCACAGGCCGATATGTTGCGCGCCCTCATGGGCGGCTACAGAAGCTAGGCCGGTATGATGAGTCATCATGGCTGATTGACATATGATTATATATAAAAATGTTCAGTGATACAGATCTGTATATCAGAGTTGCGCTGCCTTACGGAATTGTCTATATATTATCCTGTATATCTCCCATCATGCGATACAGGATAATGATCGTGGCATATAAAACAGAGCATATAACACAGCAGTTACGCGCTGCCCGGGAAGGACAGAAAGTAAGCCAGCGTGAGCTGAGCGCTCGTTCGGGCCTGACGCAGAGCCATATTTCCCAGATCGAGCGGGGTACAATGGAGCCTGGGCTCGGCAGCTTGGTGGATGTGGCGCGCGCGCTCGACCTCGAGATCGTCCTTGCGCCGAAGAAGCTGATGCCGGCGATCCGCAACATCCTCGAAAGTAGTTCGGCGTCGAATGACGTCCTCACATCTGACCAACGCAAACTGGTCGCGCGTCTCGAGCGATCGTCTGCGCAGTACGGGTATGGGGTCGGGACGAGTGCCGACGCGGACGCGTTCAAGGATAGCCTGGGCCTCCTACGCCATCTGCCACTGACTCCCGACGAGCTGGACATCCTCAGGCGGGCAGCCAACCGCCTTGAAAATTCTCAGACCGACAAGATGTCACGTCAGGAAATGGGTGCGATCGTTCGCGAGATAAGGCAACTGCGCAACGCCGCGGTGCATCGCGACCGGGATGACGCAATCCCGCGCTCGGCCTACGCGCTGGATGAGGAGGACGATGATGCCTAAGGTCACGGTACTCGATGTCAGGCTAAACGGAGAACCGGTCGCGACCCTGACGAACCTGCAGGACGGGCGCACCATCTTCGCATTCAACGAGGACTATATCGAAAACGAAAAGCGGCCGACACTCAGCTTGTCCTTCAAGGACCCGTTCGGCGCCCTGATTACGAAGTTCCGCCCATATAACATGGTGGTCCCACCCTTCTTCTCGAACCTGTTGCCGGAAGGGCCGCTGCGAAAATACCTCGCCGAGCGTGCTGGCGTAAAACAGACGCGGGAATTCTTCCTGCTCTGGATGCTCGGTCGTGATCTGCCCGGTGCAGTGACGGTCCATCCCACCGTGGGTGATGACCTGCCGCCCGATGACGAGCAGGCTTCTGTCGAAGCGCGACCGAATGCATTGCGCTTTTCGTTGGCCGGTGTGCAGCTGAAATTCTCGGCCTTCAAGAACACCACGAAGGGAGGCGGCCTGACTATTCCGGCCGAGGGTACCGGTGGATCATGGATCGTGAAGCTGCCCTCCCAGCAGTATAGCGGCGTGCCGGAGAACGAATTCTCCATGATGACCATCGCCGCGATGATGGGCATGGACGTGCCGGAGATCCAGCTGGTCGAGCTGGATGCGGTGAGCGGCCTGCCACAGGGGGTAGGAGAACTGCACGGGCAGGCGCTCGCCATTAGGCGTTTCGACCGTACGCCGGAGGGTCCGGTGCATATCGAGGATTTTGCGCAGGTGTTTGGCGTGAAGCCGGATGACAAGTACAGCAAGGGCAATTACCGGATGATCGCCCGCGTCCTCGGCATCGAGACGAGCACGGCCGACGTGGCGGAGTTCATCCGCCGGTTGGTCTTCAGCACACTGATCGGCAATGGCGACATGCATCTGAAGAACTGGTCGCTGATCTACCCCGATCGCCGTACCCCTGCGCTCTCGCCGGCTTACGACCTGCTATCGACAATCCCCTATATCGAGGGAGAGGATACGGCCGCGCTTAACTTTTCACGCACGAAAAGAATGGCGGAGCTATCGAAGGACGAGCTTGCACATCTGGCCGCCAAGTCGGCGCTGTCCGAAAAGCTGGTCCTCGACACAGCACGCGAGACGGTCGGACGGTTTATGGATGTGTGGAAAAACGAGAAAAACAACCTGCCGATGGCCGCGAAGGTGCGCGAGACTATCGATGCACATCTGCCCACAATCGAGCTGTATCGGGAATTCAACGAAGCTACCTAGAAAAAGGTCATCATCGGAAGATGATGCCCCACCGCCAAGGATGAAATCATAGATCTATATAGGGTGCATTTTCCGGAGATTTTCGCTACTGGAACAATGTGAATCCTGGAACGACTTCACCATCGGCAAGGTCATGGACCACCGCTACCGTATGCCTTGCGCGGGTTAGGGCAACATAGAGTTTTGCACGGGTTTCGGCTTTCAACGCCGATTGGGCGCTCTTCAGCCAGTCCATCATTTCATTCGTCGGATAGATAATGACGCGGTCAAAACCGAGTCCCTTGGATCGTCCGAATGTAAGCGACGGCAGTTCTACAGATGCGACCTTAACGGCGGAACTCCATCGCAGCTGTACCGGTCGTCCGGTCTTGAGATAGCGTGGCAGATCGTTACGTCGGACGATGTGGAGACCCGCATCACCAGGGACCGGCTGCCTGCAGTCGACGCATTTACATGCAGTCGCAGCCGCCAACTTTGGATAGAGCTTCGACGATAGTTCACAGATAGCGGTGCTATTTCGGTGCGATGTCATGAGGCTGGTCACATCAATATCGCAGGTAACCTTTCGGGGAAGTTCCGCCCGAATGAAGTCGGCAATGCCGCCATCCCTGTACTTCTTAAGGCGAGCCTCCAGATGGGTCACATAGGTGACCTGACGGGGATCACCCACCATGACGACGTTGACGGGGCTTTGGAAGAGCGCCGCCAAAATGTCGAGGTCGTGGCCTGCCAGATCCTGCACCTCATCTACGAAAATAAAGTGATAGATACGGGAAAGCCGCTCGATGACAGCGCCGTCCGATGCCTCGTTGCACCGTATCATCAGCCTCGACAATTTGTCTGAATAGACGCGATTTCGACGGTCGAAGTAGCAGCGTCTGAAATCTTCCTCACCCCAATACATGGGACGGCCTTGCCGGTCGCGCCCGCGCAAACCGGATCTCTGCGAAACTAGAAGCATGCCAGCGACATCCCAATCGAACAGCTTGCCTTGAAAGGGCTTGATGCCGTGCTCGATCAGCAGACTGAACCAGGTCTGGATATGCACGTTGCCCGGAACCGAGCCATTGATTTCGAAAAATTTGCGCCGGATCTCTTTTTCGTTCGATTCCGTGTAGGTGGTGATGAGGACCCGTTTTTGTTCAACGGCAAGCGCCTGCCTGACGAGGTAGGTGGTCTTCCCCGAGCCTGCCGCAGCAATGACGAGCTTATTCGGCCCCATCATTTGGCGATCGCATCCAGAATATATTTCGGATAACTGATTTTCGTCTTCGCCGAGAAAATCGCCAGCGCGCATTCGGTCTTGTTGTTCTTCATATAACGATGAAGGTTATCGAGATCATGCTTGGTACCGAACAGCGTGTTGAAGGTCTCGACGCTATTGGATTTGACCAGTTTCGGCTCAAGGGTGTTATAGTTGAAAGGCTTGCCGCCGAGGACCAGGTCGCCCTTATCCACCACAGGATCATAGCAGATTGTGATATGATCGACGTCCTTGTATTTGGCGTACTTCTTTTCAAGCGCAGCAGTATCCCCGTCGTTGTCGGTTGCGACCACGACGGGGATTTTCAGCGCCGTCGCCAGTTCGAGAAAACGCAGGAACGAAAGCCCGACCGAGATGACATCGATCTCGTCGTCGATCGGCAATTTTCCCCCGTTGGTATCCATGTAGGCCCGTTGGACGACCAGCTCGTCCGCATCGCCCTCTACAAGGATCGACTTCTGCGACAACACGAGACGCAGCGTGTCATAGCCAGGCAGCTTATGGAAGAAGTCGCTCGCGTCCAGATCCTCGATCCGTGTGACCTTCGCTTCCCGTAACAGGATCAGGTGGTCCAGTCCTAGTTTGTTCGCGACGAAGCTGCTATGCGTGGTGATGATGACCTGCTTGCCGCTATTGTCGGTGCTGATATCGCTGATGAGCTGGTTGAGCTTCGAGTGCGAGAGGTGGTTTTCCGGTTCCTCGATCAGCAATACGGTCGCTTCGCTGTTCTTTTTGCTGCTCAGCGCGAGTCGCGTTTTGACGATGCACTGCTCGCCCTTGCCGATATAGTGGAAGGGCACATCCTCGATATAAGTCATGAGGCTGTTTTCCCAGGCATTATGAGACGACATATCGACCGAGATGCTGACCTTTTTTCGGCTGATCTTCGCCGCTTCCGCCAATCTTTCATTAATGGCGCCGACATTGCCGTCGGCCTTGAAGGCGTCTTTCAGCTTGCGGTGGGCTTGGGATATCGCAACACGTTCCTTGTCGTCCAAAAACTCTCTGACGATGCGGGAGATGTACATATCCGAACCGCTCTGCACACGCGTGCTTGTTGAATCGATGAGGGCCGATTTAATGGGAATGGTGCGAGGCATCGCCGGTTGGCGGGAGAATTCCGACCATTGCACCTGATAGAATTCCAAGGGTATCGAGTTGATCTCCCTGTTCTTCAGCAACTCGGTATAGGCACCGTCATATTTCTTGTCGAACTCGATCGAGAAGAGAAGGCCGCGAGCCTTGTCGTTTTTCTCGGAATTCCCGTTTCCGCGCAGGTCTTCCAACGCGTCGCTATCACCGCCGAAAAACAGCTCGATCTGGATCTCCGGCGGATCGAGAGGTTGTTTCGCGGCGATGCTGTCCAGATACGCCCGCTCGACCTTCCGGTTAAAAAGATAGGGAGATAATTCGTTGCGCAGGTATTTCCCGTTCAGCATACCCGTCAGGCATAGATGGATAGCTTCGAGCAGCGTGGATTTTCCGGCTTCGTTGTTGCCGACGATGATGTTGACGCCCCGATTGAAATCGGCTGCGAACCAGCCTTCGAAACACTTGAAGTTCTTTATCTTGACCTTCTCGATGTACATCGACTTCCCTATTTCCAGCGAGGCAAGAATTTCCAAATTGACACAGCTTCGGCGCGAACAATACGTTGCAAATGTAGGGTGACGCGAATCATCGGTGCGACGTCTCGGTGCGATGGTTTTACTATCGACAGGTGCGACGGGGGAGGCCTTGAATGTGGGCAGATAATGAGACTGAAAAAGACTTCCTTAATTTTTCGGGAGTGGCCGACACCGTAGCGGAAATCATCGTCCAGGCGCGGGGGCGCCCAATTTCAATCGGTGTCTCGGGATCATGGGGCATTGGAAAATCCTCCATGATAAAACTGACCCAAGCATCCCTCGCTAACCGAGAGAGGAAAGAAGGCGAGAAGGACTTCGTCTTCGTCGAATTCAATGCTTGGCTTTACCAAGGTTATGACGACGCTCGCGCCGCATTGATGGACGTCATCGCGACGAAGCTAGAGCAGGAAGCAAGAGCGCGCGAAAGAGGAGTAGACAAGGCCAAGGCGCTCATCAAGCGCGTGAACTGGCTGCGTGCAATGAAGCTCGCTGCCGGTTCGGCGATAGCGGTGTCGATGGGACTTCCTCCAACTGGGCTCATCGGCGAAGTGTGGGGGCTGGGGCAGCGGTTTCTAGGTGGTTCCGTCGACCAAAAACTAATCGAAGACGCCAAATCGAAAGCGGGTGAGGTGGCAAGTGCTGCCTCCGGGCTTCTCAATCCGGCAGAGGAAACCTCACCACCTAAGGAAATCCAAGCCCTCAGGGATAATTTCGAGGAGACCCTTGAGGAGCTTGGGGTAACTCTTGTCGTGTTGATCGACGACCTTGACCGTTGCCTCCCCGAGACGACGATCTCGACCCTTGAGGCCATACGGCTGTTCCTGTTTCTGAAAAATACGGCATTCGTCATCGCGGCCGACAACGACATGATCAAACACGCCGTCCGCAAGCATTTCGAAGGCGTTCCCGACGATCTACTTGTAACGAGCTACTTCGACAAATTGATCCAGGTGCCTATCCGCGTTCCTCCCTTGGGAACGCAGGAAGTCCGCGCGTACATGATGTTGCTCTACATCGAAAACAGCGACTTGAAGGACGACGTAAAGGAAAAACTGCGGGTTGGGATAATCGATCAGTTGCGAAAGACGTGGCAGGGCGCGCGCGTCGACAAGGCATATGTAACGGGACTGCACGAGAACATACCGGCAGATCTTATCGGACGTTTTGATACGGCTGAAAGGCTTGCGCCTATCATGACGACTGCCTCGGGCATCGTCGGTAATCCCCGACTGATCAAGCGTTTCCTGAATGCACTTTCTATCCGCATGGCGATCTCCAATGCTCAGGGCGTCGGCGTGGATGAGGCGGTCCTCGCCAAGCTTCTCCTGTTCGAACGTCTCGGTAGCCCGTTGGCTTACGCCGAACTATTGAAGGCCGTTAGCCAAGACGATGACGGCAAACCCAGATTCCTGAAGGATTGGGAAGAAGCGGCCACAGAGGGAAAAGACCTAAACCTTGCCGCGCCCTGGGATGCTCCTTTCTCGAGGGAATGGCTGGCTTTGCCTCCGCCGCTACACGATGCGAAGTTGTTGGGCGCTTTGTATGTGAGCCGCGAGCACGCGCCGCTCATAACGCCCGGTGACCGTTTAACGACCGAAGCGGCCGAAATATTGACCGCAATGCTCACCCACCCTGAAATGGCTGCGGCCCTGGTCGACAAATTGGCACGCGTGTCGCGCGTAGAAACCTCGATCATTATGGATCGTCTCCTGGACCGTGCTCATCAAGAACAAGAATGGGGAGTTCCAGCTATCCTGGAAGCCTGCCTCGCGGTTGCGAAAGCCGATCCTCAGCAAGGACTACGATTGGCGGCATTTCTGAACGATCGTCCACCGGCGCAGATTACTCCGGGGATCGTTCCGAAAATCGGAGACCAACCTTGGGCGGACGGCGTTTTCGAGAAATGGAAGCGCACGGGCGTGCCGCTGGTGGTCAAAAGAGCGATTGAGAAGGCCGAACAATAATGGGGACATCTCAATCAAGTAACGGACCCAAGGGAGGCGTCCACATGGTGCCCGCGTGGACCCCCGCGCCACCGGCGGAAGATCCGCCTTCCGGTGATCAACCACCGGACGCGCCGCCAGACCCCGCTCCAGATCTAAATCCGCCGGAGCAGGAGCCGGTAGATGCCGCTCCCAACAAACCCGTTGCGCCTAACGTGCCGCCACCAGCGGCCCCTCTCGCGCCCGGTCACCGGTTCGCTGGTACCCGCCGAAGCCTTGGCGAATTTGCGAAGGCCGGAAACTTAAGTGATATGCGCCGCAGCTTGGGAAACTACGTGCGTAACGGCTACGGCGGATCGAGGACGACCACCAGCAGATTTGGTGGGACCGCTTCCACAGCCAGTGCACTCGGCGGCATCCTCGAAACTATGGGGCAACAGCCCGCAGGCAGTGCACTGGATCCGGCGCTTCTTGCGGGCCGCACCGCGAACGAGGTGATGGATGCTGTCGTCGAAGCGGTTCGGCCGGTCGACGGCACTCAGGACGCCGAGGCTGAACGAACCGCCATCAAGGACTCGCTTTCGGATCTCTTGGTGAAGTACCCTGATGCCGATTTGGCTGCCCTGACACCGGAACAGCGTGAATTCGCCATCGAGCGTTTCACCGCAATGGATGTTGCTCGTCGGTTCGAACTCGATGTCGGAAAAACAATCATCGAGAAAGCGCCCACCGCCACAGTGGCTCTCAGTCGCCTGAAACAGGTGCGTGACTACATCAAGCAGACCGTAGCTGCTTCCTTTCGCAAACTCAGAGCGGCGGGCAAGAGCGTAAACTCGAACCGTATCGCCGCGGTGGTTAGAGATGCACTACGGGATACCTTTCAGGTTTTCGAGGGATACGCAGAATGAGGCTCGTTTGTGGACCTGGATCGTTCGAGCTTCCATTGGAAGAAGGCGATCTGCGTGTTGTCCTGTATGGTCAGCCACGCATCCCCTCGGAGGCAAGTGCGGGTGAAGCCGTCAAGGCAGAGCTTCGGCGAAAGGGGCTGAACCCCCATCGACGGGCATGGGATCTGCTTTCGATCGCACTTTCAATCATCACCGCCGACTTTTCGGTACTGCGGGATGACAGCGCCGATGGCTGGACTAGAGAGATTGAACTCGATGTCGCCGTTTCCGACCGAGCTTTCTGGAATACGATGGCCAACGAATTTCGGCAGGCGCTCGCGTTCCTGACAACGGACCGCTGGAAGCTTCGGTTTCATGACGGCGGCGTTTTACCCGCTCCGCCGAAGAAGATTTCGGTGCTGAAAGAAGACTGCGTCGTGTTGTTGTCCGGCGGATTGGACAGTCTCGTTGGCGCAATCGATCTGACTCGTGATGGATTGAAGCCGGTGGCAGTCAGCCAGAACGTTCGAGGGGACGGTCTGAAGCAACGGGATTTCGCACAGGAAATTGGTCTGACGAAGCACCTGCAGCTCAATCACGTTGCGACTTCCCCCACCGTGCAGGAAACGTCACAGCGAGCGCGCTCTCTGATCTTTTTGACCTTTGGCGTGGTCGTAGCTACATCGCTGGAGAAATACGCAAAAGGCAACACCGCCCCGCTCTACGTTTGCGAAAATGGGTTCATTGCGATCAATCCGCCGCTCACCGGTTCCCGGCTTGGAAGCCTGAGCACGCGCACGGCGCACCCTGTCTTCCTAACGCGATTCCAGAAGATCCTCGATGCCGCAAGCCTCAACGTGAAGATCGAAAATCCCTACGCCCAAAAAACGAAGGGCGAGATGCTTATCGAATGCAAGGACCAGATTTTCCTTCAGACCGAGGCCGCGCATTCGACCAGCTGTGGGCGCTTTCAGCGGTTCAATTACCGGCACTGCGGTCGCTGCGTTCCCTGTCAAGTGAGACGGGCAGCATTCGTCGCATGGGACGCGAAGCGCGATACGACGGATTACGTCTACGAGCCCTTGGGAAAGGATGATGAAGACCACGCGTCGTTCGATGATGTTCGTTCCGTTGCCATAGCGTTGGCTTCGGTGAAAGCTGACGGCCTCGATCGGTGGCTTGGCCACACCTTGTCGCCTCCGGATATTGGTGATCGTAACGGTGTCCGCGGCATGCTAGATCGAGGGTTAAACGAACTCGGTGAGCTGCATCGACTATATGGTGTTAAGTGATTGACTTCCATTGCCATCTTGATCTGTACCCGGATCCTGTTGCGGTCACGCAGTCCTGCGTGAGCCGGAATATCTATGTTCTCTCTGTCACTAACACGCCCTCGGCTTGGGAAGGTACGCTTGCTCTTTCACATAAGGCAAAGCGGATCAGAACGGCGCTCGGGCTGCACCCACAGATTGCACATGAACGCCATGGCGAACTTCCCTTATTTGAAAAACTCCTGCCATCAGCCACATACGTAGGGGAGATCGGGTTAGACGGCTCACCCGAATTGCGACCCCACTGGGAAACCCAAAAGCGGGTGTTTCATCGCATTTTAGATCTATGCGACCAGGCGGGCGGTCGTGTAATGACTATTCATAGTCGGCGGGCGGCCACGCAAGTAATGGACGCACTCGAAGCGCACAAAGGCGCAGGAACACCAATCCTTCATTGGTTTTCGGGGACAAAGCGAGAGCTGGATCGCGCCGTCTCCATGGGCTGTTGGTTCAGCGTGGGACCAGGGATGATCCATGGTCAGAAGGGCCGGGATATCGTCAAAATGATCCCCCGTGATCGCCTGTTAACCGAATCTGACGGACCATTCACACAAATCGAGGGCAGGTCTGTTCTACCATGGGAGCTCGACCGCGTATTGAACGCGATCGCAGAACTGTGGTCGGAAGATGCGCTTTCGGTCGAAGGGCGGGTGGCGGAGAACTTACGACAATTGGGCTATGGTCGAGCCGAAAGCTAACCGCGCATAAGGGGCGCGATCGCTTGTCGAGAGCATCCTCCTAAAATATGCGTTGCGTCAAAACCATGGGCCATTCGATTTATCGCGAAATGAATGTGTTTTCAGTACCTTGCAAAATTTCGTTCCGGTCGGTAGTTCGAATTGGTTCAAGGCGTGCGAGGTTGGCGATATGGCGATCCTTGCGGCACCGTCGAGGACATCTCGAGATCTGTTGAGCGGACTGTCTTCGATCCTTCGCAAAGGCTGTTGAAAAGATCAGGTCTCGGCACGGTTAAGAGCGAGATGCGAAGGGTCAGGCAGGTGCGCCAGCCGGCTGATTGCGACGAACGCAAATACGGCAATCGCGCCGACAGTGGCGGCAACCGTTAGTGACCAGAACACCCCGACGTTCGTCATCAGGAATGCCAGGATAAAGGGCGCCGTCGACGAGACCACCAGACGGATGGCCAATACCTGTCCCTGTCGTTGGCCGTAACCCTCACTGCCGAAGAGCGCCAACGGCAAGGTTCCCTGCACGATGCTGCTCAAGCCCGAGCCGAGGCCAAAGACCACGGCGAACACCAGTGCGCCTGGCACGGAGGGGGCGGTGACAATCAGGATGACCAGCGCGGCCGGCAACAGCACGGCGGAGATCAGCGCCAGCACCAGCTGCGGTAGGCCGCCTCCGAAGACCATGTTGATGAACCGGCTCAGCACCTGCGACGGGCCGAACAGCGTGCCTACCATGAGCGCCATCGCTCCGAGCCCAAGTCCCGACAGAACCGGGACCATGTGGACGAGGAGCGCGGCATTGACAAAGCTCTCCAGCGCAAAGCCTGTTACCATTAGCATGAAGGCTGGCGAGCGGATCGACGGAGAGAGACTTGGCTCGACATGCTTTGCAGGCTCGGCCGATGCACGCTTGCGGCTTCTGGTGACGCTGGACGACAGCCACGCATGGATCGGCAGGCAGACAGCGACATTGAGCGCAGCGAAGACCAGATAGACATTCTGCCACGACATATGCGCGTTGAGCGCCGTCGTGATCGGCCAGAAGATCGTCGAGGCGAAGCCGGCGATCAGCGTCAGGTAGGTAATGCTGCGCTGGGCGACCTTTGGTCTGATCTGAACGAGAAGCGCGAAGGCCGCACCGTACTGCACGAGATTGGAAGCCGTCTCAAGCGCGATCAGGGCGGCGACGAAGGCAATCTTGCCAGAGGCAAACGCACAAGCCACAAGGGCGGCGGCGGCAATCGCCGAGCCGGCTGTCATGACGCGACCGGCACCAAAGCGGTCGATCCACTTGCCCATGGCTGGGGCCGCCAAGCCGCCGATCAGGAGACCGGCCGACAACGCGCCAAAAATCCATTTCGACGACCATTTCAGATCCCGCGCTATGCCCGGTGCGAGGATGCTGAAGCTGTAATAGAGCGATCCGTACCCGATGATCTGCGTGAGACCGAGGGCAAGGATAGCCGCGACGGGCGGTCGTTCGGTGCTGATCATCGTCATATGGATTTGAGGCTCACGCGCTGTTCGAGTTTTTCGGCCTCCTCTTTCCGCTCGCTGTAGCGGTCTGTCAGGTAGCCGGACGCATCACGCGTCAGCCAGGTGAACTTTGCCAGCTCCTCGCAGACATCGACGACACGATCATAATAGGAGGATGGCTTCATCCGGCCCTTGGCATCGAATTCCTGGAAAGCCTTTCGAGTGCTGCGGCAACCTCCCGCTCGCCCCAACCGGCGTCGACCGCCTTGCTGACAAGGCGAAGGACAGATGCAGCGCGTACTGGCACCAAAGGTGCCGGTCCGGATCTGAACTCTCACAGCGAGGAGGTTGAATATAGTCATCTCTGAAATGTCGCGATTATCTTTCTCCGCGTCAAGTGATGGCCGCCTTGCCACCAAGGATATGCGCACAGTTGAACTTGGATATCCGCCACACCGGTAGTGCTTTCCTACAACCCCTGATCAACCTAATTATGCGCGATTTGCAAGTCATTTACCGTCGCTGCAAGACCATTGGTATGGATGGAGGGGGCTGCGTATGCCAGCCTCGGGCTCAGGTCTAAGTGATTTGCCAGCAGGTTCCTCTTTAACCGATTGGCTATCTTCCGAGACCTCATCGCGAGCAGGGGCCATGGCCCCACCCACGCCTCAGAGCATCTATTTCCGCAACAATGCTTGGTTGGCTTTGTCCAGGCAGACGGCGGCGAATGCCAACAGGATCGTGCAAATCGATGAATAGATGGTGCTACGGAACACGTCGGCCATGCCCACATCGATCCTCAGAAATTCAAGTGTGGCGCCGATCATAAAGAAGATTGCGCCAAGGCCGAGCACCAAGACTGCGGCATTCAAGGTCAGGCGTACCAGTCTCATCCGTTCATGTCCTCTCCCTTTAGGCGTCACGACACCGAAGTGGTGATTCTGTCCGGCTTTTGAGAACGAGTGAAGAACCGCTTTTCACTGGTTATGGATGTGGGAGCGGAAAGCAGTGCCGATCCGATAGCGCGGCAAGGATCTTGTCTTTCTCTGCGATGAAGATGCGCCCCTCATAAACCCCTGTTTGATGAGGCGAGCTGTCTCCCTCCGCTAGTACCAGCAAGGGCAAGGACTGGTTTTGCTCTCCAACAAGGGCGATGACGCTTTGTCTGGGTCTCGGCCATTCTATGCGCTCGACATTAAGCTTCATCGCCAAATCCGGGAACGAGGCCAGCACCCCCTCCAGAAGGGCGCAGTGCCAGCAATAAAACTGCTGACCTGGATAGGCAGAATCGTCAAAGCCCGGGCGCAGCAAGAACAGTCGGTCGCGGTTCGCCATTTCATTTCCTTTCCGATTTCAGTGCATTGTAGAGCGCGGGCTTGCCAATCTTCAAGTGCGCGGCAGCCTCTTGCACGGCCCGCAAAACGTCCGTTTGTCGGACAGGCTTTTTCCAGTTCGCCACACCTCCGCAACGAAATTGAAAGATTAGGCAAAGGTGCGGTATGGGTCAATTTAGGCCGAATAGGCTGTCCGAAATATCTCCTCTGTTCGAAAGCCTGCCAAGATAATTTATGACCAGGTCATTTTGCCCCGTACGGACAGTTATTGGACTGCGTGTCAGTTTCTGCAGTCGCTGCCAGTGATCAAGTCCCTGATCGGAAACATATCTTCGCCGTAGTGGTGAAGCCGGGTGTGATGCCGTCGGCATAACCACCGCACCCTTAAAGGCTCATCGTATTGATCATGATGGGCATCGACCGCTTCGACCCCGCAAACCTCGCATATTTGCTTTTCTTGCTCGCCTGCCTTCACCGCTCGCTGCACAGCAAGGTGAGCATCGTATTTGCCTGGATTGGCACGGCGCCAATTCGCTTGGCGGGTATCGGTTTTCAGCATCACAGCATCCTGCTTGTCTATCCCTGCATCACCTATGAAACGAGGTGCCGTGAATAGGCATAGCACGGCGTAAATCGTTCTTCATTTGTTTTCCCATCGGTGCCACGTGATTTCACAGGCACGTCCTTCGGACCAGGCTCTATTCCGCCGCAGCCTTGCTGCAGCTCCACGGAACCCCTGACGGGTTGGTGTTCCCACAGGTGGCGGTCCGTAATGTATTTAGGCGTGCTGGCTATGATGGACCGAGGTAGAAAGCGCGTGTTGTCGACTATGTAGCTGACGCTTCCGCTGACGCCCTCGAGTGCGGATGCTATGGCCCGATCGCACATCCTGTGAATAGTACTGCCCCATGCACCTGAAACCGCCTCCTGGGACCAGGCTTGCTCCAGCCCTTGCTTCAACACGATTGATCCGACGTCAAGGGAAGCGGTTTCGAGGCACGGCTCTGAACTCGGGTTAACGTTTCTTCCCTGAACGGTTTGGGTGTGATTCAAGAGTGTCGGTGATTTGGAGGCCGACATGTTTGAAGACGATCGCCCGCGGCTGCGGGTTTTGCTGGACCATTTTAGTCTCGTTGAGGATGAGCGGGAGCAATGGCGGGTCGCCCATCCGTTACCCGAGGTGCTTCTTCTGGTCGTTTGCGGGACGATCGGCGCATGCGACGATTTTGA
>NZ_JARWGH010000003.1:0-424570 GCF_036528765.1 Rhizobium sp. BR 362 | reverse complement strand
GGGCTCCGGTGGGGAACCCTCGCGGACCCTATGTGGCGGATAATTCCAAGCCCGAAATTAGACAGAGGCAGCCCCAGACGAACACACGGAAATGCGGTACCCAATCCGCGCATAAGAGTATGCCAGCCGTCGTCAAAATGCCCTGTCTCCTCCTTTGTTCAACAGCTCCACGCATGTGCTTTCGTCGTCAAGACCGGAAAGGAAACAGTCATGACTAAAGACCTTGCAAACGAACATAAGAGGGTCCGATATCGTCGCGAACGCGCTCGATCAGCCGCTCATCCTCGATGATCCTCAAATTTTCAAGGGCTGCGGCGGCGCAGACCGGATGGCCGGAATAGGTGAAGCCGTGGTTGAACTCGCCGACGTCATTGATCAGCACATCGGCGATGCGGCCGCTGACCAACACGCCGCCGATCGGCAGGTAGCCCGAAGACAGGCCCTTGGCGATCGGCGCAAGATCGGGCTCGACGCCGAAATGCTGATAACCGAACCAGGATCCCAACCTTCCAAAGCCGCAGATCACCTCGTCGCAGACGAGCAGGATGTTGCGCGCTTTGCAGATGCGGGCGATCTCCGGCCAATAGGTCGAGGGCGGAATGATGACGCCGCCTGCCCCTTGCACCGGCTCGGCGATGAAGGCGGCGACATTGTCCTCACCCAGTTCATCGATCTTTTCTTCCAGCTCGCGGGCAGCCTTGAGGCCGAACTCTTCCGGAGAGAGATCGCCGCCCTCGGCATACCAATAGGGTTGGCCGATATGGACGACGCCGGGGATCGGCAGATCGCCCTGTTCATGCATATATTTCATGCCGCCCATGCTGGCGCCGGCAACGGTCGACCCGTGGTATCCATTGCGACGAGCGATAACGGTCTTCTTTGCCGGCTTGCCCACCGCACTCCAATAGACACGCGCCATGCGAAACCAGGTGTCGTTGGCTTCGGAGCCGGAATTGGTGAAGAAGACATGGTTGAAATGCGGCCCGGCATGGGCGCAGACCTTCTCGGAGAGGAGCGCTGCCGGCGTCGTCGTCGTACCGAAGAAGGTGTTGTAATAGGGCAGCTCGTTCATCTGGCGGATGGCAGCATCGGCGATTTCCGTTCGCCCATAGCCGATATTGACGCACCAAAGGCCGGCAAAGCCGTCGAGATATTTCTTGCCGTTGCTGTCGAAGATGTAGACACCCTTGCCGTGCTGGATGATCCGAGCGCCATCGGCATTCAACTTCTTCATGTCCGCGAACGGATGGAGATGATGAGCGGCATCGACGGCGGCAAGATTGGAACGGCTGGAAGTGTCGGACATCGTTTGAGAATCCCTATCGGATTGAAAGGCTGACCTCGATCGTTTACGACCATGACGTGAGCACGGGGGATTGACAAGGGCATGGTGGCTGACAACGCAACCGAGGGCACGGCCCGTATCGAGGTGCTGATCTCGGACATGAACGGCCGGCTGCGTGGCAAGCAGATCTCCATCGAAGCGGAAAAGAAAGTCTGGTCCGGAGCCGTGCGGCTGCCGACGTCGACGCAATCCCTGGATATATGGGGCGACGACAATGACGACCTCACCGGCCTGTCGCTGACGATCGGCGATCCCGATGGCACCTGCATTGCCGATCCACGCACGCTCGCGGACATGCCCTGGGCGCCGCCGGGATCGAAGCAGGTGCTGGCCACGATGCATGAACTCGACGGCAGCCCGAGTTTCCAGGACCCACGCGCCATTCTTGCGGCGGTCGTCGATCGCTATAAGGCCCTCGGTCTGACGCCTGTCGTTGCGACTGAGCTGGAATTCTATCTTCTTGCCGGCGACTGGCGCGAGCGCGGCATCCCGTCGCCGCCGGCGGCGCTGATGTATCGTGGCGAGCCGAACGGCTATCAGCTCTACGATATGGATGCCCTCGATCTGCTCGGCGATTATCTTGAAACCTTGCGCGCCTATGCCAGGGCGCAGGGCCTGCCGGCCGATGCCACCACGGCAGAATTCGGCCCAGGACAATTCGAAGTCAATCTGCTGCATCGCCCGGACGCGCTCGCCGCCGCCGATGACTGCACGGCCCTGAAACGAATCGCCGAGCAAGCGGCGCACAAGCACGGGCTCAAATCGACCTGCATGGCGAAACCCTATACCGAGCATGCAGGCTCCGGCCTGCATGTGCACGCCAGCATCATCGACGAAAAGGGCCGCAATATTCTCGACGCGGCGGGGGGCGCGCCAATGAGGCTGAAATCGATCTGCGCCGGTCTGCTGCAAACGCTGCAGGATGCGCAACTTGTCTTCGCGCCCTACGCCAATTCCTATCGCCGCTTCCAGCCAGGTTCGTTCGCGCCAGTCGACCTCACCTGGGGCTATGGTCATCGCGGAACCGCGGTTCGCATCCCCGAAAAGGATGGACCAGGCGCCCGTATCGAGCACCGCGTCGCCGGCGCCGATGCCAATCCATACCTTATACTGGCGGCGATCCTGGGCGGTATGTTGCTTGGATTGCAGAACGAGCTTGATCCCGGCGAAGAGACGACGCCAAGCCATGGGCCGGGGCCGGCAAATGCGCCGCGACTGACGCATGATTTCCTGACCGCCGTCGAGCGCTTCCGCGCCTCTGCCTTCATCGCCGATATTTTCGGGGCGCGATATCAGAAGCTCTACGGCGATACGAAGCACAAGGAAGCGATCCGCCATCTGCGTACCGTATCCGATTTCGACTACCGGACTTACCTGCCGCGCCTTTGATGGATTTCAGACCACCGCGCTGCTGATGGAGTCTTCCTCGGCTGCCCGCGTGGCCGTGCCCTGCTGGACCATTACCTTCAGCTCGCCGGCATGAAGTTTGAGGGCGACATCGCGTTCCAACGGCAGCAGCTCGCCATCCACGACGCAATTGGCGAGGCTGCGCAGCTTCGGGAAATGCAGGTGTACTTCGCGCGTATGCATGACCATGACATCGGCGTTTTCGCGGAAGCGGCCACGCAGCATATCGATGGCGAGCCGGGCAACGCCGAGCGGCCGCAATGGCCTTGCGGTATAGAAGCCGAGTTCGCCACCGCGCAGATCGTCGGCATAAAGCAGCGTGTTGGCGCCAAAAGGATTGTTGGAGACGGAAATCGCCGAAACATGCCGGCGCTCGCGAACTCCCTCCGCTTCGAAATCGACATCGAATTCCGGCGGGTTGAAGACGACACCCAAGGCAGCGCGAATGCTGGCTGATATCTTGCCCATGCGCGAACGATAGCTGTAGGCATTCCGATACCGCACCATTCGCGCGTGCAGCCCGGCGGAAAACTGGTGGATGAAAGGCCGGCCATTGGCGCTGCCTATATCCACTTGGTCGACCTCGCCCGTCGCCAGCACGTCCAGCACCTGCCAGATATCGAGCGGCAGCCGGAGCGAGCGGGCAAAGAGGTTCATGGTGCCGGCGGGAATGACGCCGAGGGCGACGCCGTTTTTCCAAGCGACCGCGGCTGCCGCGGAAATCGTGCCGTCCCCGCCGCCCGCGACGATGCCATCGATATCGTCGCGGCGCGCCGCACGCTCCATGGCAGCAACGATTTCGCTGCCCGAGACGACCAGACCTTCGAAATCGTGGCCGGCGCCCCGGAAAACCTGCTCCGCCTTCATTTCGTAGGCGTTCATATCCGTCGTCTTGAACGTGCCGCCATCACGATTGAAAAAGCCGATCAGTTTCATCGAGGCTCCCGGTTTTCCCGTTGAATCTGTCTCAAGAAGGACTGCTCCCGCACCTGCTAGTCCAAAAATGGTTTCAGGCAAGGCGATTTCAAGCGTCGTTAAACCATGAGCCGCAATCGGGGCGGGTAACCGATTGCGCAATAATCTCGTCTGCATCTATGCGCAGGGCGACATGCTGCGCTGCAAAAAACGCACGCGACAGCGGTATCACGCTGATTCATAGTACTAATTGAGGTGCGTTCGTGCCTTTCCCGTCTTTCATTCCGCATCGTGCATCCGAGACAACATCCCGGTTTTCCCTGCCCGTTGCCCGCTTTGCGGCTTTCTGCATGATTGCCGCCCAGGAGTTTTCGTGAGCGATATCGCCGTCGACCTCATCGATTCCCGATCCGGCTTCGAAGCGCCGTCACGGGCGGCAATCGCCCTTGTCACGCTGGCGCTTGCGGTAGGCAGCTTCGGCATTGGCACCGGTGAGTTCGTCATCATGGGCCTGTTGCCTGAGGTCGCCGATACCTTCGGCGTCACGACCCCGCAAGCCGGGCATGTGATCAGCGCCTATGCGCTCGGCGTCGTTGTCGGCGCGCCGGTCATCGCCGTCCTTGCGGCCAAGATGGCGCGACGCACTCTTCTTTTGCTGATGATGGCAATCTTTGCCGCCGGCAATATTTCCAGCGCTCTGGCTCCGACCTTTGAAAGCTTCGCGGCTCTGCGTTTCATCACTGGCCTGCCGCATGGCGCCTATTTCGGCGTCGCGGCGCTTGTGGCCGCCTCGATGGTGCCTGTCCATCGCCGCGTGCGTGCCGTCGGTCAGGTCATGCTCGGCCTCACCATCGCCACCCTGATCGGCACGCCGATCGCCACCTTCCTCGGTCAGCTTCTCAACTGGCGGGCGGCCTTCATGATGGTCGGCGGCGTCGGCCTTGTTACCATGCTGCTGATTGCTCTGTTCCTGCCCAAGGACAAGGTCGAAGAAGGTGCGAGCATCGCCCGCGAGCTGGGCGCCCTTCGTCGTATCCAGGTGTGGCTGACGCTCGGCATCGCTGCTGTCGGTTTCGGCGGCATGTTCTCGATCTTCAGCTATGTCGCGACAACGACGACGCAGGTTGCCGGTTTGGGAACGGGCATGGTTCCGGTCGTGCTGGCGCTCTTCGGCATCGGCATGAACGTCGGCAATATCGTCGGCTCGCGCTTGGGCGACCTTTCGCTCAAGGGTACGATCGGCGGAATGATGGTCTTCAACGTCGTCATCATGACGCTGTTTTCGCTGACCGCGGCCAACCCGGTGATGCTCTGCCTCTGCGTCTTTCTCATCGGCTGCGGTTTTGCCGCGTGCCCCGCCGTGCAGACGCGCCTTATGGACGTTGCCGCCGACGCGCAGACGCTGGCCGCCGCGTCCAACCATTCGGCCTTCAACATCGCCAACGCGCTCGGCGCCTGGCTTGGCGGTATGGTGATCTCCTGGGGTTTCACAGCGGCATCGACGGGCTATGTCGGCGCCGTGCTCTCCGTCTTCGGCCTGATCGTTTTCGGACTTTCAGTCGCTTTGGAGCGCAACGGCCGGAGCGTATGAGACCGGCACGGGCCGCACTTCCTGCTTGCCCGTATGGCAGAAGACATTTTCCTCACGCCAGACGGCCATCGCCTTGATGATCGGTCCGAGGCTGGCGCCAAGCGGCGTTAGCGTTCCCACATTTTTGCAACAGCGATTGCTGCCACGCAGAAGCCATTAGCCGCCAAACGAAAAATTGCCTGCGACATTGTGGCATTAACCACGGGCGCCACTTGACTTTTCGCCTCTTCGGAGCGACTTCTCCCGGCGTGGGGAACACGCGTTTTCCATACCGATTAACCGGAGCCATCTTACGATGCCTAGCGACAGTAGTAGTCGATTGCCTTTGCCGTCAGTGGCTTTCGTGCTGTAACCGACTCCTGTCGGCTCGCCACGATCTGCCACGACGGCGGATCGACCGGAAAGGCGAGCTATAATGAACATCAACAGCTTTCCCGTGCGGGCTGGCAATGCCGCTCGTGCATTTATCAATAATAACCGCGCCCTTACCATTGCAGAACGCGTAGAATCGCTGAACGCGCTGGAGGCCAGCGAAGCCGCACGCATCCTGGCCAACATGCCGGAGGAGCGGGCCGTTCGCATTCTCGACCGGCCGGAACTGCGCAACGCCCCTGCCATTCTCGAGGTTATGACCAATGCGGACGCCGCACGGCTGCTGCACGGCATGTCAAACGACCGCGTGGCCGACATTCTTCTTGAACTGGACGACGACGCACGCGCTCGGCTGTTCGCTACCCTTGAAGAGCCGGTTCGTGTGGCAATCCAGGGCCTGATGGGTTATCCGCCGCGCACGGCTGGCGGCATCATGACGACGGAGTACGTCAGTGTGTTCGCCAGTTGGACTGTTGCACAGACGCTCGACCATGTGCGCCAGGTCGAGCGCTCCCGCGAAACGGTCTATGCCATCTATGTGCTCGACGACGACACGCATGCGCTGCTGCATGTCGTGACGCTGCGCCGTCTCATCACCGGCCAGCCGGACGCGTGCATCCTGACCGTGGCACAGAAGGGCACGCCGGTCACTGCGCCCGCGCTGATGAAGCAGGAGGACGTCGCCCGGCTGATCCGCCGCCACGATCTGCTCGCACTGCCGGTCGTCGACGAAAACGGCCTGATGCTTGGCATTGTGACCGTCGACGACGTCATCGACACGATGATCGCCGATACGACCGAAGCCGCGCAGAGATTCGGCGGTATGGAAGCCCTTGGCCAGCCCTACATGAAGATCGGCTTTGCGGGCATGATCCGCAAGCGCGCCGGCTGGCTCGCTGCCCTCTTCCTCGGGGAAATGCTGACGGCCAGCGCCATGCAGCACTTCGAAGGCGAGTTGGAGAAGGCGGTGGTGCTGACGCTGTTCATCCCGCTGATCATGAGCTCGGGCGGCAATTCCGGCTCGCAGGCGACCTCGCTGATCATTCGGGCCCTGGCGCTCGGCGAGCTCAAGCTGTCCGATTGGTGGCGCGTCGCCTTCCGCGAACTGCCGACCGGCATCGTGCTCGGTTCTATCCTCGGTCTTGTCGGCTTTGCCCGCATCGTGCTTTGGCAGACCATCGGTCTCTTCGACTATGGCCCGCACTGGCAATTGGTCGGCGTCACTGTTTTCGCCGCGCTGATCGGCATCGTCACATTCGGCTCCCTGGCCGGCTCGATGCTGCCATTCGCGCTGCAGAAACTGCGCCTCGATCCGGCCAGCGCCTCGGCACCATTCGTCGCAACGCTGGTCGATGTGACCGGGCTGGTGATCTATTTCTCGGTCGCACTGCTGATCCTCAGCGGCACGATGCTTTGAGAACATGCAAATCCTGACACGGAAAGGGCCGGCGACGGCCCTTTTCATTTTCAGCCCGGCACCGGCAGCTTCAGCGCGCCGTTGGTCTTGACGCTGCGGATCGCGAAATTCGAGCGCAAGTCGGAGACGCCGGGGAGCGTCAGAAGCTTTTCCGACATCACCCTTTCATAAGCGGCAAGGTCCTCGACGACGACTTCCGCCAGAAAATCCGCAGCTCCCGAAATCAGGTGGCAGGACACGATTTCCGGGATAGCGAGCAGTGCTGCCTGCTGTGCCTCCGAATTCTCCTTCGAGTGATGCCCGACCTTGAGCTCGACGAACACCGTCAAACCGAGGCCGGCCTCCTTGCGGTCGATATCGGCGCGATAGCCGCGCAGGAGACCCGATTTCTCCAGATTGCGGATGCGCCGCAGACAGGGTGACGGCGAAAGGTTCACCCGCTCGGCGATCTCGACATTGGTGGCGCGGGCATCCTCTTGCAGACAGTTGAGGATAGCAATATCGAATTTATCTAGTTTTGGCATTTTTACGAACTTCTTTGAGCTAAATTGGCAGATTATTGCTTATATCACTTTCCTTGAGCCATAACTAGCAAGGACATGCCTCGGCCCTCGAAGCTATCTTTTCTTCAACGGGATGATGATCCCCAACAGTTCGAAAGGATACGTCGATGAGTGCTTTGACCGTCTCTTCCCGCAAGACAATGCCCGCCACGATCGGTTATGCCGGTGCCATCATTACGGTGCTGATCTGGGCCAACTGGATTCTTGCCACGCGCCACACCGCGGAAACGCAGATGGGCACGATCGACCTCGGCCTGATCCGCTATGGCATTCCAGCGCTGGTGCTCTTTCCCGTCTGGCTGCGCACCGGGCTGTTGCCGAAAGGCGTGCCACTGAAGCTGTTGGCGCTGATGGTCTGCGGCTCGGGAGCGCTTTTCTTCCATTTGACCACTTTCGCCATTCACTCTACGCCCGCCGGATCGGCCGGCATTCTGCTCGGAGGTTCGATGCCGCTGGCGACCGCATTGATCGGCGTGCTGCTGTTTCGCGAACGGCCCGACATCACCCGTTGGCTCGGCCTCGGCTGCATCGTCGCCGGCGTCGCTATCCTTTTGGCACGCAGCCTTTCCGGCACGGAGATTTCCTGGGTCAGCTTCACGCTGCTACCGCTTGGCGCTCTGCTCTGGGCCGGTTACACCCACGCATTCCGCCGCTCCGGTCTGAACGCCATCCAGTCAAGCGCCGTTATCGCCATCTGGTCGTTCCTGATCCATGTCGGTCTGGCTCTGATCTTCGGCAGCTCGCTCGCCTCCGTTCCGCTGCCGGAAATCGGCCTGCAGGTCGTCAGCCAAGGCCTGCTTTCCGGCCTCGCCGCCACGCTCGCCTATGGTCTCGCCGTCCAGGCCCTCGGCGGCACGCAGGCCGCGGCCTTCACCGCGATTACCCCCGTTCTCGCCACTTTCGGTGGCGGACTGCTGCTTGGTGAGCCGCTTGGCCTGGCGGAGATTGCAGCCGCCGTCGTCACGGGGATGGGCGTTGCGCTTTCGACGGGGGTATTGTCGAGGAAATAAGGGCAGCAGTCAGCAAAACAGAGATCGAAGGCTGCCGTCGGCAGCCTTCCGCATTGAGAATGGCTCATTTGACGCCAGACGGCGGTAATTCTCAGAACCACAGCGCCATGGCGACCCGTCTTTCGGGATCCGCGCCATGGTCGATCTCGAATTTCAGAGGCTCAAACAATCCCGCCGGCATCTCGCCTTCATCCAACACACGCAGTCCAAGCGAGGCGTAGAACGGTGCGTTGAACGGCACATAGCGATCTGTCGTCAGTGTGACACCTGATGCGCCGCGTTGCCGCGCCGTCTCGATCACGGCCTGCATCAAGCGCCGCCCGACACCCTTTCGCTGCCAGCGCTGCATGACATCAATTTCCACCACATAGACCGCGCCATCGAGCTCGGCCCCCGCGGCGAAGGCAAAGGGTTGATCCAGATGGTCGGCCGCAACGAACAGCAGCTTCGCATCCAGCGACTTCTCCAGCTTCTGGCGCGGCAAGGTACTGCCATCGTCCTCCCTGCCGAGCGCCTGGCGGAGAGTTATGAAGGCGTCGGTCTCGATTTCCGCCAGAAAATCCAGGTCAGCGGAACGGGCAAGGCGGATGGTGTAGGCGTCTTCCCCAGTCTCTCCCATGGATCATCACATGTTCGGATAAACCGGACCCTCGCCACCCTGCGGCGGCACCCAGTTGATATTCTGGTTCGGGTCCTTGATGTCGCAGGTCTTGCAGTGGACGCAGTTCTGGGCGTTGATCACGAAGGTTTCCTGACCGTCCTTTTCCACCCATTCATAGACGCCGGCCGGACAGTAGCGCGTCGACGGGCCGGCGTAGATATCGTGTTCCGACCGCTTCTGCAGGCCCATGTCCTTGACCTGAAGATGCACCGGCTGGTCTTCCTCATGGTTGGTGTTCGACAGGAACACCGAGGAGAGCCGGTCGAAGGTCAAGACGCCATCCGGCTTCGGATAGGCGATTGGCTTGTGCTTGGCGGCCGGCTCCAACGATTGCGCATCGGTCTTGCCGTGCTTCAGCGTGCCGAAGAAGGAAAAGCCGAGCAGCGTGTTCGTCCACATGTCGAGCCCGCCGAGCGCCACGCCGACGGCCGTGCCGAACTTCGACCACAACGGCTTGACGTTGCGGACCTTCTTCAGGTCGCGGCCGATATCGGTGGCGCGCCATTCGTTTTCGATCTCGATCACCTCGTCATTGGCGCGGCCGGCCGCGATCGCCGCGGCGATCTTGTCGGCCGCCAGCATGCCCGACAGCACCGCATTGTGGCTGCCCTTGATGCGCGGCACGTTGACGAAGCCGGCCGAACAGCCGATCAGCGCGCCGCCGGGGAAGGAAAGCTTCGGCACCGACTGATATCCGCCTTCGGTGATGGCGCGCGCGCCATAGGAGATGCGCTTGCCGCCTTCGAAAGTGCCGCGGATCGCCGGATGCGTCTTGAAGCGCTGGAACTCCTCGAAGGGATAAAGATAGGGGTTCTTGTAGTTGAGGTGAATGACGAAGCCGACGGCGACGAGATTGTCTTCGAGATGATAGAGGAAGGAACCGCCGCCGGTCTTCATGCCGAGCGGCCAGCCGAAGGAGTGCTGCACCAGACCCTTTCTGTGGTTCTCGGGCCTCACCTGCCAGAGTTCCTTGATGCCGATGCCGAACTTCTGCGGCTCGCGGCCCTTCGAGAGGTCAAACCTCGCAATAAGCTGCTTGGCAAGCGAACCGCGCACGCCTTCGCCGATCAGCACATATTTGCCGAGCAGCGCCATGCCGCGCGTATAGTTCGGGCCGGGCTCGCCATTTTTCTCGATGCCCATATCGCCGGTGGCGACGCCGATGACGGCGCCGGCATCATTGTAGAGCACTTCGGTGGCGGCAAAGCCGGGATATATCTCGACGCCGAGCTCTTCGGCCTTCGTCGCAAGCCAGCGACAGACATTGCCGAGCGAGACGATATAGTTGCCATGATTGTTCATCAGCGGCGGCATCAGCGCATTTGGCAGGCGCACGGAACCGGCAGGCCCGAGGACCAGGAAATGATCGTCCGTCACCTCGGTCTTGAAGGGATGGCCTTGCTCTTGACGCCAGCCAGGCAGCAGCCGGTCGATGCCGATCGGATCGACGACGGCACCCGACAGGATATGCGCGCCGACTTCCGCTCCCTTCTCGAGCACGACGACGGTGAGATCCGGATTGACCTGCTTCAGGCGGATCGCCGCCGACAGGCCAGCCGGCCCCGCGCCGACGATCACGACGTCGAATTCCATGCTCTCGCGTTCAGGCAGCTCGCTAGCGTCAGTCATTCACTCTGTCTCCGATTGGCCAGGCTCCGCTTGGTTGGGGCGCGGCCTTCTCCCGTTTTTGGGCGTCTTCCCCGTTTGGCTATCTCTTGTCAAAACGGGAGGGGATTGTCGAGCCGGGAAGCGACAGCCGATCCTCCAATTCGCACAACTGGCAAGGAAATTAGATTCCCTTTACGTCAACGTCAATATCGCGGTGCTTCCGCCTGCTGTTTATCGGCTTTCAAAAAGGGCTCGCGCTATTCTATAAACTATTGGAAATATCCGGACAGCGTAGAGGTGAACATATGGATCTCGGCATCAAAGGAAAGCGGGCGCTGGTTCTGGCTTCGTCCAAAGGGCTTGGTCATGGCATTGCCGTGGCGCTGGCGCGCGAGGGCGCGAATGTCCTGCTTTGCGGCCGCAGCGGCGATAGGCTGGAGAGCAATTGCAAGGCCATCAACGCCGAACGAAAAGGCCGGGCGGATTGGATTTGGGCCGATCTCAACGACGAAATGTTCGTCGAGACCGTCAGCAAGGCGGTAACCGACAAGCTCGGCGGCCTCGACATTCTCGTCAACAATACCAGCGGGCCGACGCCGGGGACTTCGGAAGACATGACCGCCGACCGGCTGGAAACCTATTTCCTGTCGATGGTGGCGCGGGTCATCACGCTGACCAATGCGCTGCTTCCGGGCATGAAGGCGCAGGGTTGGGGACGTATCCTGACCGTTGCCTCGTCCGGCGTCATCGAACCCATCCCCAATCTGGCACTTTCCAATACGCTGCGCCCTGCGCTTGCCGGCTGGAGCAAGACATTGGCAGCGGAAGTGGCAGCACACGGCATTACCGTGAATATGCTGTTGCCCGGCAGCATCGCCACCGACCGGCTGGCCGACCTTGACAATGCGGCGGCCAAACGCACCGGAAAAAGCCTGGAGGAAATCGAAGCCGAGCGACAACAGCGCATTCCCGCCGGCCGCTACGGCCGGGTCGAGGAATTCGCGGCGACCGCCGCTTTCCTTTGCAGCGAACCTGCAAGCTATGTCACGGGCTCGATGATCCGCTGCGATGGCGGGGCGGCGCGTTCTCTTTGAAAGAAGCGATCAGCGAGGCCCTCGCCCCAGAAAAAACCGACTTCTGAACACAATTGCGTGAGAAACAAATGGGCTGGCGTTAGGCAATAATGCTGCCGAATCCGCCTGGATGAAGGCAAAAGACGGGCATTTCCCGGCTTTTATTACATAGCGGCAATCAAAAAATAGTCATTTCGCTCATTTATTGCACTGCAAACGAAAGCATCCCGGCAAAGCTTTCCAACTGTTAATTTTTCACCCTGTCCAACTGTGGTAGGTTACTGCGAACTGACGTTCATCAATTCACGTTATAGGGACAGAATACCGAACGTTAGCGGTAACAGCGATGTGATGGGTTGTGGTGAAACGCGCGCTCTTGTGCGTTGCAATAAACCCGTCTCAAAGTCACCGCACTTCCTGCAACTCGCCTCGACCGGTTTTTTAATATGAAGAAATTTTGGCTCTCACTCGGCCTTCTCGTTGTCGCAGCTCTTGCAGTCTGGAGCTACCGCGACCGTATCCCCTTTATGTCCGCTTTAATCGACAGGGCATCCGCCAAGACCGAGGATAGCAGCAAGGCAGCAGATGCCGGCGGCCACGGCAAGCGTCAGGCGGCGCCTCAGGTCGTTAAGACCGTGGCGGTCACGAAAAGGACGCTGGCCAACGATGTTACCGCCACCGGCTGGGCCGATGCGCAGGACACGACGACAATCGCCGCGCAGGAATCCGGCATTATTACCTCGATCGCGGCTCAGGATGGCGCCATGGTCAAGGCCGGCGACCTGATCGCCAAGCTTGATGCGCGTACCGCGCAGGCCTCCGTCGACAAGGACCAGGCAACCCTTGCCAAGGACCAGGCAACGCTCACCGAAACCGAAGCGGCGCTGACGCGGGCCAAGACCCTCCTGAATGGAGCCGGTACGCAGCAGACGGTGGACCAGGCCGTCGCGGCACGCGACACGGCCGTCGCGACGGTCAACGGCGACAAGGCACAGCTCGCAGCCGATCAGGTGCTGCTGGAACACACCGAAATCCGTGCGCCCTATGATGGCCGTCTCGGCGATGTCACTCTGAGCGTAGGCGCTTATGTCAGCCCCGGCACGGCTATCGTCTCGATCGCCCAGTACGATCCGATCTACGTCAAGTTCCACCTGCAGGAGAGCCACCTGCGCGAACTGGAGGAAGCGATGAAGACCGGGACTGTTCCCGTCAGCACCGTGCCCCGATCGGCTGAAGGCAAGTCACGCCAGGGCGAGATGAGCTTTTATGACAACCAGGTCGACGCCGCATCCGGCACGATCCTCGCCAAGGCAAAGTTCAACAATGCCAACGGCGCCATCTGGCCCGGCCAGTCGGTCAACATCGTCGTGCATTTCAACGACAACCAGCCTGTTCTCGTCGCGCCTACTGTTTCGATCAGCCCTGGCCCGGACGGCTTCTTTGCCTTTGTCGTCAAGGACAACAAGGTGCACATGACACCGGTCACCGTTGCGCGCCAGAATGGCGGATACAGCGCGATCGCCAAGGGCCTTTCGGAAGGCGACCATGTCGTGACCGAAGGACAGGTGCAGTTGAACGACGGCCAGAGCGTCGTCGAGCAATTCAACGACGCCCCGCCGCAGAAAGTCGCCTCGGCTGACGATCAGCCGGGTCAGAAAACCGAAACGATCTCTGTCGGAGCGCAGCAATGATCCCCAGCTTCTGTATCCGGCGGCCGGTCGCGACAACGCTTTTGGCCTTAGGGGTGGTTATGGCAGGCTGGGCAGGCTATCGCCTCGTGCCCGTGGCGGCGCTGCCGCAGGTCGACTTTCCGACCATCAACGTCACCGCACAATTGACCGGCGCCTCGCCGCAGACCATGGCGACCTCGGTTTCAACGCCGTTGATCAAGCAGTTCGAAACGATTCCCGGCATCAGCGAAATCTCGTCGACGAACTCGCTCGGCAATACCAGCATCGTGCTGCAATTCGATCTCAACCGCGATATCGACGCCGCTGCGGCTGACGTTCAGGCGGCAATCTCGCACGCGACGCGCCAGTTGCCCGATAATCTGACCGTGCCGCCGAGCTATCGCAAGACCAATCCGGCCGATGCGCCGGTCATGCTGCTGGCCGTGCAGAGCGATACTATGCCGCGCAGCAAGCTTGACGAAATTGCCGAAGACATCATCTCGCCGTCGCTGTCCACTCTTCCGGGCGTGGCGGAAGTGACGGTGTTCGGCGCCCAGACCTATGCGGTGCGCGTCGAAGTCGATCCCGCCAAGCTGCAGGACCGCAGCATCGGCATCGATACGGTCAACAATGCCCTAGTCAACGCCAACAGCCAGGTTCCGGTGGGCACTCTGCAGAACAATTCGCAGAGCATGACCATCAACTCCAACACGCAGCGCACCAATGCCGCGGAGTTCCGGTCACTTGTCATTGCCAACCCGAACGGCGCGCCGATCCACCTCAGCGACGTTGCCGACGTGCAGGACAGCGTGGAAAACACCAATGCCGGCTCCTGGTATGACGGCAAGCGGGCGATCATTCTTGCCATCCAGCGCCAGCCGGATGCCAATACGGTCGATGTGGTCGACGCTATCAACGCCAAATTGCCGCAGCTCCATGCGGAAATTCCGGGCTCGGTGAAGACGACCGTCATGAACGATTCAGCGCAGCCGATCCGCGCTGCGATATCGGACGTCAAGTTTACGCTGATGCTGACGATCGGCCTCGTCGTGCTAGTGATCTATCTCTTCACCGGTCATGTCACGGCAACGATCATCCCCGGCCTTGCCGTGCCGTTGTCGCTTATTGCGACCTTCGGCATGATGTATATTCTCGGATATAGCATCGACAATATCTCGCTGCTCGGATTGACGCTCGCGGTCGGTCTCGTGGTCGACGACGCCATCGTCATGCTTGAAAACATATTGCGGCATGTCGAAGAGGGCATGCCCGTGCTCGAGGCGGCGCTCAAGGGGTCGGCGGAAGTCAGCTATACCATCATATCCATGTCGATTTCGCTGATCGCCGTGTTCATTCCGATCCTGCTGATGGGCGGCGTCGTCGGCCGCATCTTCAACGAGTTCGGCATGGTCGTCGCCATCGCCATTGTGTCTTCCGCGATCGTGTCGCTCACCGTCACCCCCATGCTCAGCTCGCGCCTGTCGGCGGGCCATGGAGAGCCCCCTTATCCGGTACGTCTCTTCAACGCAAGCTTCGATTGGACCCAGCGTGGCTATGACAAAGGCGTCGCCTGGTGCCTTCGCCATCGCGGCACGGTGCTGCTGAGCTTCTTCGGCTCGGTCGCTCTCTCGGCGTATCTCTTCATGGTACTGCCGGCGAGCTTCTTCCCGACGGAAGATATCGGCCGCCTGACGATCTCGACGCAGGCGCGGCAGGATATTTCCTATCCGGCAATGCAGGACCTGCAGAACCAGGCCGCCGCTATCGTAAAACAAAACCCGGCCGTCGCTCACGTCATGTCGATCGTTGGCGGCAACGCGCGCCAGCCGCTGAACAACGGCACCATGTATGTTGAGTTGAAGGCAAAGGATAAGCGAGAGCCGCTTGACAATACTCTACGGGAGTTGCGCGCCGGCATCAGCAAGATTGCCGGCCTGAAGGCCTATATCACGCCCCAGCAAAGCCTGCGCTTTGGCGGCCGTCAGACCGCCAGCCAGTATCAGCTCGTCGTCCAAGCCCTGAGTGCCGATCAGACCAACCTGTGGGCCAACAAGATCCAGGATGAAATGCGCCGCGACCCGCGCTTCACGGACGTCGCCTCGGACGAGCAGAACAACGCGCTGCAGGCCAATATCGTCGTCGATACCGAAAAGGCCGCAGCCTACGGCATCAATAACAATCAGTTGCGCACTTCACTGGAAGAAGGCTTCGGCGGCTATGCCGCGGCTCAGATCCAATCCACCGGCGACAGCTACGACGTCATCGTCGAATACGACACCAGTAAGCCCTGGGATGACCAGAAGCTGCAGGAAATCCAGATCGCCTCGGCAAGCGGCGCGCTGGTACCTCTGTCGAACTTCGCCCATGTCGAGCGCACGACCGGCCCGGTCACCATCAACCAAACAGGCCAGCTCGTCTCGACGACCGTTTCCTTCAACCTGCCGGCCGGCGAAGCACTCGGCGACGCCACCGCCCAGATCGACCAGATTAAGAAGGACATCAACATGCCGGCGGACGTCTTCACGTCCTACGGCGGTACCGCCCAGATCTTCCAGCAGTCGCAAGGCAGCACGCCATACCTCATCCTTGCCGCTGTTCTGACGATCTATGTGGTTCTCGGCGTTCTCTATGAGAGCTTCATCCATCCGCTGACCATCCTCTCCGGCCTGCCTGCCGCCGCTCTCGGCGCGCTGCTGGCCCTGAAGGTCTTCGGCTTCGACCTGTCGATCATCGCGCTCATCGGTTTGCTGATGCTGATCGGTATCGTGAAGAAAAACGCGATCATGATGATCGACGTGGCGCTGGACACACTTCGATCGACGGCCGGTATATCGCCCGCGGAAGCGATCCATGAAGCCTGCGTGCGCCGCTTCCGTCCGATCATGATGACGACCTTCTGCGCCCTGCTCGGCGCACTCCCAATCGCCGTCGGCGGTGGCGCCAGCTCGGAACTGCGTCAGCCGCTCGGCATTGCCGTCGTCGGAGGCCTTGTCGTCTCGCAGATCCTGACGCTGTTCATCACGCCGGTGATCTTCCTCGAGATGAACCGTCTGAACGACTTCGTGGGCCGTCTCGGCAAACGCAAGGACAAGCACCAGCACGAAGAAGAAAGGCCGACCGCCATCGCGGCCGAATGAGAACAAACGGGCGCTATCAGGCGCACGGGCGCTATCAGGCGCCCGTTTTATTTTGGCGTGATCGGGAACCGAAACCACACCATTAAAGCTGCGAAGCGGTTTGGGATAAGCTCACGCCGAAACAAATGCTCTCTGAAGTCTTGCACTTGCAGCCCAGCCATGCCATGACGCGCCCTCTTTACGACAAGGGCGCGTCTTGCGTTCCATAAGGGGCGTTGCCCCATTCCAAAAAATTTTCAGCAGAAGGGAGTGCGGGCATGGCTCGGGCGCTTGGTTTCGACTTCGGCACAACGAACACGGTTCTGGCGATGGCCGATGGTCCGGCAACGCAATCGGTCGCCTTCACCAGCGTCGCCGGCACCGCTGACAGCATGCGCACGGCCCTGTCCTTCATGAAGGATCCGGGACTGGGTGCGGCGGCCCTGAAGGTCGAGGCAGGGCATGCCGCCATCCGGCAGTTCATCGACAATCCCGGCGACTGCCGCTTTCTGCAATCGATCAAGACATTTGCGGCAAGTGCGCTTTTCCAGGGCACGCTTATCTTTGCCAAACGCCACACTTTCGAAGATCTGATGGAAATCTTCGTGCGCCGGCTGCGCACCTACGCCGGCGACGGCTGGCCGGCGGATGTCGGCCGCATCGTCGCAGGCCGGCCCGTGCACTTTGCTGGCGCCAGTCCGGATGCCTCCTTAGCCACAGCCCGCTATAATGAGGCGCTTTCGCGCTTCGGCTTTCCGGAAATCCATTATGTCTATGAGCCGGTGGCGGCCGCTTTCTATTTCGCACAGCACCTGAAAGCCGATGCGACCGTGCTGGTGGCCGATTTTGGCGGCGGCACCACGGACTATTCGCTGATCCGCTTCGAAACCCATGGCGGCAAGCTGACGGCGACACCGATCGGCCATTCCGGCGTCGGCATTGCCGGCGATCACTTCGACTTCCGAATGATCGATAACATCGTTTCGCCGGCGATCGGCAAGGGCAGCCTCTTCAAGAGCTTCGATAAGCTGCTGGAAGTGCCCACCTCCTACTACGCCAATTTCGGCCGCTGGAACCAGCTATCGATCTTCAAGACCTCGCGCGAATATGCCGATCTGAAGACGCTGGTGCGCAGCAGCCTAGAGCCCGAAAAGCTCGAGACCTTTATCGAGCTCGTCGAACACGATGAAGGCTATCCACTCTATCAGGCCGTGTCGGCGACCAAGATGGCGCTTTCGGCCCATGAGGAAGCTGAGTTCAACTTCCCGCCGCTTGGCAGGGCCGGCCGCAAAACCGTGCGCCGCAGTGATTTCGAAAGCTGGATCGCCGACGATCTCGCCCGGATCGAAGGTGCGCTGGATGACGTACTGGCGACGACCAACACAGCGCCGGAGACCATCGACAAGGTGTTCCTCACGGGCGGCACGTCTTTCGTGCCCGCGGTGCGCCGCATCTTTATCGAACGCTTCGGTCAGGAACGGATCGAAACCGGCGGCGAGCTGCTGTCGATCGCCCACGGCCTCGCCTTGATCGGCGAACGCGACGACATCAGTCAGTGGACGGCGTGAGGGTGGCGAACACCCTGCCCTTTCGTTCTTCCGCTGCTTTGGCTAGAGTTCGCCCATGATCTCCGCCAACGACCTCACTCCGGCCGAACTTGCCGCGCTTCTGCATTTTCATTCGGATGCCGGCGTCGAATGGCTGCTCGAAGAAGAGGCCGTCGATCGCTTTGCCGAATTCGAGGCGATGAAGGCCGCTCGCCAAGGCGCCCGGCCAGTCCAGCCACGCGTCGAGGCACCGCCGTCGGCGGCACGACCGGCAACGCAGCCGGAACGTCGCCAGGCCGCACAGCCGGCCGCCGCGCCGATGTCACCGCGAAGCGCACCGGCCATCCCTGACGAGCAAGCTGTCGAACAGGCCCGGTTCGCCGCCGAAAGCGCCCGGTCATTGAGCGAACTCAAGACGGCGCTGGAGGCCTTCAACGGCTGCAATCTGAAAAATAGCGCGCGCTCGACCATCTTTGCCAGCGGCAGCCCCGAAGGCCGTATCATGGTAATCGGCCCGATGCCCAGCGCCGACGACGACCGTGAAGGCCTGCCCTTTGCCGGACGAACCGGTCAATTGCTCGACAAGATGCTGGGTGCCATCGGTCTTGAGCGAGGCGGCATCCTGCTGACCAATGTCATTCCGTGGCGGCCGCCGGGAAATCGCGCGCCATCGGCACCGGAAGTCGAGATATGCCGCCCCTTCATCGAACGGCAGATCGCGCTCGCAGAGCCGAAAGCCCTGCTGCTGCTCGGCAATTTCACCGCTCGTCACTTCTTCGAAAGCAACGAAACCATTCACGGCCTGCGCGGACAATGGCGGGATGTGACGATCGCCGGGAGGGCGATACCGGCGATCGCCAGCCTCCATCCTCAGGAATTGCTGACTGCTCCGATCAATAAGCGCTTGGCCTGGAACGATCTTTTGACTTTCAAAAGCCGTATCGAAGCAGATTTGGGCTAAATTTTCATCGATATTAACGGAAGATGAAATTTGCCATGCGTTCTTTGCATGGCAGTATTCCCGTCTTGTGCATTGCAGAATCAATGCTGCATTGCAATATATGCCATGTGTCTTGGGAGGAAATTGAAAGGAACCAAGGCCATGACTGCTCGTTTCCGTCCTATTCATAGCGGGTTTGATACCCTGCGTCGCGTCATCGTACCTGTGCGCGCCACCAACGGCCATCGCAGCCTCGGCATTGCCGCCAATGAGCAAATGACTGCTCGCGGCACCGGGATGTCTGCCCGCATTGCCCGTCCGACCGCTATGTTCGCCGACTTCCGTGAGTGCTGATACTGTGTCTTTAGGCTTGCGCTCCTTTTTCGTTTTTCTCGATTGCGTGGGGCATATCGGCTCTGCGGTGCGAGCAGCAGAGGAATTCGAGCGGGCCAGCAGCCTGCTCAAGGCCGACAAGAGCGACCTTGGCCCGGCACATGCTGCGACTGCGGCGATCCCGTTGTAGATTTGGAAGCGGCGGACGCGATGGCGCTGCCCCTTCAATTTCGGATTTCATAATAGATTTTCATGAAGAGTAGCGCCGGGGAATCCGGCGTTTTTTCGCGTTTCGCTAAGCCGAAACGGCACAGGCCGCTACCGATTGGGCCCACGTAAAAGCTTCATCCACAGCGGCGAGCTTTACAGCCTGCCACCGGCAATATTCGTCAAGAAAGTCACGTGACATCCAAAGGCGTGTCTTTTTGGGTTCGTCATACCAACCGAGACTGCCGCCATCGGCAGCCTTGCGCAAAAGACGCTGCAAATGGGTTCGCGACATCATGAACTGCGCGGCGATTGCCCGCGTATCGATTCGGCCGAGATTGACGCGGCCGTCCACTTCCGTACTCAGATCCAGCCGGGCGACGAGATGGTCCATCACAAGGCCCCCCGCTTCCGTCCAGAGAAACAAACCGACCCGCTCCGGCGGCTCGCGCCAGGCTGATGTCTCCAAGCAGTGGCGCGCCATGCGCGGCTGCGCCAGATCGATCAGTACCGGATCAGAGGCAAGCGTCGCGGCACGGTCCCCATTGTCGAGCAGGTCGAGTGCCGCGAGATTGGCGAGATACCAACTGAACATTGCGGTTTGACTGACTTCGGCCGGCTCGTAGCGGCGCGGCCGTCGAACAACGCCCGCGGCAGGAACGAGGAAGCGGTACGTCAGCAATTCTTCTATATAGCTTAGCACCGTGTTGCGGCTGGCGACGCGGTATTGCGTAATGACATCGCGAAGCTTGACGACTGTCAGGCCTGATCCGGCCACGGCCGGATCGTATTCGAAATGAAGCGCATAGGCCGTCTGGGTCAGCAGCCAGCGTTGATGCGAGGCCAAAAGGCGCGCGATCCGCGGTCCGCTGTCGTAACGGTCCCGCAACGCCCCTGCCAAAAAACGCAGGCAGGGTACCAATTCGGGATGGCAAGCAAGTTGCTCGACGGAAAAGCTCAATCGGGCCTCCTTATGGCGCCCTTCTAAAATACTGATCGGAAGGAATTGTTCTCATTCTTTTGAATAAACTGCCTCCACAGATCGTAGCTCCGCCATTCGATAGCATGCTATAGTAAGCTGAAAACAGTGTTATCACAGGAAGTTAAACAAATAATTTAACTTTAAAACCATTCTTTCACCATCATATTTTTTCAATGACCTTGCGCGGCCGCGGGATAGATCCATCACACGCGTCACATGGCGTCGCGATTGATCGCGCGTCATTGCTGCGTTAGAGGAAGATGCGTTTTTGACGATCCGCATCTTCTTCAACCAATCGACCGGAATCTCGCTCCAATGCTGGCCAGCCTCGTCTCGATCGCCAGTCTGATGTTGTCAACGCTGTTGATGATGGTCGGCTATGGCCTGATGAACTTCGTCGTCCCGATCCGCTCCATGGCGGAAGGCTGGTCGACTTTCACCATTTCGGTGATCGCCACCGGGTACACTTTCGGCTTTACCATATCCTGCATCATCACACCGCGCTTTGTGCAGCGGGTGGGACATGTGCGTGTATTCGGTGCTCTGATCTCATTGCTCAGCATCGGCATTCTGCTGTGCGCATTGATGGTCGATTGGCGCGCTTGGCTGGTTTTCCGGTGCATCAGCGGCTTCGGCATCGCCGGCGCCTATCTCATCATCGAAAGCTGGTTGAACGAGCGGGTCACCAACGACAATCGTGCGACCATCTTCTCGGTCTACATGATCACCTGTCTGGTCGGTTCGATCGGCGGGCAATATCTGGTGCCGCTCGGCGATCCCAGCAATACCTCACTTTTTATCCTCTGCGGCGTCATCTTCGCGCTCGCGATGCTGCCGACGGCACTATCGACCGCCAAGTCGCCGACGCCGATCCATCAGGCCAAGTTCGACCTGCCGAAGCTTTATCGGCTGTCGCCCATCGCCTTCGTTGGCTCCCTGCTATCGGGCGCCCTCTCCGGCACCTGGAGCAGCCTTGGCGGCGTCTATACACAGAATGTCGGCATGAACACGGCCGAGGGCGCGACGCTGCTCGCCTGCGTGCTCGCCGGCGGCGCAGTATCGCAAATGCCGATCGGCCGCATATCCGACCTGATGGACCGCCGCTATGTGATGATCGTCTGCGGTGTCGTCGGCATTCTTGCCTGCATCATCATGACGTTGTTTGACGTGCACGCGCAAATGACGCTCTATGTCGCCGGCTTCTTCATCGGCACCGTGCTCTATCCGATCTACGCGCTGAATGTCGCCCATGCCAACGACCGCGCAGCGCCGGATGAATATGTCACCATTTCCAGCGGCATCATGCTGCTCTACGGACTTGGCACGGTCTCCGGGCCGCTGCTCGGCGGCGCGATGATGCAAGTTGCCGGTCCGTCGGGCCTACTCTGGTTCCTGGCTCTCGCCTTTGCGTTCTACGCCGGCTATGCCGGTTGGCGCATCGCCAGGCGCAAGCCGAACGAAGGACGCGTGGAAAAGACGGACTTCCAGTCCATACCACTGCCTGTCCGGGGCAGCGAACCCACAGTTCGCACGATGCAGTCCACAGCCGATTGATCGCCCCGGATCTGCCTGTCAGAGTCGACGAAGTTCCGCCGAGCGAGTTTCATGATCGGCCTAATGGGCTCGTTTAAGCCGCCGGTATTCGCGACAGCAAACTGACGCGGCGACGCGATCAAGGCGGCGTTCAACCTAAAATGAAACGTGGCCTTCCCGATCAAATACTTCGCCCGCCATCACGAATTGTAGCGGCGCCACGATATGACTTTAACTTTGGTTCAGATTTCGATGTAATGATGCCCGCGGATTTCCCTCCGGAGCGCTGCTCCGGATCAACGCCGCCCGCCGCAGTATAAGCCTGATCAGGATAGACCATGCGAACAGACACCGGCCAGATCGTCCATCTGGCAGATTACCGTCCCACCGACTTCGTTCTGGAACGCGTGGACCTCACCTTCGATCTGCATCCGACCGAAACCAAGGTCGAAGCGCGGCTGATCTTTCATCGGCGTGAAGGTACCGACATCAAGGCGCCGCTTGTGCTCGACGGCGACGAGCTCAGCCTCTCGGGATTGCTGCTCGATCAGGTGGAGGTTCCGGTCGAACAATACGAGGCGACGGCGGAAAGCCTGACCGTCCGTGACCTGCCGGAAAGTACGCCGTTCGAGCTGACGATCACGACGGTCATAAACCCCGAAGCCAACACGCAGTTGATGGGGCTTTACCGCACCGGCGGCATCTATTGCACCCAGTGCGAGGCCGAGGGCTTCCGCCGCATCACCTATTTCCCCGATCGCCCTGACGTACTCGCCCCCTACACCGTCAATATCATCGCCGATAAAGCCGCCAATCCGCTGCTGTTGTCGAACGGCAATTTTCTCGGCGGTGCCGGCTATGGCGAAGGCAAGCATTTCGCCGCCTGGTTCGATCCGCATCCGAAGCCCAGCTATCTCTTCGCGCTTGTCGCCGGCGATCTTGGCGTCGTCGAGGATACGTTCGTCACGATGTCCGGCCGTGAAGTGGCGCTGAAGATCTATGTCGAACACGGCAAGGAGCCACGCGCTGCTTATGCCATGGATGCGCTGAAACGTTCGATGAAATGGGACGAGGAGCGGTTCGGCCGCGAATACGATCTCGATATCTTCATGATCGTCGCCGTCTCCGATTTCAACATGGGAGCGATGGAGAATAAAGGCCTCAACGTCTTCAACGACAAATACGTGCTGGCCGATCCGGAAATCGCCACCGATTCCGACTATGCCAATATCGAAGCGATCATCGCGCATGAATATTTCCACAATTGGACCGGCAATCGCATCACCTGCCGCGACTGGTTCCAGCTCTGCCTCAAGGAAGGCCTGACGGTCTATCGCGACCATGAATTCTCCGCCGATCAGCGCTCGCGGCCGGTCAAGCGCATCGCCGAAGTCCGCCATCTGAAATCGGAGCAGTTTCCGGAGGACAGCGGGCCGCTTGCCCATCCGGTTCGCCCGACGAAATATCGTGAAATTAACAACTTCTATACGACGACGGTTTACGAGAAGGGCAGCGAAGTCACTCGCATGATCGCGACGCTCCTCGGCCGCGATCTCTTCAAGAAGGGCATGGATCTTTATTTCGACCGCCACGACGGCCAGGCCGTGACCATCGAAGATTTCATCAAATGTTTCGAGGATGCGAGCGGGCGCGACCTGACGCAGTTCTCGCTCTGGTATCATCAGGCCGGTACGCCGTTGGTGACCGCTTCCGGGACCTATGACGCCTCAGCCAAGACCTTCGCACTGTCGCTTGAACAGATGGTCCCGGCCACTCCCGGCCAGGCGACCAAGGAACCGATGCATATCCCGCTGCGCACAGCGCTTTTCGCCGCGGACGGAGCGTTATTGACGCCGACGTTGGTGAGCGGTGCGGAACTGACCGACGACGTCCTGCACCTGACTTCGCGGACGCAGACCGCTGTGTTCCACGGCATTCCTTCGCGGCCGGTGCTGTCGCTGAACCGCAGCTTCTCGACGCCGATCAATCTTCAACTCAGCCAGAGCGCCAAGGACCTGGCGCTGATCGCTCGTTATGAAACCGACCACTTCGCCCGCTGGCAGGCGCTGATCGACCTTGGACTGCCGAACCTGCTGCAGGCCGCTCGCGACGCGCGCCAGGGCATTCCGGTCACTTGCGACGCAGCCTTCGTCGACGCGCTTTTGGCGGCAGCAAACGATGAGAGCCTGGAACCCGCCTTCCGCGCCCAGGCGCTCGCCCTGCCGAGCGAGGCCGATATCGCCCGCGAACTCGGCGGCAATAACGATCCGGACGCGATCCATGCCGGGCGGCAGGCCATCCTCGCGCTGGTCGCCGAAGCCGGTAAAAACATTTTCGCTGCCCTCTATGACAACATGCAGACGCCGGGCGCCTTCAGCCCGGACGCCGCCAGCGCCGGACGCAGGGCATTGCGTAACGCCGCGCTGACCTATCTGTCGCAGTCGGACAACGCGCCGGCTCGCGCCAAAGCGGCCTTTGACGCAGCCAACAACATGACTGAACTCAGTGCCGCCCTGACGATCCTTGCCCACCGGTTCCCGGAAACGGCGGAGGCCAAGGCAGCGCTTGAGGGCTTCCGCGATCGCTTCGCCGGAAACGCGCTGGTCATCGACAAGTGGTTCGCCATTCAGGCGGCCATTCCGGGCGCAGCGACCTTGGAGCGGATCCAGGGTCTGATGGAAACGCCGCTTTTCAAGCGCACCAATCCCAACCGCATGCGCGCCCTCGTCGGCACCTTCGCCTTTGCCAATCCGACCGGCTTCGGTCGTGCGGATGGCGCGGGCTATCGCTTCCTTGCGCAGGAAATCCTCGATATCGACCAGCGCAACCCGCAGTTGGCGGCACGCATCCTGACCTCCATGCGGTCCTGGCGCCTGCTGGAGCCTGTCCGCGCCGATCACGCCCGCTCCGCTTTGATGCAGATCGAACGCGCCGACAGCCTCTCGACGGATGTTCGTGATATCGTCGACCGCACCCTCAAGGAATGAATTTTGCTTGCTCCTCCGAGATCGAGGCGGGCAATTTTTGGCCCGCCTTTTTCAGCCGGAGCGAGTCTCAGCCGTCCGCGCCTTACCATTGCGAGTGCTGAAAAGTACGAAATCGCAGATGGTTAAGAAAGTTTTACCCTTCCCTCTGGACAAGGCGAATCACGAGTGATTCATTAAGGCAGATTCGGGCGAGCGGCGCAGCGAATCACACGAGGAACAAGGCTAGAGCGATGGTGGACGTGCGGCGGGCAACCGCGGCCGATGGACGGCTGCGTGTCAATTTCGACGGTCTGAAATCCTGGCATAGCGGCGTTACCGATCGTGCGGGTGTACGGGCGGAAACGGTTTCGCGCCGTTTTCCGCAGGCGGAACATATCCTGAAGCGAGTGATTCCCGTCCTCATCGTCTCCTTTCTGATGGTCGTTGCCGCCTCGCATTTTTTCGGCATGATGATGGAGCACGGGCGGATGACCGCGGCTGCGCGCAGGGCGACGTCGCTTTCCATCGCTGCCGCTTCCGCAGCCTTTTCCAACGATGCGAGCCTGTTCCAGGCAGGTGACCGCGACGGCGCCGAAAGGAAGCTTGCGGCTTACCTTCCACAGGACCGGCTCGACGACGGCGCATTCGTCCTGCTCGTGCAGGCGAGCGGCCGTGTCTTCGGCTCGTCGGCCGCCGGCTCCGCCTATATTGGCTTGACCATCGCCGATTTCTTCCCCGAGGTGTCGACCGTCAGAAGTTTCGGCGACCATGCCGGCGTGATCGAGACGATGATCGATGGCGCGCCCTTCTATGCGGCGATTTCCTTGATCGGAGACAAGGGCGATTTCGTCCTTTCAGCCGCTTCGATGGAGCAGATCGACAAGCTCTGGCGCGATGAGCTGACGCTCAATGTCACGCTTTTTGCCGGCATTTCCTCCATCCTGCTCGTCATCCTCTACGCCTACTACACCCAGGTAAAGCGCGCACGCGATGCAGACGAGATCTTCCTCGAATCCAATCTGCGCGTCGAGACCGCGCTGTCGCGCGGGCGCTGCGGTCTTTGGGATTTCGATTTCGCCAGCCGTGAATTCTTCTGGTCGCGGTCGATGTACGACATGCTCGGCCTGCCGGCTGCCGACCGGCCGCTGTCCTTCATCGATGCGGCCCGGCTGATGCATCCCGATGACAATAGCTTGCATGTACTGGCCCGCTCAGTCACCCGGGGCACCGCCGGCCAGGTGGATCAGATCCTGCGCATTCGCCATGCCAGAGGCCACTATGTCTGGATGCGCGCGCGCGCCCAGGTCATCCGCACCAATTCCGGTCATGTCCACATGATCGGCATCGCCATGGACGTCACCGAGCAGCATCGGCTGGCGCAGCGCTATGCCGAGGCCGACCAGCGTCTGGCCGATGCGATCGAGTGCACTTCGGAAGCTTTCGTGCTCTGGGACAAGAACGATCGTCTGGTCATGTGCAACGGCCATTTCCAGCAAGCTTACGGCCTGCCGGACAATGTGCTCGTGCCGGGCACCGAACGTGCCGTCGTCAACGCCGCCGCCGCCCGCCCGGTCATCGAGCGGCGTATTGTCGATCCCGGCCGTTCCAACCATTCGCAGACGACGGAAGTGCAGCTTGCCGACGAGCGCTGGCTGCAGATCAACGAACGCCGCACCCGCGATGGCGGCCTCGTTTCCGTCGGCACCGACATCACGCAGTTGAAACGCAACCAGGAGCGTCTGCGCGATTCCGAGCGCCGCTTGATGGCGACGATCAACGATCTTTCCGCCTCCCGGCAAATCCTGGAGCGCCAGAAGGCGGAGCTTTCGACCGCCAACACCAATTATCTCGCGGAAAAGGAACGCGCCGAAGCCGCCAACAAGGCCAAATCCGAATTCCTCGCCAACATGTCGCACGAGCTGCGCACGCCGCTTAACGCCATCCTCGGTTTCTCGGAAATCCTGCAGGACCAGATGTTCGGTCCGCTGGGCTCGGCGAAATACAATGAATATGCCAAGGATATTCACGACAGCGGCAAGCATCTGCTGAACGTCATCAACGATATTCTCGACATGTCGAAGATCGAGGCGGGCCACCTTAAGCTCTCCTGCGAGCGGATCGATCTTGCACCCTTGATCGAGGAATGCCTGCGCTTTACGGCCATTCCGGCCGCCTACAAGAACATCCTCGTCGAACAACGCATCTCCTCCGGCATCAAGCTGACCGCAGATCGCCGCGCCATGAAGCAGATCCTGCTCAATCTCCTCTCCAACGCCGTCAAGTTCACCAACGACGGCGGCCGCATCGCGGTCCGTACGCGCAAGGTCGAGGACGCGGTGATGCTGACGATTGCCGACACCGGCATCGGGATTCCGAAGTCGGCGCTCGGCAAAATCGGCCAGCCGTTCGAGCAAGTGCAAAACCAATATGCCAAGAGCAAGGGCGGCTCGGGCCTCGGGCTTGCCATTTCGCGCTCCCTAACGACGCTGCATCGCGGCCGCATGCGCATCCGCTCACGCGAAGGCGTCGGCACCGTGATTGCCATTCGCATTCCGGACGTGGGTTGAGCTACGCCCTCACGACTGACTGGAAAACTTTGCGCACCGCTTTCGAAAGACGCTTCAGCTCCGCTTCCAGCGTCTTGATGTCGGGGCAATCGCCGGCGCGGCAAACCAGCTCTATCAGTCCGGAAGGGGCCCTTTCCGGATCGAACGGTCCGTCGACACAGAGCCGGATCAATTGCGACAATTCGGTATAAAGATGCAGCGCCTCCAGGGAGAGGTCGAGATCGTTGCGGTCCATCAGGCTGCCGCCGAGCAGTTTCAGCGCCTCGCCGGTGCTGAGGCCATTGGCGTCGATCCCGACGCCCCGGGCGGGGGCGATCAGCCGCAGATATTGCGCGATGAATTCAATATCGATCAGGCCGCCGGGAATGAGCTTCAAGTCCCAAATGCTGACGGGCGGCTTTTCCTCTTCGATCAGACCCCGCATCTCGGCGACATCCTTGGCGATCTTTGGGATATCCCGCCTCACCGATAGCACCTCGCCGATGATCCGCTCCGCATTCAGCACAAGATCTTCATCGCCGCAGATCAGACGTGCACGGGACAGCGCCATATGCTCCCAGGTCCAGGCCTCGCCGCGCTGATATTTCTCGAAGGAGTTGATGCGTGTTGCGACCGGGCCCTTGTTGCCGGATGGACGCAGGCGCATGTCGACCTCGTAAAGCACGCCTTCCGCCGTCGGCGCGGAAAGTGCAGCCATTAGTCGCTGGGTCATGCGGGTGAAATAGCGCGTCGCATCGAGCGGCTTCGGCCCGGTGGATTCGCCGGCCTCATCGTCATAGTCGTAAAGCAGGATAATATCGATATCCGAACCGGCGGTCAGCTCGAAGCTGCCGAGCTTGCCCATGCCGACGATGGCGACGCGGCCGCCCGGATAATCGCCATGGGCGGCCTGGATTTCCTTCAGCACGGCGTTCAAGGCCGCTTCCACGATCAGATCGGCAAGATAGGTGAAGGCACGGGCGGCCATGGCGCCGGCGATAGAGCCCGTCAGCAAGCGGATGCCGATCAGGAAACGCTGTTCCGAGGCGAAGATGCGCAGCCGGTCCAGCACCTCCTCGTAATGCGCCGCCGGCGCCAGAAAACTGTTGATTCGTTCGGCCAAGTAATCGCGCGTCGGCAGTTCCGCCATCAAACCGGGGTCCAACATGCCGTCGAAAACATGCGGCTTGGCGGCGATGATTTCCGCAAGCCGCGGCGCCGAAGACATGATGTTGACGATGAGCGAGAGCAGCGCCGGATTTGTGCTCAGCAGCGAGAAAAGCTGAATACCCGCCGGCAGTCCGGAGATGAAATTGTCGAAACGCAGCAGCGCGTCGTCCGCTCGTTTGCTCTCGCCAAACACGCGCAGCAATTCCGGCGTCAATTCGGTCAGTCGCTCGCGCGCCTCGACCGATTGCGTGGCCCGATAGCGGCCATAGTGCCATGTGCGGATGACACGGGAAATATCGGAAGGACGCTCGAAGCCGAGGCGGCGGAGCGTCTTCAGCGTATCGGGATCGTCGCCCTGGCCGGTGAATACGAGGTTGCCGGTTTCGGTCGAAAGCTTGGTCTCCTGTTCGAACAAGCGGGCATAGCGCCGCTCCACTGTCTTCAGCGTCGCAACCAAGGCCTCGGAAAAGCTGGATAGATCGGAAAAGCCCATCATGAAGGCGATGCGCTTCAATTCGACATCCGTTTCGGGAAGCAGATGCGTCTGCTCGTCGCGCACCATCTGGATGCGGTGCTCGACATTACGCAGAAACCAATAGGCCTCCGTCAGTTCGTCGCGCGTTTCCGCGTCGATCCATTTCGCCTTGGTCAGCTCGCCCAATGTTTGCTCGGTGGCGCGGCAGCGCAGTGCCGGCATGCGGCCGCCGGCGATCAACTGCTGCGTCTGCACGAAGAACTCGATTTCGCGGATGCCGCCGCGGCCGAGCTTGACATTGTGGCCCTTGACGGCAATCGCGCCATGACCCTTATGCGCATGGATCTGCCGCTTGATGGAATGGATATCCGATATCGCCGCGTAATCGAGATATTTGCGAAAGACGAAGGGCACGAGGTCGCGGATGAAGGCCTGGCCGGCCGCGATGTCCCCGCCGACGGCGCGGGCCTTGATGAAGGCGGCACGCTCCCAGTTTTGCCCCCTGCCCTCATAATAGATCATGGCCGCCTCGATGGGGATGGCAAGCGGTGTTGATCCCGGATCGGGACGCAGGCGAAGATCGGTGCGAAAGACATAGCCGTCGGCGGTCCGCTCCTGCAGGATGCGCACCAGACGGCGCATCAGCCGTGGGAAGATGTCGATCGCATCCTCGGGATTGGGAACGATGCCGGCCATTTCATCGAAGAAAACGACCAGATCGATATCGGAAGAGTAATTCAGCTCCTCGGCGCCGAGTTTGCCCATGCCAAGCACGATCAGACCGGAGCCGCGGCTTGGCGTCCAGGGGTCGCGGAGGACGATCTTGCCGGTCTCGTGCGACGACAGGAGCAGATGGTCGATCGCTGCCGAAATCGAGGCTTCGGCAAGGGCGCTCAGCCAACGCGTGGTCGCCCTGCCGTCGAAAATGCGGGCGAGATCGGCAAGTGCGATCAGGAACGAGGCGCGACGTTTGGCGATGCGCAAACGGCTCATGACCTCGGATTCTGCAGGCGACGGTGCGCCTTCCTGCGCCGGCAGCCAGGCGCGGCGCGCCTCGGCCACCAGAAGCTCGATCTGCGGCGACAGCGGTTTGCTGACGGCTGCAACGAGCAGCGCCGGGTCGAGATTGGCGGTTTCGCGAAGATAAGGCGAGAGCGTCAGTGCGGCGACAATAAAGTCGCGGAGCGGACCGTCACCACCGAGAAGAGCGGCGATTGCCGGTTCCGATGCGGCAATATCCTTGAGGTCGGCGAGCGTCGCTTTCAGCTCCGTCTGATTGAGCGGACGAAGCCGCCCGGGCGGAACATCCTGCAGAAAATCGCTTTCCGTCGTCATGCAGCTCTCCTCCAACGGCGCCCATGGGTCCGATCGGACGTGCAAGGCACGCAGTCACATCTTGAATCCTGCATGATCTCTAGAATCGGAAGCCGATACAGAGATCATGCATGAGGCAATCCGGTAGGGCAGGATTAGTCTATTGTTCCTGCGTGGGGAAGATCATGGTTACCGTCAGGCCGCGAGCGTTGGGGCTGGCCGGATCGGTATCGGAAAGTTCCAGCCGCCCGCCATGCAGCTCCATCACCGCTTCCACCAAAGCAAGACCAAGGCCGGTGCCAGGCTTCGAGCGGCTTTCGTCCAGGCGGATGAAGCGTTTGACCACCTCCGTCCGCTGGTGGGCAGGAATGCCGGGGCCATAGTCTGCGACGGCGAGATTTACGGCGTCCGATGTACGCGACAGTTTAAGCACGACCGCCTGTTTGCCAGGACAGCCCGACGCATATTTGACGGCATTGTCGATCAGATTGAAAATCGCCTGGCCGATCAGCTCGCGATTGCCCTGCACCTCGACATCGGGCTCGATATCGGTCGTTAGTGACAGGCCTGCTTCCTCGGCGACGGGCTCGTAAAGCTCGGCTGTGTCCGCGACAATGGAAGAGAGGTCGACGCCGGTCATCTCCGCGGCGACGGAACCGGCTTCGACACGGGAAATCATCAGCAGCGCATTGAATGTGCGGATCAACTGATCGGACTCGCCGATGATGCCCTCCAGCGCGACACGGCGCCCTTCACTATTCGCATTGTCGAGCGCGTCGGCCGCCTTGTTGCGCAGCCTCGTCAGCGGCGTTTTCAAATCATGGGCGATGTTGTCGGAGACCTGCCGCAAGCCTTCGTTCAGTTTCTCGATGCGCTCCAGCATGGCGTTCAGCGATGCCGACATGCGGTCGAATTCGTCGCCGGAGCCGCCGACCGGCAGCCGCTGCGAGAGATCGCCGGCCATGATCTTGCGGCTGGCATCGGTCATGCGGTCAATGCGCTTCAGCGCGTTGCGGCCAATACCAAACCAGATGACGAGCGCGCCAAGGCCCATGATCGCCAGCGCCAGCATCAAGGCCTGGCGCACGAGCACCCGGAAGCGCTCCGGCTCGCCCAAGTCGCGGCCGATCAGGATGCGCAGGCCATTGTCGAGAAGGAAGATATTGGCAATCGCCAGATGCCGTCGTTCGATGTCGGGGCCGGAGTCCGTATAGCGCTCGTAGGTGAAAGGCAATTCCGTCCAACCGGCTTCCCCGAGAACGCCCGGTTGGACCGACGCGACGTTGCCTGCGAGGATATCGCCGGAGGGGCTGGCGATGACATAGAGGTTGGCGCCCGGCTGGCGCGCGCGGCGTTCCATTGTGCGCAGCAGCAGGTTCAGGCCGCCCACATCGTAGGCGCGCTTGACCTGATTGACCTCCTGCTGCACGGCATCGCGGATCTGCCCGGTCAACAACCGCTCCGACATGGCCGTTACGTAGAAGACGAGCGTGGCAGCGCAGAGCGCAAAAAGAAGGATGTAAAGGGCGGACAGGCGGACTGCAGTAGACTTGAAGAGAACGCGAAAGCGGCTCATCCCTCGTCCTTGATCATGTAGCCGGCGCCGCGGATCGTCTTCAGCAGCGGCTGGCTGAAGTCTTTTTCGATCTTCGAACGCAGGCGCGAGACGTGCACGTCGATCACATTCGTCTGGGGATCGAAATGGTAATCCCAGACGTTTTCGAGAAGCATGGTGCGCGTCACCACCTGGCCGGCATTCTTCATCAGATATTCGAGCAGGCGGAACTCGCGTGGCTGCAGCAGGATTTCCTTGCCGCCGCGGCGAACCTCATGCGACAGCCGATCAAGCTCCAGATCGCCGACGCGGTAGAGCACATCCTGTTCCGGCGTGCCCTTGCGGCGGCCGAGAACTTCGACGCGGGCGAGCAATTCGCTGAACGCGTAGGGCTTCGGCAGGTAGTCGTCGCCGCCGGCACGGAGACCGGTGACGCGGTCGTCGACCTGTCCGAGAGCGGAGAGAATGAGAACAGGCGTATGCACGCCCTTGCGGCGCAACTCGCTGATGACGGAAAGACCATCGCGGCGCGGCAGCATGCGATCGATGATGGCGACATCGTAGGCGTTTTCGGTGGCCATGAACAGACCGCTCTCACCGTCGCTCGCATGGTCGGCAACAATGCCAGCCTCGCGAAACGCCTTGGTGAGATACGCGGCAGCCTCGAGATCGTCTTCGATAATCAAAATCTTCATATGGGCGACATTACCCGTCGGCGATGCCTCAGCACAACCAGAATCGGAGGAGTTCACAGCATGTTGGCCAGCGGTTGTCATCTTCTACCTGCCCTGAAAGCAATTCGTCGATAGCCATGGTCTCGCGCGATCGCGCATCTCTGAGGACCAAGCCCTGGAAACAAAGGAGCCGCGCAAGCCGTGGCCTGCGCGGCTCCCAATTCACTCGATTGGCCGAAAAATCAGCCCGCGGTGATCGGCAGAGCGACGAAGCGGCTGCCATCATTGGACTGGATCTGGAACAGCGCACGGGTGCGGCCGTCCTTCTTCGCCTGGTCGATAACCTTGGCGATGTCACCGGCGTTGGAGACCTGCTGGTTGTTGACCGAGGTGATCTTCTCGCCTTCCTTCACGCCCTTGTCGGCGGCATCGGAGTCCGGATCGACCGCCGTGATCGCAACACCCTTGCCGTCATCGGACGGACCGACGGTGAGGCCGAGATCGGCAAGCGCCTTTTCCGACGACGGCTGCTGCGGCTGAGGCTGCTGCGAGTTATCGTCGTTCGAAGCCTTGTTCTGGTCGGCGGGCAGCGTGCCGAGTTCGACGGTGACCGACTGAGCCTTGCCGTTACGCCACAGCGAGACATCGACCTTGGAGCCCGGCTGCATCGCGCCGATGCGGCGGGCGAGATCGCGCGGATCCTTGACCGGGTCACCGTTGACGGCGGTCACGACATCGCCGTTCTTGATGCCTGCCTTCTGGCCCGGAGAGCCGTCCTGCGGGGAAACGACCAACGCGCCGCTCGGCTCGGACAGGCCGAGGGATTCGGCGATATCCTTGGTCACCGGCTGGATCTGAACGCCGAGCCACCCGCGCGACACGGTACCTGTCTTGATCAGATCGGTGACGACGTTCTTGGCGGTATCGGCGGGGATTGCGAAAGCGATGCCGACGCTGCCGCCCGACGGCGAGAAGATGGCGGTGTTGATGCCGACAACCTGGCCGTTGAGGTTAAAGGTCGGGCCGCCCGAGTTGCCGCGGTTTACGGCTGCGTCAACCTGGATGAAGTCGTCATAGGGGCCGGAGCCGATGTCACGACCACGGGCCGAGACGATGCCGGCGGTGACCGTGCCGCCAAGGCCGAAGGGATTACCGACGGCAACAACCCAGTCGCCGACGCGAACCTTGTCGTCATCGGCCCAATTGACATAGGTGAACTTCTTGCCCTTGCCATCGACCTTCAGCACGGCGAGGTCGGTGCGGGGGTCCTTGCCGATCAGCTTGGCATCGAGTTCGGTGCCGTCATTGAGGACAACAACAAAGGCCGCACCGTCAGAAACGACGTGATTGTTGGTGACGAGATAGCCGTCCTCGGAAATGAAGAAGCCGGAGCCCTGGGCAACCGGGCGCAGGCGGCCCTTGTTATCCGGCTGGCCCTTCTGCTGGCCCTGATTATGTCCCTGCTGCTGTTCGAACTGCTTGAAGAACTTCTTCAGCGGATGATCGTCCGGAAGTTCGTCGAAGCCACGGCCGAGGCCGAAGGAATCGTCTTCATCGGCCACCGGATTGACGCGCGATTCGACGCGAACGGAAACGACCGCCGGGGATACGGCATCGACGACATTGGCGAAGCTCGGAACCTGCGGAGCCTGAACATTGACAGCATCGGCATAGGAACGGCTGATTTCAGCCGGGACACCGGTGGCAAGAGCAGCGACTGCGAGGCCGGCGACGACAGAAGCTTTCATAGCAGTGCTACGGGACAACGTGTCCTTGATATTCCTGAACATATGCGAGTTACCTTTTCTTCTCTCGTCCGATTTTCCTTGAGCCGGTCGAACCGGCGGTGATGGGTTGTGGGAAGGATATAGGCCTTCGGACCTTACAGCGAACTGTCCGACCCATGAAAAATTCGTAATGTAGCGAAATGTTTTCGATGGGGTAAAGCAACCTATCGCGCAACATCACTTGCCAAGAAGCTCGTTCAGACGCGCTTCTTCCTCTGCCGTCAGCCGCGTGCCCGTTGCTTTGCCGGCGCGGCGGCGGGCATAGACGACAAGAGCGAGGCCGCCGAAAACGAGGAGAGCGGCCGGCGCACCCCAGAGCAACAGCGTCTTGTCACTGAGGCGCGGCTTCAGCAGTACGAACTCGCCATAGCGGGAAACGATATAGTCCAGCACCTGCCGATCGGTATCGCCGTTGACGAGGCGCTTGCGCACCAGGAGGCGCAGATCGCGGGCAAGATCGGCATTGGAATCGTCAATCGACTGGTTCTGACAGACCATGCAGCGCAATTCGGCCGAGATCGTTCGTGCCCGTGTCTCCAGAGCCGGATCGGGAAGTACTTCGTCGGGATTGACGGCGAAGGCTGCGGTGGGAGCAAGGAACACAAGAATGAGCAAGAGGCTCAAAAGCGCCCTTACCTTCTCCCCCGCGGGGAGAAGGTCGCGCGTAGCGCGGGTTGAAGGGGCGTTGCACCGTAAGGCTGCTTTTCGCTTACGCTCAAAGCGCGCGTCGCTGCCGCTCCTCGCCCCCCTCATCCGCCCTTCGGACACCTTTTCCGCGCCGGGGAGAAGGGAAAATTGCCACGCGCGCTTCATTCCGCCGGCTCCATTGCCGGACGAACCGGCTTTGCCTTGCGGCTCGGCGCTCCGATGCGCAGACGGCGGTCGCTGAGGGAGACGAAACCGCCCACCGCCATGACGATGGCGCCGCCCCAGATGCAGATGATAAAGGGCTTCCACCAGATGCGCACGACCATGCCGCCATCATTGGTGGGATCGCCGAGCGAGACATAAAGCTGGCTGAGACCAAGCGTCAGAATGCCGGCCTCGGTCGTGGCGGTGCGGCCGGCGGTGAAGATGCGTTTGGCCGACGAGACGTTGGCGACGGCAACGCCGCCGCGGCTGACCGTAAAGCTGGCGCGATCCTCGGTGTAATTCGGGCCGACACCCGGCTGAATGCTGTCGAAGCGCAGCGTGTAGCCGCCGAGTTCGGCCGTGCCGCCCGGCTTCATCTCGGTGATGTTTTCGGATTGGAATGTCGTGACCGCGATGATGCCAAGCACGGTGATGCCAAGCCCTGCATGGGCGAGCGCCGTCCCGAAGGCCGAACGCGGCAGACCGAGCAGGCGCCGCCACGCGACATCCCCAGCTACCTTGCCGGCACCGGCGCGATACCAGAGATCGGTGACTGCGCCGAAGAGCAGGAAGAAACCGGCGGCAAGGCCGAAAACGGCAAGCACCGGTCCGCCATGGCGGATGTAGAACAGGATGAGGCCGGCGACCAGGGCGAGGCCGGCGGCGACATAGAGCCGCTGCAGCACGCCGAGCAGATCGCCGCGCTTCCAGGAAAGCAGCGGCCCGAAGGGAACGGCGATCAGGATAGGCGTCATCAGCAGCCCGAAGGTCATGTTGAAGAACGGTGGGCCGACGGAAATCTTATCGCCAGTCAACGTTTCCAGCGCCAGCGGATAAAGCGTGCCCGTCAGCACCGTGCCGCAGGCAACCGTCAGGATGAGGTTGTTCAGCACCAATGATCCCTCACGCGAGATCGGCGCGAACAGACCGCCGGCGGCAAGCCGCGGGGCGCGCAGCGCAAAGAGCGCCAGGGCGCCGCCGATGAAGATCAGGAGGATGCAGAGAATGAAGATGCCGCGCGTCGGATCGCTGGCAAAGGAATGCACTGAGGTGAGCACGCCGGAGCGCACCAGGAAGGTGCCGAGCAACGACAACGAGAATGTCAGGATCGCCAGAAGAACCGTCCAGATCTTCAGCGCATCGCGCTTCTCCATGACAACGGCGGAATGCAGGAGCGCCGTGCCCGCCAGCCAAGGCATGAAGGAGGCGTTCTCCACCGGATCCCAGAACCACCAGCCGCCCCAGCCGAGCTCGTAATAGGCCCAGTAGGAGCCCATGGCGATGCCGAGCGTCAGAAAGGTCCAGGCAGCGAGCGTCCAGGGACGAACCCAGCGCGCCCAGGCGGCATCGATACGGCCTTCGAGCAGAGCGGCGACGGCGAAGGAAAAGCAGATCGAGAAGCCGACATAGCCGAGATAAAGCAGCGGCGGATGGATCGCCAAGCCGATATCCTGCAGCACCGGATTGAGGTCCTTGCCTTCGGCAGGCGCCGGATTGAGACGGAGAAACGGATTGGAGGTCAAAAGGATGAAGATCAGAAAGGCGGCCGAAATCCAGGACTGCACCGCGAGCACGTTGGCGCGCAACGTATCCGGTAGATTGCGCCCGAACAGCGCCACCAGGGCGCTGAATAGCGCCAGGATCAGCAGCCAGAGCATCATCGATCCTTCGTGATTGCCCCAGACACCGGAAATCCTGAAGATCAGCGGCATCAGCGAATGGGAATTCTCCCAGACGTTCAGGACCGAAAAATCGGAGACGACATAGGCGTAGGTCAACACACCGAAGGAAAAGGCAACCAGCGCAAACATGACGACGGCGCCGACCGGCGCGATGTCCATCATCGACAATTCGCCCCGCCGGGCACCGACGACCGGGATGATCGACACGATGATCGCGGTCGCAAGCGCCAGCACCAGCGCATAGTGTCCGAGCTCGATGATCATTGGCTTGCTTCCTCGCCTTTCCAGACGCCGTCCGCCTTCAGCTTGTCGGCGACTTCCTTCGGCATATAGCGCTCGTCATGCTTGGCAAGCACACTGTCGGCAACAAAGACGTCGCTGCCGGGTTCGAACCTGCCTTCCGTGACCACGCCCTGCCCCTCGCGGAAGAGATCCGGCAGGATACCATTATATTTGACTTTGATCGCGTCGGTGCCGTCGGTGACGGAAAACTGAACCTGCGTTCCCTGGCCGCGCACCAGACTGCCCTGACCGACGAGACCGCCGAGGCGGATCAGCGTGCCGGCGCTGACCGGGTTCTTGGCGAGGTCGGCCGGCATATAGAAATAAGCGACAGACTGGCTGAAGGCGAAGAGAACGAGTAGCACGGCGGCGGCGATGAAGCTCATGCCGCCGGCAATGACGGCCAGACGTTTCTGCTTGCGGGTCACTGCTGCGTTACCTCCGTCGGCAATCCCAGCTCCTTCGCCAGTGCCACAAGCTGCTTGCCTTCGTCGCCATCGGCGGGGAAAGCTTTCAGGCCGCGCTTCAGCGCATCCGCCGCGTGGTCCTTGTCATTCAACACGGCATAGGAACGGATCAACCGCATCCAGCCTTCGAAGTTCCTCGGATCTTCCTTAAGTTTGGCGTCGAGGCTTTCGACCATGCCGCGGATCATTTGCTGACGGTCGCCGCTGTTCATGGCCTCGGCGGCGGCGACCTGCTCGCTGGTCGGATTTCCAGGCGCATTGGCGTTTGCCGGCGCTGCTGCGGCCATATCGGCCGTGCCGCCGTTCTTGGCGATATGATCGTTGACGGCAGCCATCCAGGGCGCATCGGCAGGCGATTGCTTCGCCAGCGCCTCGAAGGCAGTTTTGGCTTCCGCCACCTTGCCATCCTGCTCCAATGCCAAGGCCAGATAGAAGAGCGCACGGGGATTATTCGCATCGAGCGCAAGGGATTGCTGCAATGTGGTGCGCGCCTCCGCCGTCACGACGCCGTCGGCCTTCATGATCAGAATTTCACCCAGATTGCCAAGTCGCTCCGCATTCGCGCCGAGCAGACGAATGACATTGCGGTAGGCAACCTCCGCGTCGCCGATGCGGTTGGTCTTAAGGTAGATCGGCGCCAGCACTTCCCACCCCTTGCCGTCGTCCGGATGCTGCGCCAGATGCTGCTCGACCTTGACGATCGAGATCGCGAGATCATTGCCGGGATGATCGAGACGCGCCTGCAGCGGCTGCGAAGGCAGACCGGGATCGCCCTTGGCGAGATAGAGGCAGAGACAGACGATCGGCAGCAGGACGATGATGAAGGCCTGGGAAAAGTAATGGCCGCCCGCGGGCTTTTTTTCGACACCCCGTTCGGCATTCGAAATGGCGAGAAGGCGGCGGCCGATTTCGGCGCGGGCATAGCCCGCCTCTTCCGCGGAAATCAAGCCGCCGGCGAGATCGCGGTCCAGCTCCCGAAGTTGATCGCGATAGACGGCAGCTTCGCCGGCACGACCGTCGTCAGCCACCTTTGCTCCACGCAGAAGGGGATAGAGCAGGACGGCACCGACAACGGCCGTCAGAACGGCCACGAGAATCCAGAACAGCATAGACGCCCAATACTTTAACGGGGCGCTTATTCCAACTGTCAAAGCCCCGCTGACGAAGATTTGAGGCGTTTAGCCGCGATTTCCAGAGTGGTGACCTAGTTCAGCGGCGTCCAGGTGCCATCGTCGTTGCGGCAGGCAGCGCCCCTCGCCTGGGTCGGCTTGTCGTCGACCGTGATCGTATGGGTATATTGCCGGCAATTTTGGGAGCCGACCTGATAGGGAGCGGCGGCCACGACCTGGCCGCTGACGTTCTTGCCGCTCCAGGCGACCGGCTGACCGAGCGGTGCGGTTTCCAGGGCCCGATATTCTGCCTCCAGCGCCCGCTGCTTGTCATTGTCGCTGAGCTTGATGCCGGTGCGGCCGACGATGCCGCCTTCCAAGGCCGAGATATAACGCGCCGAAGCCGCCGGCTTGCTCGAGGAAGAGAGAAAGCCCGTGACGCCGCCTTTGCCGCTGGTGGTCGAGCAGCCGGAAAGAGCGATGACGGCAAGAAGGGACGGAGCAAGGAAAAAAGTACGAAGCTTCATACAACCGAACCAGTATCAACGAGCAAAACTAGAGGTACTGCGATGCGGCAACACCATGGCGCACCGCGTCTTTCTGGCATCACGCCGCGCATCACGCAACATCCTTTGTTACCCCCGGTAGAATTAGGCTGGCGCGAAGTCCGCCCCAGGAACCACGGGACAGCTCGAACCGCCCCTGATATTCGTTGGTGATCTCGGTGACGATCGACAGGCCGAGACCGGTGCCCGGCTTGCTTTCATCCAGCCTGCGGCCCCGCTTCATTGCCTCCCGGATCTGATCCGGCTCCAGGCCAGGCCCATCGTCCTCGACGACCAGCTCCACCCAGTGGCGTCGCGCCGGATCGATGCCCTTCACTTCGGCCGGCGCCTCGTTGGCTGCGACGCGCACCTTGTGTTCGGCGAAACGAGCGGCATTTTCCAGGAGATTACCGACCGTTTCCTCCAGATCCTGTTGCTCCATGGCGAGTTGCAGGTGCGGCGAAACGGAAAGCTCGAATTCTTTATCGGCATTGAGCCGCCGCATGACGCGCACCAGCCGCTCCAGCGCCGGCTCCGCTTCGGTACGGGCTAGCACGGATTCGCGCTGCGCGGCGATGCGGGCACGGTTGAGGTAGGATTGGACCTGCCCCTGCATGACCTCGGCCTGGTTCTTGACGAGATCGCCGTGCGAGCGTTCCAGCACGCGGGACTCGTTCAGCAAAACGGCGATCGGCGTCTTCAGCGAATGGGCGAGATTGCCGACCTGCATGCGCGCCCGCTCCACAATGCGGCGGTTGCTGTCGATGAGGGCATTGACCTCGTTGGCGAGTGGCAGGATTTCGCGCGGGAAATCGCCGTGCAATCGTTCGCTCTCGCCGGCACGGATACGCTCCAGCGCCCCGCGCGCCTTATCGAGCGGCATCAGGCCATAGAGAATGGCGAGGGCATTGACGACGAGGCTGCCGACGCCGAAGCCGACGAGGGCGAAATAGAGGCTGTGGGAGAAATTGCGGACATCGTCCTCCACCACGGCGACGTTGCCGGTGACGCGGAAGCGCGCGGCGCGTCCGTCGGTATCGAGCACGACCTCGGTTTCGGCAACCTGAACCTGGTTTCCGAAGGCGTCGGTGACGACGTAATAGCGTTCGTAATTCTTGTCGAAGGGTGCTTCCAGGACGGAAAGAACGGGCAGGCTCGACGCGCCGAGCGAGGGCGAAACCAATGGCGTCGCCGTGTAAGTACCGAGCGGTTCGACCATCCAGTACCAGCCGGTCTTCGGCTGAGCGAAACGCAGGTCACCAAGCTGCGGGCTGCCAGATAGCGCCCCCTGATCGCCGATCGTCACGGAGTTGATGACGTTATAGAGCTGCGCTCTTAGCAAGTCCTGAAAACCGCGTTCGGCGCTCTTGCGATAGATATTGGAGATGACAAGGCCGATCACCACCAGCGCAACGGCGGACCAGAGTGTGGTCAACAGCAGAACGCGGGCGGTAAGTGACTTAATTCGCATTGGTCGGCGCTTGGATACGATAGCCGAGACCCCGTACTGTTTCGATCAGATCGACGCCCATCTTCTTGCGCAGACGGCCGACAAAAACTTCGATCGTGTTGGAATCGCGGTCGAAATCCTGGTCATACATGTGCTCGACCAGCTCCGTGCGCGACACGACCTCGCCCTTGTGATGCATGAGATAGGCAAGCAGCCTGTACTCGTGCGAGGTGAGCTTCAGCGGCTTGCCGTCGACCGTGGCCTTCGAGCTCTTGGTGTCGAGGCGGACCGGCCCGCAGATGATTTCAGACGAAGAATGGCCGGCAGCGCGGCGGATCAACGCCCGGATGCGGGCCAGCACCTCTTCTACGTGAAAAGGCTTGGCGACATAGTCGTCTGCGCCCGCATCGATGCCGGCGACCTTGTCGCTCCAACGATCGCGCGCCGTCAGGATCAGCACTGGCATCCCCCGGCCCGCGCCGCGCCACTTCTCCAGAACGGTGATCCCGTCCATTTCCGGCAGGCCAATATCGAGAATGATGGCGTCATAGGGCTCGGTCTCACCGAGAAAGTGCCCCTCTTCGCCGTCGAAAGCGGTATCGACCACATAGCCCGCCTCTTTCAAGGCTTCGGCAAGCTGCCGATTCAAATTGATATCGTCTTCGACTATTAGAATGCGCATCTTTCGACCCAATTTCCCCGGTTCGAGAAATAGTACTGCAAATCAGGCCAGGGTGGAATCACTCGACCGTAAAGATTTTGCGTGAAATTCAAAGCGTTAAAGAGTCCTTTGCGCGTCGGCGTGAAAGTGTCTTCACTTACATCGGCACCTTCATGGTCACCTTGCGCGGGCGCTGGCCGTTGCCCTGGACGAGAACGGTGATGACACAGCTATCACCTGACGGCTGTGCGGAAAGGAGCTGCCCCCCTGTCTTTGCAACCACTTCGGCGGCGGCCTCGCTGCAGTCGCTGTTCGCACGCGCCACCAGGGTCGGCGTCGGCGTCGGCAGAACAGCCGAGCCAGCCATGATGGCGGCCGCTGCTGCTATGCTCAGAAATGATGCCATGCTCCAGACTTCCCACGGGGACATTAACTTGAGCAAATATTTACCCAAACGCGTCTGAATGGCAAATGAATGGGGCGTGATTTTCCACGCGCAGAACGTGCGAGCCGGCGTCCTTCGCCTTTAAGCTCTTGTGTTAATTCGACCGGACAGCGACGGGAACAGCGATGTGCCGGCTGCGGCTTGCCAACCGCTCCGATCTCAGCCGCGGAACCAATATCGACGGCGCACGCGATAAAAAGTCAGTCATTTTTAATCTATCTTGATTATCATCAACGCATAAACTCGCCGAGAGCGGCGACGGTTTATTGGCCAATGCAATTGGTCTTCAAGTGTTTTGCGCACGTAAAACACGGCGGTTTTCTTGAGTCGTTTGAAGCGCTTCGCGCCATGTTTTCGAGCATTGGGTTCAAGACGTGAACAGTTGAATCAGAAACTTCACGCGATGAATCCGCGAGCGGCGAACTTGATTCCGTGAGGCCATCCAAGCTCTTGAAATATTGACGAAGAGCTGCGCCTTCAGGATCTTGCTATAGCGGCTTTCGCACCGCCGTCGTGCTCTCATAGTCCGCGGCGATGCGCATTTCGCGCAACGGGCGGACCCGCTCGATGGAGAGCTGATAGTTCGGATGCGCCTTGTAGGCCGCCAAGGCCGCTTCGTCGTCGAATTCGCCGTAGACCACAAGATCGATATCGGTGCCGAGCTGATCGGTCTTCACATTCGTTCCGATCTCCAGCAGGCGCGCATGCGGAATAGCCGTCAGGATCGACAGACCGGATCTTACGGCTTCGAGATTGGCGCGATCGGGAACGGTGAAGAAGACGATATGACGGATCACGCGGAGGCTCCCTATGCATTGGCGAAGGTACCGGGCGATATCATGCGTATCCGGTCATTTCAACGAGAGACGGCCTCAGAGGGGGCGGCCCTTTCGTCGCAAGAGGCGGAGAGAAGCGAGTGGCTACAGAGCAATCCGCTTCTATGTTAATCTTTCAAGCATGACGGACGACGACCTGATTTCCCTTGCGCACAGCCTGCCCGAGACGGTGGAGAGCTCGCATTTTGGAAACCGGGATTTTCGCGTTCGCGGCAAAATTTACCTGACGCTTCCAAGCCCGGAATTCTGTGTTGTCAAGCTGACGCCAGACCAGCAGCAGATGGTGCTGGCGACCGTATTGGAGCACATTCTCCCCGTGCCGGGTGCGTGGGGGCTCAAGGGCTGGACACGACTTCTTTACCATATCTTGGATGACGAGATGACCCGCGCGCTCGTGCGGCAGTCCTGGCGCAATGTGGCGCCGAAATCTATGGCTTTGCCGGGGGACTAGCCTCCATGTCGTCTTCCACCGTCAACGGCCAGTCGACGATATATTCCTCGAAGTCATCGAGATCGACATCGTTTTCGCTGACCGTGCGACCGCGGGCGGAGACGCGGGCTATGTGAACTGTTTCGGGATCGCCTGAAATCAGCGGATGCCACCAGTAGAGGTCGCGCCCCTCATTGACGAGGCGATAGGCGCAGGTGGGCGGCAACCATTCCAGCTCCGGAACTTTTTCTGGCGTCAGTTGCACGCAATCGGGCACGAAATCCCAGCGGTTCGGGTAGCTGGTGCAGCGACAGCTTTCGCCGTCCATCAACTTGCAGCGGATCGAGGTGAAATAGACGTCCCCGGAATCCCACTCTTCGAGCTTGTTCAGACAACAGAGACCGCAGCCGTCACACAGGCTTTCCCATTCGGGTGTGCTCATCTCCGTCAGGGTCTTGCTTTTCCAAAAAGGTATGTCGTCCATCGTCGTCGTCCTCGCCGCTCGCGAGGGAAATGCGGGCTGCGGCATGCATGTCTCTTGTTCTTTTCCCTAAATCAACCAATTATTCAATTGGCCGGTCTATGAGAGGTAGGCTTTGCGTGTCCTTCTGCATAATTCCTTACAATCGGAACCGATTTAAGGATAAAATTATGCAGCAGATTTAAAGTGCTACAGCAACCTTTGCGCGTCACATGTGACGCGCGGCGCTGTAGAGGAATACGCGGCGCGGCATTGTGGTCGGGAAGTAGAGCGTGGAAGACCCATCCAACCCAGAAAGCGGGCCAGAGACCAAGCCCGATACACAGCCGGAAGGCCAAGCGGAACAGCGGCCACGCCGGAAGCGCCATTTTTTCCTGCGCATTGATTCCTGGATCGACTCTACCCTATGGAACGCAGGCTTTCGCCTTGCGGAGCTCTGGGAAGATATCACAATTTTCTTCCGCAGGTTTCGCACTCGCGGGTGGAGGCGCATCCTGTTCGAACTGCTTGGCGAGGGGCTGACGCTCGGCACCGCCGGTTCCGTTGTCTTGCTCATGCTCGCCATGCCGGCTTTCGAAGCCACGCAAGGCGACTGGCGCAATCGCGGCAACTTCGCCGTCACATTCCTCGATCGTTACGGCAGTGTCATCGGCCATCGCGGCATCATTCACGAAAACTCAGTGCCGGTGGACCAATTGCCGGACTATTTCATCAAAGCGGTGCTGGCGACCGAGGATCGCCGCTTCTTCGACCATTTCGGCATCGATGTCTTCGGCCTCTTCCGGGCATTGACGGTCAATGCGCAGGCTGGCGGCGTCGTCCAGGGCGGCTCTACGCTGACGCAACAGCTCGCCAAGAACATCTTCCTTAGCAATGAGCGCTCGATCGACCGCAAGATCAAGGAAGCCTTCCTCGCGATCTGGCTGGAGGCCAATCTTTCCAAGAAGCAGATCCTCAGCCTCTATCTCGATCGCACTTATATGGGCGGCGGAACCTTTGGTGCTGCGGCGGCAGCGCAGTTCTATTTCGGCAAGAGCATCAGCGACGTCAACCTGGCCGAGGCGGCGATGCTCGCAGGTCTGTTCAAGGCACCGGCGAAATACGCGCCGCATGTCAACCTCCCGGCAGCACGCGCCCGCGCCAACGATGTCCTCACCAACCTCGTACAAAGCGGTTTGATGACCGAAGGACAGGTCATTGCCGCCAGGCGCAACCCCGCCTCCGTCGTTGACCGCGCCCAAATCGAATCCCCGGATTTCTTTCTCGACTGGGCCTTCGACGAGGTACAGCGGCTGGCCGTCCACTTCCCCGAGCGTTCGCTGATCGTCCGCACGACCATCGACATGGGCCTGCAGAAGGCAACGGAGGATTCGATCGAATCCAGCCTGATGGAATATGGCGAGCGCTATCACGCCAAGCAGGGCGCGAGCGTCATGATCGAGAACGGCGGTGCGGTGCGCGCCATGGTCGGCGGCCGGGATTATGGAGAAAGCCAGTTCAACCGTGCCACCAAGGCACTGCGCCAGCCGGGCTCGTCCTTCAAGATCTACACCTATTCCGTCGCCATGGAGAAGGGCATGACGCCGACGTCGACCATCGTCGACGCGCCGATCACCTGGGGCAATTGGAGCCCGCACAATTATGAAAACCGCTACGAAGGCAAGGTGACGCTGACGCAAGCGATCGCGCAGTCCATCAACACCATTCCGGTTCGCCTCGCCAAGGAGAAATTCGGCATCCAGCCGATCCGCGACATGGCGAAGGCCATGGGCGTGGAGACGCCGATCCGCAACGACAAGACCATTCCGATCGGCACCTCGGAAGTCACCGTGCTCGATCAGGCGACGGCCTATGCCGTCTTCCCGGCCGACGGCTTGCAATCACGCCGGCATGGCATCGCGCAGATCATGGGCTATGACGGCAAGGTGCTCTATGATTTCGCGCGCGACGAGCCGCCGGCCAAACGCGTCCTCAGCGAAAAAGCCGCGGCCTATATGAACCAGATGCTGACGCAGATACCGGTGATCGGTACGGGCCGCAGGGCAGCGCTCGACCGTGGCATCGTCGTCGGCGGCAAGACCGGTACGACGCAGGCCTATCGCGATGCATGGTTCATCGGCTTTACCGGCAACTACACCTGCGCTGTCTGGTTCGGCAACGACGACTACACCTCGACCAACAACATGACGGGCGGCACGCTGCCGGCCATGACGTTCAAGAAGATCATGGACTATGCCCACCAGGGGATCGTGCTGAAGCCGATCCCCGGCATCGACAATCCTTTCCCGGTGCAAAAACCGCAGACCGCGGCCGCCAAGAAAGCTGCGACGCCGGATGATAATCCCCTGCCCCCGCTCATCCGCCCGCGTTCGCTGTCGGTGGATTCCACGAGGATCCTGCGCGATATCGGCGAGAAGCTGAAGGCGGCAGCGCCGCTTGCCGCGCAGAAGGTGGCGGCGGCGGAGTAAAATTGGCGGATCTGCGCTTTTATGCCCGTCAATTCGGAACCGACCTGTTGCCTCTGCTCGTTTTGGTTCGGCAGGCAGCCGCCTGCACTTCCCCCGTACGTTAGAATCAGGGATAAATCGGCGCTCTGATTGGTCACGAGGACGATCTTAGAGTGTTCCGGGTTCCCCTTCTTGTTGCGCTTTCGCTGGTGATCGCCTTTGGCGGGGGAATCCTCTTCACGCTTTTTACATTGGACGCGACCTCAGGCTTCGGCGCGATCAAGCTTGGCGCCTGGCAGTCATTTCCCGAAATGCACACGGTCGACGCCGATCCCTATGCGAAATCGCATCGCGCCCGAGCCGGGCGGTTGCTCTACGGCACTGCGGAGGGGCTGGTCTTCACCGCCTCCGATGATGATTCCGGCGCGCGGCTGACGGCGGGATGCAGTTACCGCATCAGCGGCCAGACGCCGCCGGCGCGGCTGTGGACGCTGTTCATCGCCGGTAACGACGGCGAGCCACTTGGCGACTCTACCGGCCGGCCCTCAGCGCTCAATTCCTGGATCGTGTTGCGCAATCCGGATTCGAGCTTCACCATCACCGTTTCGCCGGACGCGCATGCGGGCAATTGGCTGGCGCTGCCCGCTTCCGGCAGCTTCCGCCTGGTGTGGACGCTCTTGGATTCGCCTGCGGCAGGCAATTCCGGCCTCATCGATCTATCGATGCCGAAGCTCGATAAAATCGGGTGCGGCCATGTTTAGGGTAATCTTCGCTATTTTGACCGGCCTGCTTGGCGCCACGCTCCTGCACGTCATCATCATCCTCTCCCTGCCGCATTTTTCCGACCGCGACGCCTATACCCGCGTCGAGGATGAGGGCGACGAGAACCACTTCTATACGCTGGAGGACAAGGACGACGATGCAGGGCTGTCCAATAGCGATCCCTATATCCGCACGGCCGTCTGTGCCTTCGACATCGAAACTCAGCCGATCCGGCTGACGGCTAAGGGAAAGGTGCCGTTCTGGTCGCTGTCGATCTATGACGCCGCATCGAACGAGGTCTTCAGCATGAGCGACCGCACCTCAGTCGGCGGCGTGCTGGATTTGCTGCTCGCCTCGCCGATCCAACTCACGGGTATCCGCAAGGCGCTGCCTCCGTCACTCGCACAATCGATCCTCGTCGAAGCGCCGCGTGCAGAGGGTTATGTCGTGCTACGCACGATGGCGCCGCAGGCAAGCTTCGACGATGCCGCCCGGGACTTCCTCTCCGAAGCGGGATGCGATGTATTTGATGGACGGTGAGATTGGTTGCGAAGCGGAGAACGGATCTAAGGACCGGCAATCGCAGGAGGAGCGTGGCAGGCTGCCGCACCGAAATCGCCCGGCATGGTTGCGCCGGGACATTTCGCAGACATAAGCGCCGAACTATTTACCCTTAGCGCGTTTCGGTCCCGTCCCGGGGCGATGAGAGCTGGCATCAAGGCGCTCGTAACGCACGCCGGTGAAAAGAAGAATCTTCGCCTCGACGGACTCCTTCTGAGGCCGCAGCGGCAACCGGGATCTTCGGTCTAAAAGGGATATGATCTCTGTCATTCTCGTCTCCATTTACGGCCCGAGACGGATGAATTTGCGATTAATTTCACCCTGCCCGCTATTCCCAAGCGGGCTGGCGCTCCCTCAAGTCTTCACCGCCTCCTGCGGCTGGGACAAAGGGCATTCGCGCCATTCTCACGGCATTCCCCAGACACCGTGACATGGACGCCCAACTGTGGCGGCCATGCGAACAACCATACGACTAAACTCTGCAAATCGCCGTTATCACCCGAATTGAGACATACTGTAGTTAACAGAATGCTAAACATTGCCGCGCCTCACTTTGGTACTCCCTCGGCTCTCGCGGCGCCGTGATCATCTAACGCCGGGAGGACGGATTTGGTTTCATAGGCGATGTAAAAATCTCTGGAATCACTTCCGGCATAAAACATTGCGGAATCATATCTTTAGAGAAATAAGCGAATTTATCGGCAAATTGCTGCCCAGGAGGCGCGTTGCAGAAAAGTGTCATGCAAATATTATTTGCGGCAACCAAAATTTAACGTATTGTAACGGGTGAAACAGAGGACACCCCAATGCTCGCGACGGCTAATTCCTTCTTCTCCCCGGAGGACATTATCGTGCTGCGCGGCGCGTTGGATAAATGGTGCCTGGAGAAGCGTGTCGATATCAAAAGCACCGAGGCACAGTTCGCGGCGACGGCGGCAATCGGCCTGTTTCAATCCGGCTACAACACCTCCGAAAGACTTTTGACGGCCCTGCGGGAGTATAAGGGTCTCTGACCCGCCAATGGCGCAAGCCAAAGTCCTCAAAATTGCCATTTCAAAGAGGATCGGCTCTGGGGCGCCGAGTTCTTCGCCAAGGCAACCTTCCTATGCAGACAGGGCGCACCCTCATCGCCCTTATAAGTTGCATATCCTTGTCAGCGCCTCACAGCCAAGCAGTTTCCATCTATGTTGACTGGAGCGCAGAAGCAGCCAGTCCGGCAAAAATTCGGCCGTTATCCTCGCGCAAGCTTAACGCGCAATTTTTATTTGGATTTTAATAAAGTTTTCACCAACCGTTAACCCTGCGCACCTTACTCTCCCGAAAAAGCCAGATCAGGACAACCGTGTCCACGCCCGTTTCGATAGCCAACCCCGATTGCGCCCGCGAGAACCAAAGCGCGCTCCGGCTCGGCCAAAGGAATAGGCTGCGCCACATGGATTTACCGATCCGGTTCCCGTCTTTTTTGTTTTGCGTATCAGTATGGGTGTTGGCGTGCGTGACCGGTTTCGAGATCTCGAAGAGCCTGCGACAGTCCGCAAGAAAGATGTGGTTCTGATGGCGACGGTCACCAGTTTCGAGGGTCTCAATCATCCTTCGAAATCGGAGCTTCGCCAGTTTGCCGAGCTCTTCACCCCTCTCTTCCAGGCCTCGTCCGAGGAAGCAAAACGTCAGGCAGTTGCCGCGCTCTCGCAATGCGCGACCGTGCCGCCGGCCGTCTCCCTTTTCATCGGCTGCCAGCCGATCGCCATCGCCGCGCCATTCCTGACGAGTTCGCAAGCGATCGACGACGATACGCTGATTACCATCGCCCGCACGCAGGGCGCAGCGCACGCAAAAGCGATCGTTCGCCGACCGTCGCTGTCCCCGAAAGTCATCGACGCCCTCGTCAGCCTGCACCAGGCCGAGCCCGAACGCGGCATGACCATATCGGGGATCTCGCCTGCCGTTATCTCTCCGGCCTCGGCGGCCGAAGCGCGCGCTACGGATATCGAGGCGGAGCGCCTCGCCCGTGAGGAAGCCCTGCGGCAAAAGATCAAGCAGGTCGCCCGCCATCTCGCCCGTGACGACAACAACCGTCTGGGCCTGCGCAGCCTTTCGGATGTGCAGGAAGCGTTGCTGGTGCGTTTCGCGCGAGAGCGTGAGGCACAACAATTTGCCGCGACGCTTGCCGACGCGCTTTCCTCCAGCCGCTGGCTTGCCGAGCGCATCATGATCGATACGTCCGGTCAGCAACTGGCGGTGACGCTGACGAGCCTTGGCATGGGTTTTGCGGATGCTGTCTATGCGCTGGAACGCTTCTATCCGCATCTGGCCGAACAGCATGGCAGCGTCAGCCGGGCTTGGCTGGTGCTGGACAGCATCGATGCGGAGGAGAGTCACGCTCGTGTCGAAGCCTGGCGCCGCGCCGATAGCTACACCTATCTGCCGCCCGAACAGAAGCCAGCGGCGCGCCCGGCTGCGCCGCTTTTCGGCGCCAAAGCGAGTCCGATCCGCGAATTGCGGGTCGTCAGCCGGTCGCGTTGATCCAGTCCACAAGTTCTTGGCGTGTCGCCTCTTCCCGTTGCATGGTAGCATAGGCGTCTGATTGCTGGTCGGCCGATTCTTACGCGCGGATAGTGACATGGACCAAGATACGACTGCCCTTCCTTTGACCGGCGGCTGCCAATGCGGCGCCATCCGCTTTGCCTGCGACCTTCCTCCTGAAAACGTGCATGTGTGCCATTGCCGGATGTGCCAGAAAGCGGTCGGCGGTCCCTTCGCTGTCATCTGCCCTGTCGCGAAAACGGCGTTTCGGGTGACGCGTGGCTCGTTTTCCTGGTTTCATAGCTCCGCCATGGCGCGACGCGGCTTTTGCAAGGATTGCGGAACGCCCATGATTTTCGAATACCCGGAGTTCGAAGAGATAGGCATTCTGGCGGGAACCTTCGACCAGCCCGATCAGGTGCCGCCGGTTGCTCAATATGGCAATGAGAGCAGAGTCTCCTGGTATTCTGCCTTGCATGAATTGCCGGGCGATCAGGCGACATACGCGGTCGATCCCAACGGATACCTGCCCCGCATCATCGCCTCGAACCGGCAGCACCCCGACCATGACACTGCCGAGTGGCCGCCAGAGACCGGCTCAAAGGAGCGCCTCCCCTGATGCCAATCGGGTGATCCCTATATCAAAGAGGATTGCTGCGTTGCTCGACGAGCGGCACGATATCGGCGATATCGTCGGTCTCCAGCTCGATGATCCACAGATCGGGGTCGAATTTCAGCTCACGTTCGAGCGTCTGCCTGACGTCTTCCGGTTCTCTCCGATCCAAACGGACTTCGAAGAGGCGCGTCCCGCTCTCCTCTTCATCGAAGACGCTTTGCGGAGCAGGGGCATAGAGGGTTTCCAGCCCATCGCGAAAACGCTGGCGAATGAAGATCGCTCCTGCCTCCTCCGCGCCCTTGTGCTCCACAGCGGCAAAATCGCCGCGGGCGAAAATACGGCGGGTCAAGGCGGAAACGAAGATGTCGCTGCGCAATCTCATGGCAGAGCTATAGCCGCCGGCCGGAAGCGAAGCAATCAAGGGAAGAATTAAAGCGCGCCGATGTCCTGCAGCTTCTTCAGAACCGCCAAGTCCGGCTCGCCGGTTTCCGGCAGCCGGTAGTGCTTCTGAAACCGGCGAATAGCGGCCTTGGTCTGTTCGCCGGCAACGCCGTCGATGCTGACATTGCTATAAGCGATGTTGCTGAGGCCCTTCTGGATCTGCATCACCATATTGACCGTATTGACCGCATCGCTTGGCGCGCTCCTCGGCGCGGTCCCAGTCTTGATATCCTTCTCGGCGCTCTGAATGGCCGCGGCGACGGGATCGATGGCAGAAGTTTTGGCCGAGACATTGACGGGCCGCTCTGCCGGGACGGCCGCAACGGTGGTCTTGGAGGCGGCGTGAGTGCCGGGATCATTGGCTTTCAGCGCCGCCAGCAGCTCCGGACTTGCTAGGCCGGTTTGCGCCAGGCCGGACGCTTCCTGAAAGAACAAGATAGCGGCTGTCGTGCGCGAGCCGATGACGCCGTCGGCGGCACCGTCATAAAGGCCGCAGCGGATCAGTTCGGCCTGCACGTCGGCAACCAGCTTCGATGGCGCCGTTCCGGCCGCAGCCGGCGTCTGAGTTGCCGGCAGGCTCGCGGTCTGAACTGGTGCGGCGGGTGCAGCCGCATTGGCGGATGGCGTGTCCTGCCGCTCGATGCGGAACGTGGTGACATTACCCGTTTCGGCCTGCTGCGCACGCAGGAAGGCCCTGCGGCCGGGGATTTGATAGGGAGAGTTGGGATCGCGCGTGCGCAATAGTGGCGACGGATGGGCGCCCGACTGATACCAGAGCGCATTGGCAGTCACGAAACCAAAGACCGCGAAAAAGATCGCGATGCCGGCTGCGACCGCCGGGTGCCGGCCGACAACGCCGCCGCACAAGGTCGCCAAGGCACCGACACCACGCACACCGAGGCCGCCCAGCGCGCCAACACCGCGCAGGCCAAGGCTGCCAACGGCAACCGCCCCCTGGGAAACAAGGCCAGGCTGCTTGCGCCTAGCCCTGCCCTTTCCCTTAGGCGATTTTCGCTTTTGCGGGGCCATTCACCTCTTCCTCTTTTCGCTTCTCGCTCATCTCCAGATTATGTTTCAGGCGTGGCGGAAAATCGACCATGCGGTTGACATCCACAGGCTGCTGGACCGTCACGGCGCCGGAGCCGTCGAACGGGATAAGGATCGTGATGACCGTGCCCTCGCCCGGTGCGCTAGCAATAGCGAAGCTGCCGCCATGCAGCGCCACCAGCCCTTTGACCAGCGACAGGCCGAGCCCGGTGCCGGCATAGCGGCGTGTATAATCGTTCTGGATCTGCACGAAGGGCTGGCCTAGCGAGGCGAGCCGCTCGGTAGCGATGCCGATACCGGTGTCGCTGACCGACAGCTTCAGCATTCCGTCGGTCATTGCCGCGTCGATGGTCACGGCGCCGCCCGCGTCGGTGAACTTGATGGCATTGCCGACAAGGTTGATGAGTATCTGCTGGATGGCGCGCTGGTCGGCGACGATATCGCCGAGGCCGCGTTGCACCCGGCTGGTCAACGTCAGGCCCTTTTCCTTCGCCTGCAGAGCCAGCATGGCTTCGCAAGCACCGATGGAGGCTTCGATGGGGAAAGGCTCAAGCAGAAGTTCGTAGCGGCCGGCCTCGATCTTGCTCATGTCGAGCATGGTGTTGACCACGGACAGCAGGTGCGCTCCGGACTGGCGGATCAGGCTCACATATTCGCGCTGGCGATTGTTCTCAAGCTTGCCGAAGTATTCGCCGCTGAGGATATCGGAAAAGCCCAGGATGGCATTGAGCGGCGTGCGCAGCTCATGGCTGACGGCGGCAAGAAAACGCGACTTGGCGTCATTGGCCGATTCCGCCTCCGCCGCCTTGCGTGCAGACTGCTCGCGAAGCTGCTGATCGAAGGAAATATCACGCGACTGGCTGACAATTCCGGTCAACCGGCCCTCGCCGTCGCGTCGCGCAGTCATTTCCATGCGGATATGGACGAACTGATCGTTGCCCTCGACAACGGCCGAACGTTCCAGACGCAAATCGACGCCGAGAGCTTCACGGCCTTGGCGAAGCGTATCGACCGCCTGCAGGAAGAGGATGCGGTCTGAGACATGCACCTGCTCGACAAAGCCGCGGCCGGAGGGATCGCGCATCCAGCTCAGGAATTCGGCGCGATCGCGGCCGCCGACGGCGGTGACGCTGCCCTGCGGATCAAACAGGAGTACAAGACCGCAGGCCGCTTCCAGCATCAGATCGCGATGTTCAACGACGACGGCCTCGACCGGCCGGGGGGCCGGACGCTGGCGCGACAGAGCAATGGTGCCGACCGCGGAAAACAGGAAGCCGGCGCAAACCGTGGCAACGCCAACCGGCAGCGCGACGGCAGGACTGGTGATAAAGGAGAGCCCTGTGGGAACGACGACAAGCGCCACGGAAGAGGCGAGCGCGAGCCGGCGCAGGATCGCCAGCTCCTGTCCACGGACCTCACCGTTCCCGCTTGTCCGGGAAAGCCAGCTTTCGCCTGCCCGGTCCACGAGGGCTCCAGCCCTGCCAGCCATGTCACTCAATACGCGCACACTAAAACCCGTACAAACGGTCCGTTATTTAACCGCACAATAGGCCTTGGCGACTTAAGGAAAGAATAAAGGACGGGTGCGCGGATCGGTCGAAAAAGCCCGAAAATCTCGTTTTGGCGCACTTCGCGAGACCTTTGGCTTTTGTGGTTAACGGCAGGTAAGCAGCGGATTTTATTTAGATTTCCGTCGGACGTTAACCTTTGCGCGGAGGTCAGCGCCCGCAAGGCCCGGGATATCAGGCAGATCGGCCGAGACATGCTTAACAGCAATCGCTACAATTCGACACAAATACGCGTGAAATGCAGATTGCTACAATTTGAATCAAATTTGCCGAAAATGCATCCAAGTTTTGAAAAGCGGTGTTGTCCTCTGTCGAATAGCCTTTGAGTACATCAGGCAACGAGTTCGATCAGCGACGAGACCGAACGAAATAGAGGATGGGCAAGACAATGTGGTTTCTCATTAGAGCAGGGTTCTGGTTTTCACTGGTGCTCATGTTCCTGCCGATCTTCGCCAAGCCCGAAGGCGCTCCGCGGTCGGCTGACGAACCGAAGGTACAGGTTTCCGATGCATTTTCGGCGGCGACCGGCGTGATGCAATATGTCGGCGCGATGTGCACGGAGAAACCCGATGTCTGCCTGAAAGGCAGCGAAACGCTCACCGCACTCGGCTATCAAGCCCGAGACGGCGCCCGGGTCGCCTACGATCTTTTGGGCCAGCACTTCAAGGACGATAAGTCCGCCGAGCAGCCGGCCGCCCGCGAGGCCGCCTCTGTCCCGGCCGTCAATCGTGAACAGGCCGCTGCCGAGGCTCAGCCGATGCCTGCCAAGCGCATGATCAACACCGAGACCGCCGATGCGGTCGTGACCGGGACCGTCAAGCTGCCGTCTTATATTCCGGTACCGATGCCGAAGCCGCGAACCTGATCTCCGCTTTTATCGATACCTTCCCCATTCCTGCGCCGTGAGCTTGCCATCGCTCGCGGCGTTCTTTTTTGTCATGGGTTCAAATCATCGGCCTTTTCACCTATATCCAAGCAAATAGACAATTGGACCGGCATGATGGCGACGCTTGATCAGATCATAGAGGATTTCTCCTTCCTGGACGACTGGGAGGACCGCTACCGCTATGTGATCGAGCTCGGCAAGGCGCTGCCGGATCTGCCGGAAGAGAAGCGGACACTGGAAAACAAAGTGCAGGGCTGCGCCAGCCAAGTCTGGTTGGTGACCCATGCTGCGGGCGACCCGGAAAATCCGGTACTAACCTTTGAAGGTGATTCGGATGCGCATATCGTGCGCGGGCTGGTCGCGATCGTGCTCGCCACCTATTCCGGCAAGCCGGCATCCGAGATCGCAGCGCTCGATGCTCTCGACGTCTTCGGCAAGATCGGCCTCGTCGAACATCTTTCCTCGCAGCGCGCCAATGGATTGCGCTCGATGATCAAGCGTATCCGCGAAGAAGCGAGAGTGCGCGCCACCGCATAAATTCCGTCACGTTGGCGGCATGACAAAACCTAACCCGGCTCGAAAGCCGGGTTTTTTTGTCGATAGTGTCGTTGGTTCAGGAACTCAGCGACCGCCGCGCTTGCGGCGCTGGCCAAGGCCCATCTCCTTCGCGAGACGCGAACGGGCTTCGGCATAGGCGGGTGCGACCATCGGATAGTCCGCCGCCAAATCCCACTTCTCACGATATTCTTCAGGCGAAAGACCATGATGGGTCATCAGGTGGCGCTTCAACGACTTGAAGCTGCCGCCGCATTCCAGGCAGGTGATCTGATCGTCCTGTACCGATTTACGAACGGATACGGCCGGCTTCTGCTTTTCAACCACGGTAACGGCGGGGGCCGGAGCCGAGGTGTTGCTCAAGGCGGAATGTACGTCGGAAATCAGATTCGGAAGGTCGCTGACCGGGACTACATGATTGCTGACATAAGCCGCCACGATGTCGGCGGTTAGCTCAACCAGCAAATCCTGGCCATTGCCAAGGGCCGTATCTGTCATTTTGTTCTCCTGTTCATCGGCTTGCCCACTGCGCTAGGCCTCCTAGGGAGCACATAACACAGCAATACTTTAGAATTTGCGCATATTTCTTCGAAAACCGTTCCGGTTTTCACAGCATATGCACTGGACACACCGCGCAAACGGCATCGCCCATATTCGTAGCAGCCATCAGCAAAAAACGGGGCATTTCATGCCATATTTCTCGTAATACGAAATCCACCCCTAGACTTCGTGCAACGAAACCCGTTTTTATACCGCCTGACGGTAGAATCAGTGACGACGGAGATAGGTCCGCCAATCCTTAACCGGAAGAAAGTTTTGCCCGCCGTCGTTTGAAAGAAATATCCAAGCATCGGGCACTTAAAGCCGGTTGAGACTAACTCAACATCAGAACTCTACTTGAATCTGGATTACCACTCTTTCTCCAAATGTCCAGTTTTTAATTCTATCACTTCTTTGCAAAATTCTCATCTATTAAAAATAGGTAACTAACGACGAGAATTTCTATTCACTTTTCTGGCAATCCACGCGTTTGTTAGTTTTTCATTTTATAAGAACGCTGCTCTATCGGGCCTTTCGAAAGATCATCGCGCACGGACGGCGGCATCAGCCGGTGACCCGCCTTATGAGCGGCGCGCGAGAGAAGATGGGCGGAAATCGGCGCGGTCAAGACGAAAAACACAAAACCGGCCAGTGCCCGCGCCAATATCGGCAGATCCTGCGAATGAACACCGACTGCAAGTAGCAACAGACCCGAACCGACCGTGCCCGCCTTCGAAGCGGCGTGCATGCGGCTATAGAGATCCGGCAGGCGGACGATACCGATCGACGCGATCAGCGAAAACAACGCACCCGTCAGGAGCAGGAAGGCGACAATGATGGCAGCGACCAGTTGCATCAACGTCCTCCCTTCCTGCGGCGGCCATCCTTGCGAACCCTCTTCCTCGCGGCCGCTGTTGCCGCCGATGGCTGCCGTTCGGCTTGACCTGATGAGCCCTGGGTCAGGATGAACCGGGCGAAGGCGACGGTCGCCAGGAAACCGACAAGGCCGAGTGCGATGGCGATGTCGATATAGAGCGTGAAGCCGGTCTTGATGGCGATGACCGCGATGAAGCCGATGGCGAGCGCTGCCAGCATATCGAGCGCCAGCACCCGGTCGGGCAAGGTCGGACCGATCACCACGCGAAAGACGGTGAGCAGGAAGGCCAGGCTCAAAATAGCAAGCGACACCATCGCGGCGGCGGAAACGATGGAAGCGGCAATCATCGGAAAGCCTCCATGATTCGACGCTCGAAACCATCGGCTATGCTGCGCTTCACCGCCTCCGGGTCGGAACAGTCGAGCGCGTGCACGTAAAGCGTTTTCCGGTCGTCGGAAACATCGACGGAAAGCGTGCCGGGCGTCAGGGTAATGAGATTGGCAAGCAAAGTAATCTCGAAATCGCGGTCGACGGTCAGCGGAAAGGCGAAGATGCCGGGCTTCACATCCATGTTCGGGCTCATGACGGTGACCGCAACTGCCCAGGCCGATTTGGCGAGTTCGCGTAGGAACAGCAGCAACAGGGCAAGAATCCGCCTGACACGCCCGAGATAAAGTACGCCGCCATAGGACTGCCGCACGGTTGCCAGCACAAGCGCCGAAAGGACGAAACCAAAAACGAGATTAAGGAAAGAGGCGCTGCCGGTGACGGCGACCCAGGCGATGGCGAGCAGCAGGTTGAAGACGAATAGGATCATTGAGCCGCCACTCCCTCTGGAAAGACGGAATGCAGATAGGCGGAGGGATCCTCGAGACCGCCGGCGGCAAGCTGCGTCAGATGCAGCAGCCGCTCCGGAAACAGACCAAACCCTATGACCAAGGCGGCAAGGGCGGCGAGCGGCAACCCGGCCTGCCAAGCGATCGGCGGCGGCACGGCAGCATCTTGCGCCATTCCCGGACGCCAATAAGCGAGGAGAAAGATGCGGCCAAAGACAATGGTGGTGAGAAAACCCGTGAGCAGGATGGCAGCGGCGATCCACCAGGCACCCGTATCGAGCGCCGCCTTCACCAGGATGACCTTGGGCCAGAAGCCGGAAAATGGCGGCAGGCCGCACGTGGCGAAAAACAGCACAAGCGACAGCCCGGCGAACCAGCCGCTTTGCCGGTAAAGTCCCCCGAGTGTGGCAAGCGAGAATCCTCCGCCAAGCTTGGCCACTTGGCCGGCCAGCAGATAGAGTGCGGTCATCAGCACCATGGAATGCAGCGCATAGAAGATCGCGCCGCTGAGGCCGCTGGCACTGCCAAGCGCGACGCCGGCCAGCATAGTGCCGATACCGGAAATGACGATATAGCCGAACAGGCGGCGGATATCGCTTTCGCCGAGCGCGCCGAGCACACCGGCCAACATGGTCGCAATGGCAACAATGGTGGTGATCGGGCCGAGCCCGGCGCGCTCGACCGGCAGCAGCATGATCAGAACCCTGATCAGGGCATAGATGCCGACCTTGGTGAGCAGGCCGGCGAAAAGGGCCGAAACGGTGATGCGCGGCGTATGGTAAGATGCCGGCAGCCAGAAATTTACCGGGAAGGCCGCGGCCTTCATGCCGAAAGCAAGCAGGAACAGGCCGGCTAGCGTCGTCAGCGGCGCCGCGTTGCCGGGCGCCCTCGCCTTCATCGCGATATCGGCCATGTTGAGCGTGCCGAAGATGGCATAGACATAGCCGACGGAAACGAGAAACAGTGTTGTGGCGATAAGGTTCAGCACGGCATATTTCAATGCGCCGTCGATCTGCTCACGCTCCGAGCCGAGGATCAGCAGGCCGAAGGAGGAAATCAGCAGCACTTCGAACCAGACATAGAGATTGAAGATGTCGCCGGTCAGAAATGCGCCGCTGACGCCGGCAAGCAACAGCATGAGAAAGGGAAAGAAGCCGTAGCGGCGACCGCTGGTCGTAATCTCGCCAAGGGCATAGAGGCTCGCTGCCAGTGCGACGACCGCCGCCGCCAGCGCCATGACCGCGCCGAGAAGATCGGCGCTGAAGGCAATACCGAATGGCGGCAGCCAGCGGCCCATGACCATGGTCACCGGCCCTTCGTCGGCGACCTTATAAAGCAGAGCCGCATCGATCAGCACCAGCAGAACCAGACCGGGAATGGCGATCCAGCCATGCAGCGCCGCGCGGTCGCGCAGCATCATCAAAATTGCGCCAAGACCGATGCACAGGGCGACCGGCAGGATGACCAGCCAATGACCGGCCTCTACCGGCGCCGTCACCAGCGCGGCGGAAAGATCGACAGCGGTGTTGGTCGGCGTCGCCATATCGTCAATATCCCAAGGGCGGCAACGGCCGCTCTTCCGGTTCTGCCAGCCGCATCTCGCCGGTATTGTCGGTCTTCAGGTCTTGATAGGCCCGATAGGTCAGCACCAGCAGGAAGGCAAGGAAGGAGAACGATATGACGATCGCCGTCAGGATGAGAGCCTGCGGCAGCGGGTTGGCGGCGTTCGCATTGAGCGTATCGGCGCCGGCAGGAATGATCGGCGGCACTTCGGGCGTCACCCGGCCCGCCGTGAAAAGCAGCAGGTTGACGGCGTTTCCGAGGATGGCGATGCCCAGCATGATGCGGATCGAAAACTTCGACATCATCAGATAGATCGCGGCGGCGAAGAACAGGCCGACCAGCGTCGCAAAGGCCACTTCCATCAGTCCACCTCCCGCTCTTCGAGCGCCAGTGCGATCGAAGTGATGGCGCCGACAACCACCAGATAGACGCCGGCATCGAACAGCATGACGCTTGAGAGCGGCACCTCGACGCCGAAGAGATGCGGATAGATCCAGAGCCCGGTCATGAAGGGCACACCGGAGAAGGCCGACAACAATCCGGCAACGGTTGAAGCCAGCAAGCCGAAACCGACAATCGTCAGAGGATGGAAGATAATGGCCCGGCGCACCGCCGTCACACCGCAGGCAATGCCATAGATCGCCAGCGCGGACGCGGCGATCAATCCACCGATGAAACCTCCGCCGGGCTCGTTATGGCCGCGCAGCAGCACGAAAACGGAAAAGAGCAGCATCAAGGCGGTGAGGAAAGGCGCGGCGGTCCGGAAGATGACGGTGTTCATGGACGACCGGCCTCCGTCGTGCCCTTCACCTCGGGGTCGTTGGCCGCAAGCTTGCGCTCACCGCCGGCGCGGATGCGGATCAGCGCCAGAATGGCAAGGCCGGTGATGGTGACAACGGCGATCTCGCCGAGCGTGTCTGTGCCGCGGAAGTCGACGATGATCACGTTGACGACGTTGGCGCCATGGGCGATCAGCTTGGAATAGTGATTGAAAAACGCCGTCAGCGTCAAATCGAAGGGTGCTTGCGTGGCCTTCAGGAGCAGCAATCCGAACCCGAGGCCGCAGGCGATCGCCAGCGCTCCATGAAACAGCATCTGCGGTGGCGAACGGCGATCGGCAGCCGAAAGGCGCAATCGCGTCATCACCAGCGCCAGAATGACGACGGAGAGAGTCTCGACCATGAACTGCGTGAAGGACAGATCCGGCGCCCCGAACAGAAGGAAGATGACCGCGACGGCGAAACCTTGAACCCCGAGCGAAACGATCGCCGTCAGCCGATCGCGGGCCTTCACGACGGCCGCAAGGCCGATGATGGCGATGAGGAAAATCGCAGCCTCGTGCCACTGCATGTCCGGCCATGACGGCATGGCGGGCAGTTCGCCATAGAGAACCGGCGGAACCAGTAGCATTGCAGCAAGGCAAAGGAAGGTGACCGTGACGTATATCTCCAACCGCCCAGGCTGCAGAAAGCGAGAGACGGCATGCGACAGGCGCACCAGCCCGGAGATGAAGGCATCGAAGCCGCGATCCGGTCCCGGCCCGAGTTTGCGCAGCACAACCGCCATGGCAAAGCGGGCGCGACCGAAATTCCAATAGACGAAGCTGCCGATCAGCACGGTCAAGGCGGACAGCGCCAAAGGCGCGCCAAGGTGGGGAACGAGCGAGATCGATACTTCCATCGCCTTGCCGCTGATGGCACTTGCCATCGGCGAGGATATGTAGGTGTGCCAAACACTCGAGGCCATGGCGGCGACAAAACCGAGAATGGCGAGCAGAACCGGGCCGAGCCAGAGCAGCGGCGGCGCCTCATGCGGATGTTTCGGCGTCTCGACACGCGCACCAATAAAAGGCTTCAGCGCTACGGCGAAGCCGATGGCGAACATCAGGGCGTTACCGGCAATCGCAACGATTGTCAGGGCGATCGGCCAAGAAGAGGATTGGGCCAGCGCATCATAGATCTCCTCTTTCGCGAGGAATCCGACGGCGGGCGGCAAGCCGCCCATGGAAATTGCTGCCGCCAACGCGGCCGCAAAAGTTAAAGGCATGGCGTTGCGCAGGCCGCCGAGACGGGTGATATCACGTGTGCCCGTCTCATGGTCGACGATGCCGGCGACCATGAACAGCGCGCCTTTGAACAGCGAATGCGCCACCAGATAGAGCGCGGCCGCCTGCACCGCATGATCGGAGCCGAAGCCGGTGAGCAACACCAGCAATCCCAGGGAGGAGACGGTGGTATAGGCGAGCTTCAGCTTCAGATCGGTCTGGCGGATGGCAAGCAGCGTCCCGACCATCAATGTCATGCCGCCGAAGACCGGCAGGATTGTCTCCCAGGCCTGCGTGCCGCCCATCGCCGGATTGAGCCGCATGAGGAGATAGACGCCTGCCTTCACCATGGTTGCGGAATGCAGATAGGCCGAAACAGGCGTCGGCGCCTCCATGGCGTTCGGCAGCCAGAAATGGAAGGGGAACTGCGCAGACTTGGTAAAGGCGCCGCCGAGCACCAGGATCAGCGCGGCGATATAAAGCGGACTTTCGCGCAACACGCCGCCAGCCCGCAACAGACCGGACATGTCTGAAGCGCCTGTGATCTGCCAGATCAGCAACAGGCCCGCGAGCAGCAAAAGCTCTCCTCCACCGGTGACGACCAGTGCCTGCAAAGCAGCGCGCCGTGCGGCCTCGCGCTGATGATCGAACCCAATCAGCAGGAAGGAGGTGATGGAGGTCAGCTCCCAAAAAACGAATAGCGTCAGGAAACTGTCCGACACGACCAGCCCAAGCATCGACCCCATGAACAGGAAGATAAAGGAGAAGAAGCGGCCTTGGTCCACATGGCCCTTCAGATAGCCGCCGGCATAAAGCACAATCAGCGTCCCGATGCCCGTGATCAGCAGCGCGAACGTCAGTGACAGTCCGTCGAGCAGCCAGGAAAAGCGCAGGCCGAGGCTTGGCACCCAATCGAAGCCGTCCTGGATATTATGGCCAGCGGCGACGTCTGGAAGAAAAGCCGCGAAATGCAGAAAGGCGAGTGCAGGGAAAAGCGCCAGCGGCCAGGCCGCATTGTGGCCGAGATAACGGACGGCGGCGGGCGCGATCATCGCACCGGAAAAGGGCAGACATAGAGCCAGGAATGTCAGGCCGGTGACACTGGCCATGTCTTCTCCCTGCTGAACGATCGCGGAATTCGGCAAAGCCGAAAGTCTCCATTGGGATAGGCTAAAGGCTGGATTGCCTCAAGCCCTGCGCGAGAAAAACCGACCGGTAAACCACCGGAATCATTTTCTGGCGTCTCGGTCCGATAGTTGAAGAAGGGTCGAGCTGCACCACATTGTGGGACGGGGCTCACCGAATGCATTGAGTGACGGGAAAGGGATCACACTCATGTCTGCGACGATGACGAGGCCTAACATCGAGAAGACCGATGCCGAATGGCGGGAGCAACTGACGCCGGAGCAATATCGCATCACCCGGCAGCACGGCACGGAACGCGCCTTTACAGGCCCCTATTGGGACTCGTTCGAAACTGGCCTGTACCGCTGCGTTTGCTGCGAAGCGCCGCTTTTTCGGTCGGACACGAAATTCGATGCCGGCTGCGGCTGGCCGAGCTATTTCGCGGCGGTTTCGCCCGAGGCGGTGCAGGAATATCGCGACGAATCCCATGGCATGGTGCGTACCGAAATCCGCTGCGGCGCCTGCGAAGCTCATCTCGGCCATGTCTTCCCCGACGGGCCGCCACCGACCGGATTGCGCTATTGCATCAACGGTCATGCCATGATGTTCGAGGCAGGGAAATAGACGGGCAGACCTGCTCAGCCTGTTATGCGCAGCTCCATGCAGGTCAGATCCAGCCAACGGCCGAACTTGGTGCCGACTTCCGAAAATTGACCGACGATGCGGAAGCCGAGCTTTTCATGCAGGCGGATGGAGGTGGTGTTGCCGGTCTCGATTGCGGCGATCATGACGTGGATATTGCCGTTGGCGGCACGGACGACGAGTTCGCGCAGCAGGCCTTCGCCGATGCCGAGGCCACGGTGATCCTTGTCGACATAAATGGAATTTTCGACCGTGTGGCGATAGCCGTCGAAGGCGCGCCAATCGCCGTAGGAGGCGTAGCCGGCAACCTTGCCGTCCTTCTCCGCGACGACGACTGGAAAACCTCTCGCCTCGCGCGCCTTGAGCCATTCAATCCGGTTGTCGACATCGACCAGCGTGTCGTTCCAGATCGCCGTCGTGTGCAAGACTGCGTCATTGTAGATCTCGCAAATTGCAGCCAGATCGGCTTCGGTCGCATCACGAAGCAGCACGGATTGGTCCATAGTCCCATTGTCCAATTGTTTTAGATAGAGACTGCGGCATACTCCGCGATATTGACGAAGTAAATCCGTCATTCCTGCATGGCTCGCAATGAAACCGTAACGAATTGAGGCTATTTTCTGATCATTCTTAGAATCACTATGGAATTTCTGCTGAAAAACGCGTTATTCGTAGCTGTTTTGCAGATCCCGCCTCCCGGAAACCGCAATGCTCGCGCGCCTGACCGCCCTCCTGTTCTTTTCTGCCGTGCCGGCGATGGCCAGCGACTGGTGGTCCTACGACAATGCGCGGTTCGGCTATACGATCGAACTGCCACAGGAATTCCGCCTTTCGGCCCGTTCGGACAATGGCGACGGACTGACCTTGACGCCGACCGATCAGTCGGCGCGGCTGCTGGTTTTCGGGACAAATATCCTTGACGGCGACTTCTCTGCGGAGGCGAATACCCGTATCGCACTCGCCAAGAACGATGGCTGGCAGATCTCCTATACGAAATCGACCTCCCGCGGTATCAGCTTCTCGGGCACCAAACAGGGCCGCATCGTCTATGTGCGCGGCGTCGCCCTCTGCAATGGCGCTGCGGCCTTCTTCCAAATAGACTATCCCAAGACGGACATGCAGCGCTTTGACGCCGTCGTCATGCGCCTGGTGCGCAGCCTGCATCCGACGACAAAGTGCGCGACAACGACACAGATCGTCAAAAATTTTCCGGTGACAGGCTGAAGCAGGTCAGCACCGCCGAATAATGCACGGCGGCAGCCGCGAGCACGAAGCCATGCCAGATGGCGTTCTGAAAGCGCAGTTTCTCCCAGACGTGGAAAATCACGCCCAGCGAATAGATGACTCCGCCGATGACGATCAGCAGCATCGAGGCGAATGGTATGTGCAGGGAAACGGACCTTGCCACCAGCACGCCGCTCCAGCCCATGGCGAGATAAAGCAGGATAGCCAGCCGGTCATACCGCCCCGGGAAAACGCATTTCAGTAAAATGCCGAATCCGCCGAAAATCCAGATGGCAATCAGCATGGCAAACAGCAGCGGATCCTCGGCGCCGCGCTCCAGAAACGGCGTATAGGTAGCGGCGATGAACAAGAAGATGGCCGAGTGATCGAAACGCCGCAGGAACCACTTCGTCTGCGACACCGGCCATAGATTGTAGGCGAAGGACATTGCTAGCGTCAGAACGAGGCCTACGCCATAGATCCAGGCCGCGGCGATCTCGCCATAGGAGCTCCACACCGTCGCATAGAAGATCAAAACGGTCGCGCCGATCAAAGCCAAGACTACGCCGGTCCCGTTGACGATGCTGTCAACGATCACCTCATATCGGTCATAGGCCCAGCGGATCCCTTTGAGTTCGGGCATGCATGCGTGTTCCGAATTGGTCGCACCCACCTGATCGTCGCATCTCAGGGGGGTGGAGGCAACTGGGTGGAATTGCGATATAAGTAAATCTTCGTAAATGACGAGCGAGCCCATTTCACTCTGTCAACAAGCAACGAACACTCAATCCGCAATTTCTGATCTTCTGTGAACAATCCAAATCCGCCATATGTAGGTCAAGTACAGCGGGCCAGAGGATCCCAAGAGGCACATCAACCGGCGAAGCTCTCAGGCCCTGCTCTCGGCGGCGTTTTCGCCGCCACGCCGGTTGCTCTCCTACAAAACATTGAGGTTGGAACACTCGCATGACCGAAACCGCTCCCTCCTATGCGCTGACGCGCCCCGCCTATGTCGGCCAGTCGCATCTCATCGTCACCGATCTGGCGCTGGTGTCGCGCTTTTATCAAGACATGCTGGGCCTGAAGGTCATTGAAAAGACAGCCAGCGGCGAGGTGCTGGGCGTTGCTCGTCAGCCGCTTTTGACCCTGACGACCGATCGCGCGGCCAAACGCGCGCCGCAAACGGCCGCAGGCCTCTTCCATACCGCCTTTCTGATGCCCGATCGCGTCGAGCTTGCCCGTTGGCTGCGCCACGCGGCGCATAATGGCGTTGCCCTTGAAGGCGCATCCGACCATATCGTCAGCGAAGCGATCTATCTTTCCGACCCCGAGGGCAATGGCATCGAAATCTATGCGGACCGGCCGCACGAGCAGTGGAAATTCCACAGCGACGGGACCGTCGAAATGGCGACACTGCGGCTCGACTTGCAGAAACTTTACGAAAGCGCGCCGCAGGATCGCTGGGACGGCATGGCCGAAGGTTCGGCGATAGGCCATATCCATTTGCAGGTCGGCGACGTCGCAGAGGCGAATGCCTTTTATCGAGATGTACTCGGAATGCAGGTGATGGCAGCGCGGTATCCCGGCGCGACCTTCCTCGCAACCGGCGGCTATCACCACCATCTCGGCGCCAATACCTGGAATAGTCGCGGCGCCGGCATCCGGTCCAAAGATATGACCGGCCTTTCCGACTACACGCTGCGATTCAATGATAAGGATGCGCTCGACAAGGCGGTCGCCGCGCTCGATATGCATGAGATCAAGACGGAAAAACGCAACGGCGGGATTTCGCTGCGTGATCCCTGGGGCATCGGGCTGAATTTGATCGCCTGACCTGCCTATTCATAGGCTAACGAGAAGGCCCGTTCCGGAACCCGGACGGGCCTTTCGCGTTTGTTTATCGAGGCAATGGGTTCGGGTGCGACGGGTTCGGGGATGGATATAGCCAACGGCATACGCAAACAGGCGCGCAGACTGGCGGCGGCAAGCGAAGGGCGTTCCAGCGCGTGGGTAGAGGCTTTGCGGGCGGACACGGAACGGCTGGATACCTCGTCTGCAAAACGGGTCGAAAAGGACGGGCTGGATATCGCATCGGCGTGGGCGATCATCGGCATCTTCCTGGTGTTGGCGCTTGCTGGCGTCTACATGATGTCGATCATCCTCATTCCTGTGACGCTGGCCGTCGTCGTCGGCATGATCCTCGGGCTGGCTGCGGAAAGACTAAGCAAGCTCGGCGTGCCGCGCATCCTCAACGCCGTTCTGTTGTCGTCAGCGGTGGCGCTGGTCATCTTCCTGATCATCAATTCACTCGCCGGCCCGTTGGCGACGCTCGCCCAGGAGGGGCCCGACGTTTTCCAACGCACCGTCGATCGCCTGATGCCCTATCTCGAACGGATCAAATGGTTGCACATCACGCCGCAAACCTTCGAAAGCGGACCGATGTCGATCAATGTGCTGCTCGAAAACAGCGCCAACGTCCTGCACATCCTCGCCAACAGCCTCACGCCTGCCATCGTACAGGGCCTGCTCTTTTTTGCGGCGCTGCTGCTGTTCCTCGCCGGCCGCATCAGTCTGCGCAAGACGATCATCATGACCTTCACCACCAGAACATCCCGGCTAGCGGCGATCCGTATTATCAATGCGGTGGAGCAGGTGCTCGGTTTCTATTTCGCAACCGCCTCGCTGATCTATGCAGGCCTCGGCGTCGTCATGACGATCATCGCCTATGTCGGCGGCATGAGCGCGCCGATTCTCTGGGGCGTCTTCGCTTTTCTCTCCAGCTTCGTTCCATTCGTCGGCATCACAACGATAACAACGGCGTTGGCGATCGCCGGCATCATCACGCATGACGATATCATCTTCGGTCTTGCCCCCGCCGCCGCCTTCTTCTCCGTTCATCTCACCGTGGAAAATCTGGTTTTTCCGGCGGTCATGGGCCGGCAATGGGAACTCAATCCTTTCATCGTCTTCCTTGCCATCATCTTCTGGACCTGGATGTGGGGCGCTGTCGGCGCGATGCTTGCCCTGCCGCTGTCGCTGATCGTCATGACCGTGGTCAACGAGTTGTTCCTCGACGAAAAGGTGCAGCCGCAACTTCCTGAGTGAAGCGTTGGTTATCCGCGCCTTCGCCGAACCGCCTCAGTTGGTCGTATCGTCGTCCCCCTGCTCGGGGATATCCTGCAGGCGGACGAACTGCACGCCCTTGGCCTTCAGCGCCAGGATGCTCGCGGCGACGCCTTCGCCGGCGGCATGGGTTGGCTGGTTGATGTGCGAGATGATGACGTCACCATCCCTGGCAGAGGCGTATTGTTTTTCCACCATCTTGGCCGGCAGCAGCGAGCCGCTGTCGCCGTTGACGGAATAGCCGGCGATACGATAGCCCATGCCACGAATCTGGGCGATAGCCGAAAGGCTATATTTCGCCGTCGCCCCCCGGAACCAATGCGGCTGAGGAATGCCGGCGGCAAGCATGGCATCGGCGCCGCCTTTGACCTCCTGCGCGACCGCCTGCGGCGAGCCGGCTGCGGGAATGCCGTAAACCATGGTTGGAATATCGACCGCGGGAATGTGGTTCTGGCCGTGATCCTCAAGTTCGAAAATGTCGGGATGCGCGAGGAAGACGGCAAGCGTCTCCGGGTTGCTGCGCAGCCAGCGGGCAGTGACGAAGATTGTCGCCGGGATATGATGATCGACCAATGTGCCGAGGATGCGCGGATCGGTCTTGCCCATGCAGGCATCGAAGGTCAGAGCGATGCGCGGCGCGCCCTTGCCGCCGCGGTTGACGTGCAGATGAGGCTCGAGCAGCTTGACATTCGAAGCCGCTGCCTTCGGCGGAAGCTGCGGCCAGACCACAGGCTTTACCGCAGACTCCGCGGCAAAAGCGGCCGGAATAGCGGCGAGCAGGAATACGGACGTCAGCAGTAAGCGGTTCATCGGGCAGCCATCGGTCGGTTCAAATGAAATGAAGTCTGTCGGAAAAGGTGCATGATCGCCATGGACCTCCTTGCCGCTCCGACCGCCATCGTCCGGCAAGGCGACGGAAATATGGCGGCTTGCTCACAATGCCGCCCGCTGCCCATCACAAATGCGCCAACGGTCATGTTTCTGCAGTCGCGGCCACGGCGCTCCATCATTTATGGTAGGATTGATACCATGTCTGCCCGTCACTATCTGCGTATTTTTCCTATGCTCCCAAAGGGAAACATCCATGAGCCGCGATCCCTACGAGATTCTGGGCGTAAAGCGGGACGCCCCGCAAAAAGACATTCAAAGCGCCTATCGCAAACTTGCGAAAAAGCTGCATCCCGATCTGAACCCTGGCGACAAACAGGCCGAGGATAAATTCAAGGAAGTTTCCGCAGCCTATGGCATTCTCGGCGACGAGGAGAAGCGCGCGCGTTTCGACCGCGGCGAGATCGACAATACAGGCGCAGAACAGCCGCCGCGGAGCTACTATCGCGACTACGCGACGAGCGAGGGCCAGCGCGGCCCCTACCGCAACACAGGCGGTTTCGCCGATTTTGGCGATGCCGACGATATATTTTCCAATTTCTTCTCACGTCGCAGCCGAGGCCAATCCGGAATGCAAGGTCAGGATCGCCACTATTCCATGGAGGTCGACTTTCTCGACGCCATCAACGGCGCGAAAAAGCAGATCAGTCTGCCGGACGGACCGGCGCTCGACGTGCAGATACCGCCTGGGACCCGCGATGGGCAGACGCTGCGCCTGCGCGGCAAGGGTGATCCCGGGTTCGGCGGCGGCGCACCTGGCGATGCGCTGATCGAGGTGCATGTGCGCCCGCACCGCTTCTTCGTTCGTGACGGCAACGATATCAGACTTGAATTGCCGATTTCGCTTGCTGAGGCGGTGCTCGGCGGCAAAATCCGCGTGCCCACACCTTCCGGTCCGGTCACTGTTACCCTTCAACCGAACTCCAACACGGGCAAGGTTCTGCGGCTGAAGGGCAAAGGTGTGCCGGTGCATGGCAAGGAAAACGGCGATGCCTATGTTTCGTTGAAGATCGTCTTGCCCGACGGACCGGACGCGGAGCTTACGGCCTTCGTTTCCGAATGGCAGGCCGGCAAGACGTATGATCCCAGAAAGACCATGGGAGGCTGAGCTATGAACGAGAGCGAGTTTCGTTTGCGCCTCGAGATCGACAATACGGTGCTGGAGGTCTGGATTGAACAGGGCTGGCTCGTTCCCGAGACGACCGGGGAAGGCCGGCGTTTCCGCGAAGCCGACCTGGCGCGCGGACAGTTGATCCTCGACCTGATCAACGCGATGGGCGTCAACGAGCCCGGCGTCGATCTGGTCATGGATCTAGTGGATCAGCTTCATGGGTTAAGGGGGACGCTACGTGACCTCACGGATGCCGTCTGTCACCAGGGACCCGATGTGCAGGAGCATGTTCTCTCCGAGCTCTACCGGCTGGAGCGCCAAAGACGGCGCTGAAGACATCAGTCATAGAGGTAATATTTCTGCCAGCTATCACGCGGCACCTTCTCGCCGATTTCGTAGCTGAGGTCCCGCACATGGATATGCTGCGGGCCGGTCGTGCACTTATAGGAGAGATGATACCAGTCTCCCTTGCTGCGAAAGACTGCGCCCGGAGCATCGATCGAGTCCGGGGCCATATCGGGGTCGCTGAACGTATAGGCAATGACCTTGTCGGGCTTGAAGCCGGTCTTGTCGGTGCCGATCCGTTTCATTGCCTCGGCATCGCAGGTCTGTTCCATTCGTTCGGAGGGGTCGAGCTTTTCCAATTCTTTCTTCATGGTCCCGTCCACGGCAAAAGCGGATGTCGTGATGGCAGCCAACGGGATGAGAATGGCAATAAATTTCAGCATGAAGACCGATCCCTTGCTTAACTGCAGGCTGGGAAGCTCTGTTCGATGGGAAAAGCGATAAGGCCGCCTTATTATCGACGTAACAAAGCGGATTTCGTTAAAGATTGTGTTTACATCAAGGCAAGCCTGAGCGCGCTCTTCTGCCTCCATCAGCTAGATTTAAGCCTGTTATCACCCGCTTGCTTTGAGGCTTGAGCGGACACTTGCCGCTTGAACCGCACGCAAGCGCCCTCTATCTCTTCCTCACCTCATATCCGACTTTGATGCCGGAGAAAGCCTGCTCGTGTCTGCATTCAAGAACCTCCCCACCCCGCCCGCCGCTGCCAAAAAACCGCTCACGGACACGCGCCACGGCATTAGCCGCAGCGACGATTACGCCTGGCTGCGCGCCGACAATTGGCAGGCGATGTTCAAGGACCCTTCTATCCTCGATCCGGAAATCCGCGCGCATCTCGAGGCAGAGAACGCCTATATGAACGCGGCCATGGCGGATACGAAAGAGCTGCAGAAGACGCTCTTTGCCGAAATGAAAGGCCGTATCAAGGAAGATGACAGCTCCGTGCCAGTCAAGGACGGGCCTTTTGCCTACGGCACGCTCTATGTTACCGGCGGTGAGCAGCCGCATTATTTCCGCGAGGCGCGCGATGGCGGCGAGCGCAAGCTCCTTTTGAATGGCGACAAGGAAAACGAGGGAAAGTCCTATTTCCGCCTGTCCGGCATCGATCATTCCACCGATCATACCCATGGCATCTGGGGCTATGACGACAAGGGTTCGGAATATTTCACGCTGAAGGTCCGCAACCTGGAAACCGGCGAGGACCTCGCCGATGTGGTCGAAAACACCGGCGGCGGCGGTGTCTGGGCGCCTGACGGCAAGAGTTTCTTCTATACGCTGCAGGACGAGAACCATCGCCCTTCGAAGATTTTCCACCACATCGTCGGCACGCCGCAATCCGAAGATCGGCTCGTCTATGAAGAGGAGGATTCCGGCTTCTTCATGGGTGTCGGCGGCTCGTTGCTGGATGACTACATCTTCATCGACATCCATGATCACGAAACCAGCGAATACCGCATCATTCCGACCTCGGATCTCATGGCCGAGCCGAAACTGGTGGCCGCGCGCGATACCGGTATCGAGTATGAAATGGCGGAAGGCGGCGATGTCTTCTACATCCTCACCAATGACGGCGATGCCAAGGATTTCAAGATCATGGAAACGCCGGTCGACAAGCCGGGCAAAGAAAACTGGCGCGATGTCGTGGCACACAAGCCGGGCACGCTGATTCTCAATCACATGGCCTATGCCCGCCACCTCATCTGGCTGGAACGCAAGGATGGCCTGCCGCGGATCATCGTCCGCGACCGGCGCAGCGGCGAAGAACATGCCATCGCCTTCGACGAGGAAGCCTATTCGCTCGGCCTGCAAGGTGCGGCTGAATACGACACCGACGTCATCCGCTTCTCCTATTCCTCGATGACGACGCCGAGCCAGCTCTATGACTACAACATGGTGACGCGCGAGCGCACTTTGCTGAAAACGCAGGAGGTTCCGTCAGGCCACAATCCGGACGACTATGTCACGCGCCGCGTCTTCGCTCCCGCCTGGGACGGCGAACAGGTGCCGGTGACCCTGCTCTATCGCAAGGACACGCCGCTCGACGGCTCCGCGCCTTGCCTGCTCTACGGCTACGGCGCCTACGGCATCACCATTCCCGCGGGCTTCAACACCAATTGCCTGTCGCTCGCCGACCGCGGCTTCGTCTATGCCATTGCCCATATCCGCGGCGGCAAGGATAAGGGCTTTGCCTGGTATGAAGACGGCAAGATGGACAAGAAGACCAATACCTTCAAGGACTTCATCGCCGCAGCCGATTATCTGAATCAGGAAAAGTTCACCTCCTACTCGAAGATCATCGCCGAGGGCGGTTCGGCTGGCGGCATGCTGATGGGCGCCGTTGCCAACATGGCGCCGGAGAAATTCGCCGGCATCATCGCCGCCGTACCCTTCGTCGATGTGCTCAACACCATGCTCGACGACACGCTGCCGCTGACGCCGCCGGAATGGCCAGAATGGGGCAATCCGATCGACAGCAAGGAAGAGTACGAGCAGATCGCCGCCTATAGCCCGTATGACAATGTCGGCGAAAAGCCTTACCCGCCAATTCTGGCGCTCGGCGGCCTTACTGATCCGCGCGTCACCTACTGGGAACCGGCGAAGTGGGTGGCCAAGCTGCGTGACAAAACCACCGGCGATGCACCGATCCTTTTGAAAACCAACATGGATGCCGGCCATGGCGGCGCGTCGGGCCGCTTCCAGCGACTGGAAGAGATCGCCTTCGAATATAGCTTTGCCGTCAAGGTCGCCGGCAAGATCTAGCAAACTGCGGGAGGAGCGCATGCCGGTCTATGTCGCCCTGCTGCGTGCCGTCAATGTTGGCGGCACCGGCATGCTGCCGATGGCGGAACTGAAAGCGCTCTGCGAGGAGATCGGCTTCGCCGATGTGAAGACCTATATCCAAAGCGGCAATGTGCTCTTCCGCTCGGACAGGAACGAAGCGACCGTGCAGAAGGATTTGGAAGAGGCGCTGGCGCGGAAAATCGGCAAGTCGCCGGGCGTGGTCTTGCGCAGCCGTCAGGAGCTGGAGGCCATCGCCGAAGGCTCGCCCTTTCCGCATGCCAAACCGAACTATCTGCTCGTCAACTTCCTTCCAGACCCCGCACCTGCCGATGCCCTGGACAGACTCGTGGCACCCGGCGGAGAAGAGGTGCATGTCGCAGGCAAAGAAATCTACGTTCACTATCCCGATGGCTCCGGCCGCTCGAAATTGAAGCTGCCGGCCTTGAAGACGGGTACGTCGCGCAATCTCAATACGGTGCGAAAACTGGTGGAAATGGCGCGGGAGATGGAAGCTAGCTGAAGCGCGGCCTGAACAGCATCTTAATGAAGGTCCGGAAAACCAGAATCTGGTCCGCGAGGCTGTTCGGCTCTTTCAACGCCTTGGACAGCACAATGCCGCCCTCAAGCACGGTCGAGACCATATCAGCGAGCTGATCGACATCGAGCGGTTCGCGTGGTTCGTAGACAACCATGATCTCCTCGAACATGCGGCGAAACCGCCGCCGCCAAGTCAAGGCCGCCTCGCGATTGATCTCCTGAACCTCTCGATCGAATAGCCGCTCGTAGTAACAAAAGCCGGCGACAAGGCACCCGGGATGGCCGTTCGGTAGATCGGACAACAATTCCGACAGCAATTTCAGGCCAAGCAGGAAGGATTGCAGCGGATCGTCCATGAGTTCGCGCGCACGGCCGAAAATCTCGTCATAGATGCGATTGTCGTTTTCGATGTAACGCTGGATAAGGGCTTTGGCGAGTTCGTTCTTGTCGCGGAAGTGATAGAAGAAACCGCTCTTGGTAATGCCGGTCTCGGCGATCAGTTCATCGATGGAGGTGCCGCCGAAACCCTTTGCCAGCACGGCGGCTTCGGCAACCTCCAATAGCCGGCTGCGCGTTTCGTCACCCTTTCGCATGATTCCCTCCTGTACCAGCGGTACAGTATTGTTGCATCGATCCTGGGCCTCGCCCTCGATCAGCACGAGATCGGGCCCATAAGCCATTGAATAAAAAACGAAATGCTTTTGTGCATCAGTAGTATACCGCAAATCCTCTATTTTAGCAGATGGTAAATAAGCGAAGATCCACCCTCTGTGGGGCGAACATGGAGCCGGGAGATATCAAGGGGTGGAGATCAAAATGGCCAAATATAGAAATGATTTGCCGCAGCGGAGAAGCGGTATGTTCCTGACAGATGGCGGCATGGAAACGGTGCTGATCTTCCATGAGGGCATCGAGCTGCCACATTTCGCTTCCTTTGTCCTTCTGGCGACCCCGGAGGGACGCCAGAAAGCGAAGAATTACTATCGACGCTATCTCGATATCGCCAGTCGTCACGGGACCGGCTTCGTGCTCGAAACGCCCACATGGCGAGCCAGCGCCGATTGGGGCGAAAAGCTCGGCTATGATTCCTGGGCGCTGAAGGCGGTGAACGAAGACGCCGTGGCGCTGCTTTCCGAGCTGCGCGCAGAATATGAGCGTCCTGCGACCCCAATCGTTATCAGCGGCAATATCGGCCCGCGCGGCGACGGCTACAAGGCGGGCAGAATGAACACGACGGAAGCCGAAGATTTTCATGCGGCGCAAATCGCCAGCTTCGCCGGCACGGAGGCAGACATGGTGACCGCCCTGACGATCAACAACATCGATGAGGCGATCGGCATCGCCCGCGCCGCCAAAGTGCAGGGCATGCCATGCGCCATTTCCTTCACGGTCGAGACAGACGGCAAGCTCGTGACCGGACGAACGATCCAGGAAGCGATCGAAAGTACGGATGCCGCAAGTGACGGCGCACCCGCCTATTACATGATCAACTGCGCGCATCCGAGCCATTTTGAAAACGCGCTCGATGACGACAGCGCTTGGGTCAAACGCATATGGGGCCTGCGCGCCAACGCTTCGATGATGAGCCATGCCGAACTTGACGAGAGCGAGACGCTTGATGCAGGCGACCCCGTCGATCTCGGCCGTCGCTACCGGCAGCTCACCCTGCGTATGCCACAGATGCGCGTGCTCGGCGGCTGCTGCGGCACCGACCATCGCCACGTTGCGGCGATCTGCGAAGCCTGCCTGCCGCGCGAGGCGGCGAGCGCTTGAGATAGGGAGGACAGGGCGGCGCGGTGCACAGAACCGCAACTCTCGACTCTATTGTTGATCTCGCAACAACGTTTCGTAATCTCGCCCGCCAGCGATCATGGGGGTGAAACGCACTCGGTCATGCTCGACAATGTAAAGATGACGACGCTTCGTTCAAAAACGGCCATGCGCAGTTAGCACCGATATAAGGACGCGCAATGCCTCCGAATGGAGCGTCTCCGGTCACAAGCCTTGCACCACCTGCCTGCGAGCCCTACCTTAACACTATGAGCTCACCCCTTCACGACCAAGCGCCTCTTGAAGCGCTCTCGATACCGTTCGACAACAGCTATGCGCGTCTGCCGTCGCAGTTTTTTGCGGAACAGGCACCTACGCCCGTTGCGGCGCCGCGGCTGATCAAATTCAACAGGATGCTGGCACACGAGCTCGGGCTCGACGTGGAGGCGCTGGAAGGGGACGGAGCTGCGATCTTCTCGGGCAACAAGCTGCTGCCCGGTTCCGAGCCGATCGCGATGGCCTATGCCGGCCACCAGTTCGGCGGTTTCGTGCCGCAGCTTGGCGATGGCCGGGCGATCCTGCTCGGCGAAGTCATCGACCGCAATGGCAAGCGTTGCGATATTCAGCTCAAGGGCGCGGGACCGACGCGGTTCTCACGGCGCGGCGATGGGCGGGCGGCGCTCGGGCCAGTTCTCCGCGAATACATCGTCAGCGAAGCCATGCATGCGCTGGGCATTCCGACGACACGAGCACTGGCGGCAGTTACCACCGGTGAGCCCGTCTATCGCGAGGAAGTGTTGCCCGGTGCGGTCTTCACCCGCGTTGCGGCAAGCCATATCCGTGTCGGCACCTTCCAGTTCTTCGCGGCCCGCGGCGATACCGACAGTCTGCGCATCCTCGCTGACTATGTCATCGACCGGCATTATCCCGAGATCAAAGACCGGAAAAACCGCTATCTCGCGCTTTTGGAGGCCGTTTCCGAACGACAGGCGGCCTTGATTGCGCGCTGGCTGCATATCGGGTTCATCCATGGCGTGATGAATACCGACAATATGACCATTTCCGGCGAGACGATTGATTACGGCCCCTGCGCCTTCATGGACAATTACAATCCGGCGACCGTCTTTTCTTCGATCGATCAGCAGGGCCGTTACGCCTATGCCAACCAGCCCGGTATCGGCCGATGGAACATCGCCCGGCTCGGCGAAACGCTGCTGCCGCTGATCGATCCGTCGGTGGATGCGGCCGTCGACCTGGCGAATGCGGTGCTCAAGGCCTATGGCGAGCGCTTCCAGGCTCCCTGGCTTGCCGGCATGCGCGCCAAGATCGGCCTTGCAGCCGAGGAAGACGGCGACCTCGATCTGATCCAGGCGGTGTTGGCGCTGATGCAGCAGCAGGAGGCGGATTTCACCTTGACGTTCCGGCGGCTTGCGGCGCTTGCTGAGAGCGAAGGCAATGAAACGGCTTTTGCAGCTTCCTTCAAGGATCCGGAATCGACAAAGCCGTGGCTCACACGCTGGCGCGAGCGGCTGGACCGCGATCCGCAAGCAAAGACCGAACGAGCCCGGGCGATGCGGAGCGTGAACCCGGCATTCATTCCGCGCAATCACCGAATCGAACAGGCGATCGAAGCTGCGGTCGAGGATGGGGATTTTTCACTATTTGAGGCGCTGCTGACAGTGCTGGCAAGGCCCTATGAGGACCAACCTGATTTCGCGCCCTATGCCGAACCGCCGCAACCGGCGGAGCGGGTGCTGCAAACCTTCTGCGGAACGTAAGAGAGCCTTACTACACAAGCCCCGGACACGTTTGCCGAGTCATCGTCGCGCCAACCCACAGGGAGACATGACGATGAAAGTTCATCACAGCACCCAAAGCCTTTTCAGCAGCCCGATAAAGAGCCAGCAGGATACCGGTTCCGACGACGGCACGCCATTCACGCTGCCCGACGACAGCGACCAGCAGCAGACGCAGGCGCCTTCGCTCACATCTAGCGGCGTCCCCTCCTCCATTTCGTCGGGCTTCTGGCTCAGCCAGACCGGCCAGACGGCCCCGTCCATATCGGATGTCGACGCCGATCAGAGCGATACCGAGGCTCCCAGCATCAACAGTTCGGATTCGTCGAGCGACTCCGCCAGTCAGGATATCGTGGACGAGTTCACCAAACTGGCCCACATGACGCCCGCGGAAAAGATTCGCGCTCAATATCTGGAACAGCACAACTTGACGGAAGAGTCCCTGAGAAAGTTGCCTGCGGACCAGCAGAAGGCGATCAATGATGAGATCGCCAAACAAGTCAAACAGCAGCTTGGCATCGATAATCAGGCCGACGAGAGCGATGAAACGGATAGTGCAGCCGCTGCCTTATCCATCGCGTGAGCTTCCTCGAAACGAGATGAAGGCGATACGATCCTGATTCACGTCGAGATCGTATCGCTCAGATTTTATTGTTACATTTCAAGACGCTGCTATTTTAATCCCACCATGCCCGCAATGATCTTTCCGACTTCGGCAAAAACGGCTTCGATGTCTTTTGCGGGTGCGGTTGCTTCGCCCACATAGGTGGTGACGAGGATCGGGCCGCGGTCGGTGGGCCAGATGACGGCGACGTCGGCGTAGGAGCCGTTCTGACCGGTACCGGTCTTGTCGCCGACCTTCCATTCCTTCGGCAAGCCGGCGCGCAGGCGGGCATTGCCCGTGGTGTTGTTGACCAGCCAGTTCGACAATTGATCGCGCGAGGTTTCGGAGAGCGTATTGCCGAGCGTCAGGAGCCCGATCGTATCCAGCATGGAATCCGGCGTCGTCGTATCGCGCGGGTCGTCCTTGATCGCCTGATTGACGTCGGGCTCCTTGCGGTCGAGCCGCGTTTCGGTGTCGCCGGTCGTACGCAGCCATGCGGTCAAGGCCGCGGGGCCACCGAAGCTGTCGAGCAACAGATTGCCGGCGGTGTTGTCGCTCAAGGTGATTGCCGCACCGCAGAGTTGGGCGATCGTCATGCCATCGGTGCCGGCATGCTTTTCTGTCTCCGGCGAATAGGTGACGACAACATCCTTGCCATAGGTGACACGGCGATCGAGCTTTTCGATACCCTGATCGACGCGCGCGAGCACGAAACCGACCGCAAGCGCCTTGTAGGTACTGCACAAGGCAAACCGCTCCGCTTCGCGATAGCCAAGCGAAATATTGGTTTCCGTGTCGAGCACGGAAACACCGAGGCGACCGCCCGTTCTCTTTTCCAGATCCGCCAACTGCTTGTCGGCATCGTCCGTGAATTGAGAATTGTCAGGACCCTGATCCTCCCCCGTGTCCTGACCGTCATCAGGTGCCGCGGAATTATCCTGGGTATCGGATGCGTCCGGCGTCGGAGCTGTCACGTTAGGGCTCGTGTTGGCGCTGGCATTCTGCGCAAAGAGGGTTTTTGGCCCAAATGTCAGAGCGGGAAAAAGCAGCGCCGAGCCTGCCAAGAGGCGGCGGCGGGTAAGCGATATGGGCATGTGGAAGCCTCCAGCGGAATCAGCCGGATTCTGAGCTAAGCGAGGAATATGGCAAGCCTCTGACGCACCCACTTTCCAACAGCGGTTATGCTGCCTTTTTAACCGTGACTTCAACGGTGACATGCGACAGTTCGTGAATATCGGCCAGCCGTGTTTTGTAGAAGTCGGGATCGCGCGGCTCCGGCGTTACGACCGCCACGATCGCCGCATGATGGCCGGGGCCGACCTGCCAGACATGCAGATCGGTGATGCGGTCGGCATCCTTCTCGATAACCCCGCGGATCTCGTCCGGCAGGTCCTCACCCGGCGGAATGAAGTCGAGCAGGATTGCGCCCGAGGCACGCAGAAGGCTCCAGGACCATTGGAGGATCACCAGACCGCCGACGATACCCATCAGCGGGTCGAGAAAAGTCCAGCCGAAACGGCTGCCGAGCAGGAGGGCGACAATGGCCAGAACCGAGGTCATGGCGTCGGCGATGACATGGACATAGGCGGAACGCAGATTGTTGTCCTTGCCGCCATGATCATGGTCGTGCGCATGGTGATGATCATTTCCATGGGCATGGGAATGGCCATGATGGTGATGATCGTCCCGCAGCAGCCAGGCGCTGACGAGATTGACAAGGAGGCCGACAGCGGCAATGGCGATCGCCTCGCGGAAATTGATGGCCACCGGATTTTGCAAGCGCAGCAGGCTTTCCCAAGCCATTAGCAACGCGATCATGGCGAGAATGATAGCGCTGGCGAAGCCGGCGAGATCGCCAAGCTTGCCGGTGCCGAAGGTGAAGCGCGCGTTGTGGGCATGGCGACGGGCGTAGAGATAGGCCAAGGCCGAAATCAGCATGGCGCTGGCATGCGTCGACATGTGCCAGCCATCGGCGACCAGCGCCATCGAGCCGTAGAGCGTGCCGGCTCCGATTTCGATCACCATCATCACCGTGGTCAGCGCGATGACCAGCCAGATGCGACGTTCGTTGCGGTGATGATCGGAGCCCAGGAATACGTGGCTATGCGTCAACGCATCCGAAGAAGTACTCATAACATCAGTCTCCCGTTGGATATCTCAAAGCCTCTGATCAGCGCAGATAGGTCTTCAGCACATCGGATATTTCATCGACCGCCTGCCGGCGGGCCTGTTCGCTTTCGGCTTGAAGCACATGCTCCTGCAGATGATCTTCCAGTATCTCGCCGTTCAGCCCCATCAGGGCACCGCGGATGGAAGCGAGAAGCTGCAAGATTTCCCCACAAGGCCGCTCAGCCTCCAACGCTCTCTCCACCGCCTCCATCTGCCCTTTGAGGCGGCGGATGCGGGAAAGAAGCTTCGCTTGCTCACGGACGGTATGGGACATGTCGGCCTCACTGATAATATAGGGGGGTATACTATAATTACCGCCGAAAGAAAACCCGCGCCGGTGGGGAGCGGGTGCGGTCGACTGACGCATAGCCACGTCGGCTTACTGCCGGCCTGTGGGCCGCTGAGAGGGAAGGCATCGACTCACCCCATTGACAAATCCGCCATTCCAGATCATCTATGCGCCCATGATCACGCACGCGCTCCATAATCGCTCGTATTTTTGGCTGTACCTGTAAGGGGCGGCCGGACAGATCATATTGTCAACAAGCCGCCGTCAGGCGGCTTTGTTGTATCGGCAGCGTCCTGACGGCATATTCGAAAAAGGACGCAGAAACCCCATGCTGGACGATAGCGAAATCTCACTTCTCCGCCCGCCCGTCATCACCATCCGCAATGCGCACCCGCGCGATCTGCCGGAGTTGAACGACATGATCCGGCTGCTTGCAGCCCATCATGGCGATCCCTCGGCCACGACCCCGGAACAGCTCGAACGCGATCTCTTCGGCCCGGTGCCATGGATCACCGCGCTGGTGGCGGAAGGCGAAAACGGGCTGATCGGCTACGCCATTCTGGTGCCGCTCTATCGAGCACAGGAAGGTCAACGCGGCATGGACCTGCACCATCTCTTCGTGCGCGACGGCCATCGCGGCCATGGCATCGGCCAGCATCTCGTCGACCGGGCTCGCGACATCGCCCGCAAGGCCGGCTGCGGCTATCTCTCCGTCAGCGCCGCGACCGGCAATGTCCAGGCACATCGCTTCTATGAACAAATGGATTTCAAGCCGCGCCCGGTCACCGGCATGCGCTATCTGCAGGCGCTTGCATGAGAACGGCCCGCCGGGATTGCCGTTGACCTTCCTATCGTCAGCGATCGATGGCGATCCCGCGCCCGGCAAAAAACCGGTCGAATGTTTCCAGCGGCATTTCCACGTTCTCTCGAGTTGCAGCTTCGTGACCGGAAGGATTGTGAAAGCGGATCATGTCTGAGTTAGCCGCGGTCACCAGGACAAGATGTCCGCCCTTCGACGGCGGCGCGGTGTCCGGCCAGCGGATGGAGTGATGGACGGACGCGATGAAGAATTCGGATTGCCTTAGAATATCGCCGAGATCCGCGACGGAAATCGCCGTGACGACCCTGGCGTTCAGGCCGAAGCGATCTTTGACGAAGGGAACGAAGGGCGCATAGATCAGCCCCTTGATCTTGCCGTCCGGCTCTTCGACATAGCCGCCATAATCCTTGCATGCCAACGCAAGATCCACGGTCGGCATGATTTTTCCCGTACGCGCGGCAAGAACCATCTTCAGGCAGGCCATGCCGCAGAGATTACCGGCCCAGCGGGCATAATCCTTAACATCACACGCTCCCGAACCTGCCCAAAGCGGGTCCTTCAGCAATGCCTCCTGCGCTCCTTCCGCCAGAACCGCCAGCGTCAGATCGGGCGTCTCCCATTGGCTGAAATAAGGAATTCCACGCTCTGCCATTCCGTCCATGATCGCCCGCTCCCCGTGCCTGCAACCGAAATTGGTTGCGCTGTAAAGTTCAACTGAAATGCGCTAGAAAAAAGGCCGGTCATACTGGATCTCAGACGGGGATGCGCCTTGGAACAGCGGTTCACTTTTGACGGGGTGGCGGGCCTCTATGGTGATGCTCGTCCGACCTATCCCGAGTCCGTTTTCGATGACATCGCCGCGTTTTCCGGTTTGGGCAGCAAGGATGCGATCCTTGAGATTGGCTGCGGCACGGGACAAGCAACACAAGACTTTGCGCATCGCGGCTTTTCCATCCTTGCGCTTGAACCCGGCAAGGAACTGATCGGTATCGCGCGGAAGAAACTTGGCGGATTTCCCGATATACACTTCGCAGAAACCACCTTTGAAGCGTGGCCGGGTGAGCCTGAAACATTCAAACTCGTGATGGCGGCCCAGTCCTTTCACTGGGTTGCACCAGAGGTCCGGTTTGCCAAGACTGCTGAACAGCTCGCGCCAGGCGGCACGCTGGCCATCTTTGGAAATGTACCCATGCCGCCGGCATCGCCGCTCGCCGCAGAATTCGCCTGTCTCTATTCACGATACGCGCCATCGCTCTCCGGGCCGCCCGCGGAAGCATGGTATCTGCCGGACGGTCCTTTCGCGAAACTGCTCGGGGAATCCAAATATTTTGAACCGGCGACGCATCGTTCCTATCCCTGGAGCCGGACGCATAATGCCGCAAGCTATACCGATCTGTTGCGCACGCTATCAAGGTACCGACTTCTACCGGATGACCGGAGGGAAGCTCTGCTTGCAGCAATCGCGGAGGTTATCGCGGCATACGGCGGAGTGTTGGAGCTTCGCTATGAAACGCACCTCTATATGGCAAAGCGACGGCGAGAGAGCCGGCCAGCCGCTTCTCACCGCGCCGGCACCGCCTTCAGGTAGGCCGCGATCGCCTCGCGGTCCGAGACTGGCAGGCGGGCGATGTTCTGCTGGACTTCCGTCATGGAGCCGCCGACACTATCGAAATCCGGAGTAAAGCCGGTCTCCAGGTAATTGGCGATATCGCCGGCGCTCCAGCTAGCCATTGACTTCGAGCCGGGGGTGATGTCGGGGATGCGGCCCTTGCCCTCGGGGTTCGGGGCGCCGGCCAGCCACTGGTCACGCACGAAACCGCCGAGCCCGTCGCGCGGGGTATGGCACTCGCCGCAATGGCCGGGGCCCTCCACCAGATATTGGCCCCGCTTGATCTTATCGTCGGCATTGGCAATGACAACACGCGGCTGATCGTTGACATAGAGGAACTTCCAGCCGCCGAGCGCCAGCCTGATATCGAAGGGGAACGGCAGTTCGTGTGGTGGCGCGACGTTGCTACTCTTCGGCAAAGTCTTCAGGAAACCCCAGAGGTCGTTGATGTCCTTGTCCCTCATGCGGGTATAGGAGCCGTATGGGAACGCCGGATAAAGATGCTCGCCGTTTTTGCCGACGCCGCGCTTCATGGCATTGCCGAACTCGGCAAGCGTCCAACCGCCAAGGCCGGCCTTTTCATCCGGCGAGATATTGGGGACATGGAAAATGCCGAAGGGACTATTCAGCGCCAGGCCACCCGACAGGACCAATTTCGCGTCGCCTTGTGCGCCCGGTGCAGCATGGCAGCTCGTGCAGCCACCAGCCCAGAACACCTGTTCGCCGTTCTTGATATCGGGCTCGCCCAAATTCGCCCAATGGCTCGCTGGCAACGGGGATGGCGCTGTGACGACATAGAAGGTGACAAAACCGATTATGACGAGGCCGATAAGACAGAGCAGCCACCGGACAAATCGCGCAACCATGCCTTGCACCCCCCGTATTCAACGTGCATCGAGAAATACCAAAATCCGCACCGGCGACAAAGCCGATGCGGATGCTGATTTTCGGACAATGCCGGCCTGCCGCTTAGTCCTTCTTGATGCGGTAGGCCTGATGACAGGCGCCGCAATTCCCGCCCAGAGTCTTCAGCGTGGCGCCGACACTTGCCTTATCGGCCGGGAGTTGCGCCAGCGCGACCTCAGCGTCGCTGGAAAGCTTGTTGGCTTTGGCCTTGAAGTCATCGAAGTTATCCCAGACCTTCGGATTGACCTCAGCATCGGCCTTCTCGCTGTTCGGGCCAAAGTGGTCCGGGAAAGCCTTGGCATTCTCGGCGATCGTGGTCAGCGCTGCCTTGACGACGTCGGCGTCGTAGGGTTTGTCGCCCTTGGCGATGGCGCCGAGAGCGCCGGCGGCACCGCCGACCTTCTTCATCACGGCGATGCGAGAATCATGCGTGCCATCGGCCGCAACGACGGAACCAAAGGCAACGCCGGCTAAAACCGTCGCAGCCACAATCGCTTTCCATTTCATATATCTCTCCTACGTGATCAGGACCGCGAATGCGGCCGGCGCGTTGTCACGGCCCATATGTTTGCCGGTTTCCGCGCCGGCAATGAAGTCACAAAATGGTGAGAGCTGAGCAAAATCAGCGTCATATTTGAGACATGTACCGGATTTCGCGCCGGAAATCACGCCGTCCTCCAACCCTCCCAGACAGTGAAGATCGAAACCGCGAACAGCAGCAGACCGGCAGCACGGCCGGCAAAAGCGGTCGCGCCGGGATTGGCGACGAGCAGATCGCGGCTGCGGCCGGCGGTGACCGCGAGCCCGCCATAGACGGCAAATTGCGTGGCAACGGTCATCAGCCCCATGATGGTGGCTTGTATCCAGATCGGGCCGTAATCCGGCTTCAGAAACTGCGGATAGACGGCAAACATGAAAAGGTAAGCCTTCGGATTCATCAGGCAGGTAACCGCGCCCTGGCGAAAGGCCCGCCAGGCGGAACGGCTGCCGGCTGGTCCATCGTGGCCGACGGTGATCGAGCTGCGCATCAGCGTGATGCCGATGAAGGCCATGTAGGCGGCGCCGGCAACGAGCAGCGGATTGAAGAGGATCGGCACGAAGTGCATCAGCAGACCGATGCCAAGCGCGCCGTTCAGCGAATGCACTGCGCCACCGAGCATGATGCCGCCAGTGGCGGCCAATCCCCTATTGCGGCCGCCGGTCAGCGCATTGGCGAGCACGAAGAGCATATCCATGCCTGGAACGATGATGATGCCGAAGAGGAGGAGAAAGAAGAGCCAGAGATTTTCGCTGTAGTCCATGTCAGTTGCCCATCGTCGTCTGCGAGCGAGCCGCAGAGGAATTTGTTGATTTTCAATTCGATAGGCAGTTTAATAGATCAATCCAACTGACAGGGTGTTGTCAGGAGCCTTCAAATGACGAGGGTGAAATGCGCAAGGCGTCGCGCCTGTTCGAGATCATCCAGATCCTGCGGCTGGCGAAAACGCCGGTGACGGCGGCTGTCATTGCCGAGCGGCTGGAAGTGACGGTACGCTCCGTCTATCGCGACATCGTGGCGCTGCAGGCGATGCGCGTGCCGATCGAAGGCGGGCGCGGCATCGGCTATATCCTGCGCCCCGGTTTCGATCTGCCGCCGCTGATGTTTTCAATCGAGGAAATGGAGGCGATCGTGCTGTCGCTGGCGCTGCTGGAGCGTAACGGAGACAATGAGCTGAAACTCGCGGCCAAGCGCGTCAGTGCCAAGATCGCTGGCGCAGTGCCGCCGCCGCTTCGCCAGACGCTCGATGCCAATGCATTGCACGCCTGGGGATTTGCCGCGCCTTCCGCCGCTGCCATCGACCTCGCTTTGCTGCGCCGGGCCATCCGCGACGAGGAGAAACTGGATCTCTCCTACCGCGACGAACTGGGCCGCGCCACCGAGCGCATCATTCGTCCCATCGCCCTCATCTATTATTCGGAAACCGCCAATATCGTCGCCTGGTGCGAGCTGCGCCAGGCCATCCGCAATTTCCGCAGCGACCGCATCGAAGGCTGCGAGGCGACGGGATTGTGGTTCAAGGGCGAAGGCGATGGGTTGAGACGGATCTGGGTGAATGGATGGCAAATGAACACCCCAGCCGCAACCGGCTGAGGTGTTGCAAGACATGGGGGATACGATCAGGCGCTAGAGAGCCATGCCACCCGAGGCTTCGATACGCTGGCCATTGACCCAGCGATTGTCCTCCGACAGCAGCGAGGCGATCATCGGGCCGATATCGTCGGGCAAGCCGGCGCGGCCGAGCGCCGTCATGGAAGCAACCATCCTGTTGACCTCGGGATTGTCGCGAACGATGCCGCCACTGAAATCTGTCTGGATCGCGCCCGGCGCCACCGTATTGACGGCGATGCCGCGAGGGCCGAGCTCCTTGGCGAGATAGCGCGTCAGAACGTCCACCGCACCCTTCATGACAGCATAGGCCGACGAGCCGGGATTGCTGAAACGGGCAAGGCCGGAGGAAATGTTGATGATACGGCCGCCGTCTTGAATGAAAGGCAACAGCTTCTGCGTCAGGAAGTACACGCCCTTGAGATGGACGTTATAGAGCTTGTCGAACTCGACTTCCGTCGTTTCCGCGAAGGACGCATGATAGGACGTGCCGGCATTGTTGACGAGAAAATCGAAACGATCGCGACCCCATTCCTGTCGCAGCGCTTGACCGACTTCCGCAGCGAAAGCGTCGAAGGAAGCAACGTCGCCGGCATCGAGTTGCAGCGCTACGGCCTTCTGCCCGAGAGCCTCAATCTCGGCAACTGCGCTTTCCGCTTCTGCCCGATTTGCATTATAGGTCACGATGACGTCGACGCCGCGACGGGCGAGATGAACCGCGGTATTCCGGCCGAGACCGCGGCTGCCGCCGGTGATGATTGCAAGCTTTGTCTTTGATCTATCGAGATTTTCGCTTGTCACTTCCGTTCTCCAAGAAATGATTGATGACGGGAAGTTACGCCCGCCGGGCCATCTCCTTGAATGCCGGAACTCTCGAATTTCTTGCCTATTCCTCCAACTGCCTTGTTGGCCGTTATCCCTCTGCTATGATGGTGGGATGGCACCCTGCCCTGGAGAACGCCGATGTCGTCAGCTCTCAAAGATGCGATTACGCAATTCATCGAAGCCAATGATAGCGGTAGCGACGGGGTGTTTTCGACCGGCATAGACGGCCTGCATATCATGCGCTCGATTGAGCCGAAGATGCCGCATGCGATGATCTATCGACCGGCGCTTTGCGTCATTCTCCAGGGCGCGAAACAGTTGATGCTCAACGACAGCGTGATTAACTATGCCGAGATGGAGGCCCTCATCATCAGCATCGAGCTGCCAGCCGCCGGCAGAGTCGTGCAGGCCAGTGTGGAGAAACCCTATATTGCCATCTCGCTCGAATTCGATGTCGGCATGATGCGCGAGATCATGGAGCAGCTCGACAGACCGCCGAAACCGACGGGCGGCGCCCGCCTTGGCATCTTTGTCGAGGATCTCAGCGAGCAGCTTGCCGACTGCCTCGTGCGACTGGCCCGCCTCCTCGCGACGCCCAGCGCCATTCCGGTGCTCTATCCGGCGATCATGCGGGAGATCTGCTTCTGGATGCTGACCGGTCCGAACGGCGGCGAGGTCTGCAAGCTGGTGTTGCCGGACGGCCAGACGCGCCGCATTGCGGATGCGATCCGCCTGCTGCGCGACAATTTCACCGAACCGGTGCGTATCGAACAGCTAGCCGCCGCGGCGCGCATGAGCCCTTCCTCCTTCCATCAGCATTTCAAGACGCTGACTTCGATGACGCCGCTGCAATATCAAAAGCAAATGCGGCTGCTGGAAGCCCGCCGCCTCATGGTCGCCGGCAGCTTGAACGTGGAGAATGCCGCCTATCGGGTCGGTTACGAAAGCGCTTCGCAGTTCAGCCGCGAATACACCCGGATGTTCGGTGCCCCGCCGAAGCGGGATGTGACGGAGATGCGGATAGCGGCGGAATAGGAGCAGGCATCGGTTTATGAGTCGTCAGAGCGCAACCGCGGTCACCAACAGAATAAAAGCCAGCAATCCCAAAACGGCACGTGCGGCATGTGACAATTCCCAGCGGTCGCGCAGCATGGTCCAGTCTGGTTTCACGACGGTCTCGATCCGATGGCCACCAACTGGATCGTGAGAGAAGAAACCGGCGCCCAACCCTTTCGCTCGACGTCCTTGAGCCAGAAATTGTTTACCGGTTGGGTCAGCAACCAAAAGATCGCATGCATAACGACCATGGCAGCGAAGGCGGCGGCAAACAGCCAGAACGCGACCGTGTTAAGTGGCGTCAGGAACAGGAGAAGGAGAAGCAAAAGAGCGCCGAGCGGCTCAGTGACACCACCGATCGCAAACCCAGGATAATAAATCCGCTGAACCGTCAGATAGTCTTCTTTCGACAGCCGCATTTTGCCCGGCAGTTCCAGCAAATGCGCCAGTGCCAATGCCATGGCGACCGCGACAACTAAGATGGTCAGAATTTGCAATGTCGGAAACATCGGCTTTGCCTCACAGCAGCCTCGGTTCCTAAACTTTCATCGGTGCGGATCGTTCCCTGTAGGTATCAGAAGATGCGGGATGTCCGCTCACGCATCCTGCAGTATGAGCACCCTGCTCTCCTCACGCCCGAATCCTTCGATTTCCAGCCGATCCTCATAAGCCGAGACGATCGCGTAGGCATTGCTATCTTCGGTATCGACCATGCCCTTGAAATTGATGAAATGGGTACCGCCGACCACGCCGAAATTGCCAGCATGATTATGGCCGCTGAAATAGGCGACCACATGATCCTGTTCGGCGAGCAGCATCAGCATGCTTTCGCTGTCGAACGCGTTATGGGAATTCTCCGGGAAGATCGGATAGTGGTTCATGACGATCACCTTCTCGCCGGCGGCTTTCGCCTCCTGCAGTTTGGCGACGAGCCAGGCATATTGCGTATCGCTGATAGCGGCATTCCAACGGTGAGGGTTCATCGCACCGGCCTGATACAACGCCTTCATCAGCAGCTTAGCCTCCGCCCGGCGCGGATCACCCTCCGGCGGCGCAAAGAGGCTGATCTCATTGCCGTCGAGCGCGATGAAACGATAGCCGGCATGGACGAAGTCGTAATAGGCCGACGGCATGCCGACTCGGCTTGCGACTTCCGTCAAATGCTCCGCGGCGACGGCAAAATCATGATTGCCGAGCAGAAAGTGGCTTGCGTGCCGAAAGCCCTCGTAGACCGGCAAAACCGCATCGAAACTCTCCCAATCGCCATCGATGTTATCGCCGAGCGTGACGATGAAGGCGAGGTCGTGCCGGTTGAACTCCGCAATCGCTTCTTCCAGCTTGGCGAGGCTCTTGGCCGGGTAGCGATCAAGCGCAAGGTTGGGTTCCAAGGCGGCATATTGCGGATCGGCGATGACGCCGAAACGAAAGAGCGGAGCGGATAGAGACGGCATGCGGCCTCGCGGGGAAAGTGGCTGATGGCTGAGATGTTGCCGGATACGAAAACACCCGACGCTATGGCAGCGCCGGGTGTGAAAGCAAGCCAAAGCGGCAAGCTTATTTCGTGGCGGCTTCGTAGCGCTCCAGGACATAATCCCAGTTGATCAGGCTGTCGATGAAGGCCTCGAGGTACTTCGGACGCAGATTGCGGTAGTCGATGTAGTAGGAATGTTCCCATACGTCGACGCCGAGGATCGGCGTAGCGCCGTGAACGAGCGGGTTTTCGCCGTTCGGGGTCTTGGAAATTTCGAGCTTGCCGTTCTTTACGGAAACCCAAGCCCAGCCAGAGCCGAACTGGGTGGCGCCGGCGGCGGCGAAATCGGCCTTGAACTTATCGTAGCCGCCGAGATCGGACGTGAAGGCTGCTTCCAGCTTGCCCGGCAGCTTGCTGCCGCCGCCGCCCTTTTTCATCCACTTCCAGAAATGGATGTGGTTGTAGTGCTGGGCCGCATTGTTGAAGAGACCGGCATTGGTGCCGAAAGACTTCTTCACGACCTCTTCGAGGGGAAGATCGGCGAGACCCGCTTCGGCCGCCAGCTTGTTGCCATTGTCGACATAGGCCTTGTGGTGCTTGTCATGGTGAAACTCGAGGGTTTCACGCGACATGAAGGGGGAAAGCGCTTCGTAATCATAGGGAAGTTCAGGCAATTCGAAAGCCATGGTCTTATCTCCTCTTGGCAAAAAATTGCGTCGGCAGGTGATCGGGAACATAGGAGGGGACGATGTGAAGGGCAACCGGCGGCGTGCCAAAAAATAGCGGACTGAAGGAAAATTTACCCGTCTTTCCAACATATGTCGCCTGCATCCTCCGCGGGTATTTTTGCTGCTCCTAACGCATGGGATAAGGGCCGGTCTGCCGTGCGACGCGCGTCGACAACTGGATCCTCGGAGGCTATGTTCAGCGGATCGTCGCCCCGTCAGGCGGCTTCAATGAGGCCGCCTCCCGTGAAAATAGCCTGCCTGCACACTGCCGAAAGCAACATCGCCGTCTATGAAGACGCCGCAAGAAAGCTCGGCCTTCCGGCCGGTGCTCTTCATCACCATGTCCGCGCCGATCTTCTCTTTGCCGCCGAGCAGGCCGGCGTACTGACACCGGACATCAAGGCGGAAACGGTTTCGGTCCTGCAGCACCTTGCACTGGACGCCGATGTTGTCGTGCTCAACTGCTCGACTCTTGGCCCTGCGGCACTGCTAGCGGCAGACACATCCGAGGTCCCGATCGTCAGGGCCGACGGCATGCTTGCGGAAAATGCCGTGAAAGCCGGGGCCAAAGTCGTCGTACTCTGCACGACCGAGACGACCATCGCCCCAACCACCCGGCTATTCGAAGAGGCAGCCAAGACCACCGGCGCCGACATTGATGTCCGCCTGATCGACGGGGCATGGGCCCTATTCCGGGCCGGGGAACAGAACGCTTATTTGGCGCGGATTGCCGAGGCAGCCAAGGCAGCCTATCGCCAAGGGGCAAAGACAGTGGTCTTCGCGCAGGCATCGATGACCGAGGCGGCGACACTTTTAGGCGAAGAATACGCACAGCCCATGAGCGGTCCGGCGTTAGCTTTGAAAGCGGCAATGACGGCGGTTGCCGCAAGCTGAACCAAAGCCGCGCCCGGACTTGCAGCTTCAAGACAGGATTGAAGCCGGAGATTCAGTCATTGACAGCCTACCAACTAGTAGGTTAAGAATTCGGCCGTCTAAGAGCGAGGAAGCTTGCAAGCATCCATCGCTCGCCCCAGAAGACTACCTACTAGTCGATAGATAAAGGAATTCTTATGCCCGCCCCTCTCTCTTTGCTCGGCCAAGTCCACACCCTCCTCAGTTTCGTCCCGATCGCTGCGGGGCTTTACAGCTTTGTCAGACATGGCGGCATCCGGCCCGAAATGCGGTCGGGACAGATCTATCTCGGTGGATTGGCACTGTCGGTGGTGACCTCCTTCGGCCTTTCCTCAACGGGCGGGTTCAATCCGGGACATGCGCTCGGCATCGTGGCTCTGCTGGTGGCGTCAGGCGCAATTTTAGTGGGGAGACTGAGCTTTCTCGGCCGGCTGCGGCCTTATCTGAAGACGTTCGGCCTCTCCTTCACCTATTTCCTGCTATGGGTTCCCGGCATCAACGAAACGCTTTCGCGGCTACCGCCGTCGCACCCGATCGGCAACGGCCCGGATTCGCCGCCTGTACAAATGGCTTTGCTCGTCTGGCTGATCCTGTTTGCCGCCGGCAGCCTCCTGCAGGCCTGGACGATCCATCGCGGCCATGCGCTATCCCGGGTGAGAGCGTAAGCCGAGTGAAGGGCCGGCTTCAGGCTGGCCCCATCTGCTATACATTACGTCCGAAATAAACATTCACCTCGGCGATCCTGTCGCCGGTAAAGCGGATCACCTCCACATTGCGAAAGCTGCTTCCGTCCATCTTCTCGGCGCGATAGCCGACGATCACCTCATCGCGATCCGGCACGAGATGTTCGATATGTATGGCGCGGAAGACCTTCTCCTTCGGCCAGCAATGCTTAAAATATTGGTCGCGGTCGATGCGATCGTCGCGCGGGCTCGAAAAGGTAAAATCGCTGGTCAGCATTGGGCGCACGACATCGGGATGTTGCGCGACATAGGCGGCATATAGCCGTCGCACCGTGTCGCAGCGGGCAGTATCAAGAGTGCTCATGGGGCATCTCCTCCTATCCGGCGGTCGCTTCGGACATCGATCTAGCCATCGGCAATCCGATTGCAAAATGCAATCAGTTTATATCACGATGTGACAGAACCGACAAGGCGCTTTGCGGGCTTGGCATGGCCGGTGGCGTGGTCCAGACTATCGGCATAATCGACATCAGTAGGAAGCGGTCGTAATGCCGGAGGCTCATCAAATATTGGAAAAGCTGCGCCGCCTAGCGGGGAAAGACAATCGGCCGGCCGCAATGCCGGCTGACGAGAAAAACTATTCCACGCTCTTTACCTTCGTGACCCGCCAACGTGAGCGCATTGCCGGCTCGGCCTTTTCTGAGCTTTCGATCGTCGTTCTCGTCGAAGGCTGCAAGGACGTGCTGAGCATGGGGCGGCATCTGCGCTTTCCGGCCAGTACGGTGCTGGTGCTGCCGGCCGGCTGGCGGGGCGATGTCGTCAACGATCCCGATCCGCAGAGCGGCGTCTATCGCGCCATCTTCATCAGTTTTCCGGACGAGCTCGTGCGTCGCGCTGCCAGAAGCTTTCCGCCCGGGCGCGTCACGTCGCAGATCGATTTGCCGCTCGATCCGGTGCTTGCCGCGGCCATCCACCATGCCGGCGAAGGCATCGCTTCCGGCGAATTGCCGGCTGCCCTGATCGAGCACCGACTAATGGAGGTGCTGATGGTGCTCGGCATGCGCGGCGCCCTGCCCGCTTCGCCGGAAACGACGGCCGAGGCCGTGCGTGCGCTGGTGCGTTGGCAGCCGGATCGCGCTTGGACCGCCGATCTCATCGCCGCCGAGCTCGGCACCAGTAACGCGACACTCCGGCGGCGCTTGTCGCAGGAAGGTTCGTCGCTGCGTGACGTGATGGCAAGCGAACGCGTGGCGCTCGCGACCACACTGCTCATCGAAGATGGATTGTCGTTGCGCGAGGCAGCCCTTGCCACCGGCTATCGCTCTCCCCGCCGCTTCGCCGAACGGCTGCGCAACAGTTGAGCGTTTTCGGACGAAGTTTGAGCGTTTTCGTACCCGGAGCACCAAGACGATCTGCTAGACCCTGCCCAATAAAAGCTCGAACGAGCTAAAACGCGAAAGGGCATACTTCGCGTTTGGTCACCAGGAATTATTTTATACGTTGAATGCAAAGGCCAAGAAATGACTGCTGAGACAAGATGGGACGTGGCCGCGCCGGCCGAGCCGGAAACCGCTTATTGGATGCGGAATCTGATCATCTGCCTCATCGGCTCCTTCACCACCATCGTGGCGATGACGCTGCTGCTGCCTTTCCTTCCGCTCTATGTCGAGGAGCTTGGCGTCACCGACAAGGCGGCAATCGTTCAATGGTCCGGCATTGCTTACGGTGCTACCTTCTTTGCCGCCGCCTTCGTCGCCCCCCTCTGGGGCCGGCTCGGCGACATCTATGGCCGCAAGCTGATGCTGGTGCGCGCAAGCCTCGGCATGACGGTGGCAATCTCTCTGATGGGAATGGCGGGCAGCGTCGGGCAATTGGTGGCACTGCGCCTGTTCACGGGGCTTGCCGGCGGTTATGCCTCGGGCTCGATGGTGCTGGTGGCGACGCAGACGCCAAAACATCGCTCGGCCTGGGCGCTCGGCGTATTGTCCTCCGGGATCATGGCCGGCAATCTGGTCGGACCGCTGATCGGCGGCGCGCTGCCGCCCGTCATCGGCATTCGCGGCACCTTCTTGCTCGCCGGCGGCGTGATCTTCTTCACTTTCCTCGCAACCACTTTCCTGATCAAGGAAGAGAAATCGCCGGCGCGAAAGAAGGCTGCGAAAGAAGGTGGCGGCTGGGCTTCCATACCCGATAAACGGCCCGCAATTGCCATGCTGTTGATCGGCCTGCTGCTGATGCTCGCCAATATGTCGATCGAGCCGATCATTACCGTCTATGTCGCGCAGTTCGTCGACGGCACACATGTGACGATGATTTCGGGCGTGGTCATGGCTGCGGCGGCGCTTGGCAGCATCCTGTCGGCCTCATGGCTCGGCAAGCTCGCCGATCGCATCGGCCATTGGTCGGTGATCACGGCGGCGCTCGCGGTTGCGGCGCTGCTGTTGATCCCGCAGGCTTTCGTAACCTCGGCCTGGCAACTGATTGCGCTGCGCTTCCTGATGGGTATCGCGCTTGGCGGGCTTTTGCCCTGCATCACCGCCGTCATTCGCCTCAACGTACCGGACGCAGCGGCCGGGAGCATCCTCGGTCTTTCGATTTCCTCACAATATGTCGGTCAGGTCGCCGGCCCCGTCTTGGGCGGCTTCGTCGGCGGGCACATCGGCATGCGGGCCGTGTTCCTCGGAACCTGCGTGCTGCTGGCGATCGGCGCGATCTGTTGCTGGTGGGTCAGCCCGAAGAAAAAGACGGCGGCCCCTTAGGGCCGGCGACTTCAACTGCGTCCGAAATTACCAGGTGAATCCGAACAGCATCGAATAGATGACGAAGCCTGTCGCCGCGATAACGCAAAGCTGCAAAAACAGCCTGTAATAATCGAAGAGATAGACGGAAGGGGGAAGGGAAATTTTCATGTCGGCCTCCTCAATAGCTTTGCCGGCCGACGTCATTTTACCACAAACCTTACCTTCGCATCGCCTAATTTAACTACTTTCGGGCGCAGATGAAATCGACATCGGACCGCGCGCGCTTGATGCCCGACCGCTCCTCACTCCTCGCTGGCAGTCCGCCCGTAAGCCCAGTCCATGTAAAGTTCCAGCGCCTTGCGGGCGACCGGACCCTGCTGAAATTCGCGGTCGTCGAGGCGGTTGACCGAAACGACTTTCGAGTAGTTTCCGGTGGTGAAGATCTCGTCGGCGGCCATGAATTGCTCGACGGACAGCGTTTCCTCGCGCACGTCAAATCCCTCCCGGCGCAACAGACCCATGACGCGGGCGCGGGTAATGCCGGCAAGGAACGTCCGGTTGGCGACCGGCGTGTAGATGATGCCGTCCTTCACCATGAAAACGTTCGAGGAGGCAGTCTCGACGACATTGCCGTTCATGTCGCGCACCAGCGCGTTATCAAAACCGCGCTTCTTCGCTTCCACGATCATGCGGCCGCTGTTCGGATAAAGCGAGCCGGCTTTGGCGTCGGTCATCGCCGTTTCCGGCGACGGGCGGCGGAAGGGCGAGACCGTCAACGTTACGCCGCCATGGCCGCCCAACGCCGCCTCGAACAGGCAGAGCGCGAAACGGGTTGATTCCGCATCGACGGCGACGACGCTGCCCGGCGAGCCGTGTTCGCCCCAGTACATCGGCTTGATATAGATCGGTGTCTTGCCATCGAATTTCTTCACGCCCTCCCAGGCGAGCGCTTCGATTTCCTCGGCCGTCTTGAGCGGCTTCAGGCCCATGGCGAGCGCGGAGCGGTTGACGCGCTGACAATGAAGGTCGAGATCGGGCGCGATGCCGTCGAACCAGCGCGCACCGTCGAACACGGTCGAGCCCAGCCACATGGCATGCGAGGTCGGGCCGATCAGCGGCGGATTGCCGGTGAGCCATTCTCCATCGACATAGGTCCAGGTTGTGGTGCGGGGGGATGTATCGACAGCCATGATCTTTCCTCCTGAAAGCGGCAAGCAGCAAATCCCTGCACAACCTGGGGGTCAAGGGGAAAGTGCGGCACGAAATCCATTCGCAACAAAGCGCCGGAAGCCGCATTTCCAGCGCAACTTTCATGCGCCGAAACAACAGCTTGACGAATGGATGAATCAGGAAAAATGATGGGCCACCTCAAACGCGGCAGGATGCGCGAGATTCCAATGAAAGCTATGTACTATGAGGCCTTCGAGGCCACGCCCGAGATTCGGACCGTTCCCGACCCGACGCCAAACGAGGACGGTGTCGTCATCGCCGTCGGCGCCACAGGGCTTTGCCGCAGCGATTGGCATGGCTGGATGGGCCATGACCCGGACATCAAGCTGCCGCATGTGCCCGGCCATGAACTTGCCGGCAAAGTGGTGGCAGCGGGCCGGGGCGTCGTCCGTTTCAAGCTCGGCGACCGCGTCACCGTACCCTTCGTGTCCGGCTGCGGCCATTGCGCGGAATGCCATTCTGGCAATCAGCAGGTCTGCCCGAACCAGTTCCAGCCCGGCTTCACCCATTGGGGATCCTTCGCCGAATATGTGGCGATCGATTATGCGGACACCAATCTGGTGCACCTGCCGGAGACGATCGACGATGCGACGGCGGCGAGCCTCGGCTGCCGTTTCGCCACCTCGTTTCGTGCCGTCGCCGACCAGGCCAGGACCCGCCCGGGTGAATGGATCGCCGTGCATGGCTGCGGCGGCGTCGGCCTGTCCGCCATCATGATCGCGAGCGCGCTCGGAGCGAATGCCATTGCCATCGATATTTCCGACGAGAAGCTGGCTTTCGCGCGGGAATGCGGTGCGGTGGCGGCAATCAACGCGGCTAGCGTTGCCGACGTCGCCGAAGCGGTACGCGAGATCACCAAGGGCGGCGCGCATGTTTCGATCGATGCGCTCGGCCATCCCGTCACCTGTTTCAATTCGATCAAGAATCTCCGCCGTCGCGGCCGGCATGTGCAGGTCGGCCTGATGCTTGGCGAATATGCCGCGCCGCAGATTCCGATGGCGCAGGTGATCGGGAATGAGCTGGAGATTTACGGCAGCCACGGCATGCAGGCCTGGCGGTACGACGCCATGCTGGACATGCTCGCCGCCGGCAAAATCGCCCCGCAAAAACTGATCGGCCGCAAAATCAGCCTGGAAGAGGCCGTGCCAGCACTGATGGCGCTGGACAAGGCGGAGGGCACCGGAATCAGCGTCATCACGCAATTTTAGGCATCCCGCCCACCCGAATGTGTAATCTGATGAAGAGGATAGCATCATGGCATGGTCTGCCGGCCAATACGTCAAATTCGAGGACGAGCGCACGCGCCCGGCGCACGACTTGCTGGCGCAGGTACCGTTGCAGCGCATAGATCGCGCTATCGATCTTGGCTGCGGGCCTGGCAATTCGACGGAGCTTATCGTGGAGCGCTACGGTGGGGCCGGCGTCTCCGGCCTCGACAGCGACGAGAACATGCTGGAGGCGGCTCGCAAGCGCATGCCCGGCACGACCTTCGTCAAGGCCGATCTTGCCACCTGGCAACCGGAAGAACCTGTCGATCTGCTTTTCGCCAACGCCGTTTTCCAATGGTTGCCTGATCATCTCGACATTTTCGAGCGCCTGATGGACGGACTAAGGTCAGGCGGAGTGCTCGCCATCCAGATGCCCGACAATCTGACCGAACTCAGCCATCTGATGATGGAGGAGACGGCGAAAAACGGCCCTTGGAGCGACGCTTTCGCGAAGAAAAGCGTGCGCCGCAATCCCCTTCCCTCGCCCGCGGCCTACTATAACCGGCTGATCGGCAAGTCCGCGCGCGTCGACCTCTGGCACACGAACTACAATCACCCATTGGAAAATGCTGCTGCGATCGTCGAATGGGTCAAGGGCACGGGCTTGCGTCCCTATCTCGATCATGCCGGCGACGAACACCGGGATGCCTTCACCGCCGACTATCTCGCGCGCATTGAAAAGGCCTATCCGCCATTGGTGGACGGCAAGGTCCTGCTGCGATTTCCGCGGCTGTTCATGATCGCTGTGAAGAATTAGGGCTCCCTATAGCATCTGTGCCGTGTTGACTCCCACCAATGGGACGGTGCCCCGGAGCGCAACGCCTTTCGAAAAGCGATTCCGGTTTTCTCGATCTTGGGTTAGAACATCCTCGCCCAAGTATGAACGCAACCGGCTGAAGGAGAAGATGCATGTCGTCCAGAAACCTGATCTCCCTATTCCAGACAGAGGTGCATTCATGACCGGCTTCACCGTTCCTCCCGCTCCGCCGCTGACGCTCGTCATCTTCGGCGCAACCGGCGACCTGACGCGCCGGCTTCTGATGCCAACGCTGATCAATATGACCAAGGCCGGTATGTTGGGCGACGATCTGCATGTGCTCGGCGTCAGCATCGAGCCCGGCGGCGACGAGTTCCTCGTCGAGCATCTTGACGCCTTCCTGACGGCGAACGGAATGGAGCAAGCGCAGCAGAGCGACGCCTGGCAGAGATTGAAGACGCGCATCTCTTATATTTCCGGAGACTTCACGCAGGCGGCGATCTATGAGGAAATCACTAGACGGCTACAGCATGCGCCGAGCGCCAATGCCGCTTTCTATTTTGCCGTGCAGCCGCGCTTTTTCGGCGAGATTACCAGCCGCCTCGCCGAGCATCGGCTCCTTGACGAAACCGCCGGCGTTTTTCGGCGCATCGCCATCGAGAAGCCGTTCGGCCATGACCTCGCTTCCGCGCAGATGTTGAACGCGACGCTTCTGCACAGCGCAAACGAGAGCCAAGTTTATCGCATCGACCATTTCCTCGGTAAGGAAACGGTGCAGAACATCATGACGACGCGGTTTGCCAACATGATGATCGAAGCTCTGTGGAACAACAACTACATCGACCATGTGCAGATCACTGCGGCGGAATTGGTGGAGGTCGGTACGCGCGGCAAGTTCTACGACGCGACGGGCGCTTTGCGCGATATGGTGCCGAACCATCTGTTCCAGCTTCTTGCCATGGTGGCCATGGAGCCGCCGAACAGCTTCGACGCAGAATCCGTCCGCAACGAAAAGGGTAAGGTGCTGAAGGCGTTGCGCCATTATTCGCGAGACGAGGCGGCGAAAAACGCGGTGCGAGGCGCCTACGCCGCCGGGCCGCTCGACGGCAAATATCTGCCGGCCTACACGGAGACGCCCGATGTCGCGCCAGACAGCAATACCGAAACCTATGTAGCGCTGAAACTTTTCGTCGACACCTGGCGCTGGGCAGGCGTGCCCTTCTATCTGCGCACGGGCAAGGCGTTGAAGGCGCGTGACACTGAAGTCGTCATCACCTTCCGGCAAGTGCCTTTCGCGCAATTTCCGCGCGTAGCCACGCGACCGGACCTGCCCCCGAACAAGCTGATCATTCAGGTGCAGCCGAACGAAGGGCTGCAGATGGGAATCTCCATCAAATCGCCGGGCTTGGTGCTGAAGACCTCGCCGATCGAGCTGGACTTCCGCTATGCCGACCACTTCGACATCGGTCATCAGACGGGCTATGAATCGCTGCTCTACGAACTCTTCGTCGGAGATCAGACCCTGTTCCAGCGCGCCGACAGCATCGAAGCCGGCTGGGCGGCAGTGCAGCCTTTCCTCGATCTTTGGGCCGACGGCGGCAAACCCGACCCCTATGCGCCGGGTAGCATGGGACCGGCCTGTGCGGACGAGCTCATCGGGCGCGACGGCCGCGTCTGGCATAAGATTGGAGACGATTGAGACATAAGGAAGAAGGCGGCGTGGCGTCTATCCTGCGGCAAACGCTACCTTCAATCCCTCGCCCATGAAGGCGCGATCTTTAGCGCCGCCCTGACCATGGCCAACGCTCCATTGCGTCGGCCAGACCAAACGTTCGAGCCCGGTAGCAGAAGCTCCGGCGAAAGAGGTCCATCCGTCATCGCCCTGCATGCGATAGAGCATGCCGCCCGGACCCATTCCGGCGTGCAAGGCGATATCGACATCGAAGGGCTTGCCTGAAACGAGATCGGGCCCGAACCAGTAATGCGGACTGCGGCCGCGTTCACGTCCAAGGATGAGGGTCAGAGTTTGCCGCGGACCGCGTACGCCAAGCCAGAATGGTGCGATGCTGCCGGGATTGAAGGCAGAAAAGAATGTTTGGGCAGGTGCATGCGCCGTCTCCGGCATTAGGCCCTTTATCCGCAATTCGATGATGCGATCATTGTTCATCGGGCCTGTAAAGCCGGCGGGATGAATCCCTGGGGACAGGTCTTGCCATGCCTCGGGACCGGACGGCTTAAAGGGCCATTGCAATTGCTCACGAACGGCGCCGTTCGTATCCAGCACCTGATAGCGAAAACTGTCCGCATCAAGCGCCGCCTGGATGCAATGAAGATATTCCACACCCTCCGGCATTCTATGGGCGGTGCCTGCGCCGGCGGTGCAGAGCTGCAGAACGCCGCGGTGAACCTGGACGTCGAAGGCGAGGATATGGCTACAGACATAGGCCAGAACCTCTGCTTCGACCAGAATGTCCCAGAATCTCTTGGTGTAATCCGAGCCGATCTCGCGCTGATACGATCCGGAAAACCCGTTGATGGGGAAAACGGGATGATGGCCGAGTACGATCTTGTGACGGGCATCGCTATGCGCCTTCAGCGTCGCCTCCAGCCATTCGGTCTCGACATGGCCCTCGCCGCCGAGACCTGTCCATAGCGTATGAACGAAGACCAGCAGGAGATCACCGCGGCGCACCCAATAAGACAGGCCTTGCTGACCCGGCGGCCCGTTTTCCGGAAGCTGCAGGACCTCGCGAAAGACCTGCTCGCTCATTTCGTCATAGGTGGTGTGGTTGCCGGTCGTGTGCCAAAGCGGTGTCTTTTTCCGATCGAGCCAGCCCATTTCATGCTCGAACCAATGCCGCCATTGCGCCTTCAAAGCCTTGGGATCGTCGGTCAGGCCAATGATTTCGTCGCCCGGAAACAGAATGAACTCCGGCGGCGGATAGAGCCGGCGCAAAACGGCATTGACGGCGGCGAAGGTCTCCTCATGCAGCGCGCCGGGGACGCCGGAACAAGAATCACCGTAGAGCACGAACTGGTGACCAGGCCCGTTCGGCAAAAGAGACGGAATGGCGTTTGCGGACATGGGACTGCCTGTAAGAAATCAAACACCTTCGCCCCACAAGCGGGGAGAAGGTGGGCGAAGACATTGAGCGGCGCGAAATGTCGACGACTCGGATGAGGGGCTTTCTCCGATCCACCCGCAATGCGGAATATGCCATCCCGCCATATCGAGGACTGTCAGCTCATCCATCCTTGCCGAGCCTAAGTGCCTGGCCCCTCACCCTAGTCCTCTCCCCGCGGGCGGGGAGAGGAAATGAAATGGATCAAAGGAACTGGCTCAAGCCCGGTACGGAGTTGACGACCTCGTCGACCACTTCATCGCCGGCATGCTCGCGGGCGGTCGCGATGGTTTCCTTTGCGAGCGAAGAAATTTCGCCCATGTTGAGACCGCTGCTCATCAAGGACTGGCCAAGCGCCATGAGACCGCCACCAGCGCCGACGGCGCTGAGGAGGCCGCCGAGCAGCCCGCCGCCGGACGTTTCTTCACCGTTATATTGCGCCACCAGATCGGAAGCGCCCGGGATGGATTCGATCATCTTAGTGACCGGGCCATCCGGTGCTTCGCGCTGCAGGAAGCCGAGCATCATGCCAACAGCCCTCTCTGCAATATCGGGGGAAATGCCGGCTCTCGTTGCGATCTGATCAATAATCTCGTTCATTCTGGCCTCCTGCCTGTTACTTGTGACGTGAACGTCAACGTAATTGAATGCGCCGACCGACTCAAGTCGGGCCGGGTTGTGCACGACTGTACCGGAAGCATCACCATGAAGCGAACGGTTGTCCCCATTCAAGTCTCTTCTTATAACAGCGTCAGGACAAATCAGTGAATGGGCGCCTGGCAGCTTTCGAGGTCTGCGGCCGCCCAAGGGAGACGAGGCCTGATGCCGCAACAGGATGGACAGATTTTCGTCGGCGCCAGCCGTAGTCCGGACGACAGCATCAACAAGGACGAATATCTGGCGCTGAAATTCGGTAACCGCCATGGTCTCGTCACCGGCGCGACCGGCACCGGCAAGACGGTGACCCTGCAGGTGCTGGCGGAGGGCTTTTCGAAGGCCGGGGTGCCGGTCTTCTGCGCCGACATCAAGGGCGATCTCTCCGGCATTGCCGCCAAGGGCGAGCCGAAGGACTTCCTTTTGAAGCGTGCCGAGGAAATCGGGCTGAAGCCCTATGAATTCGATCAGTTCCCGGTGATCTTCTGGGATCTCTATGGCGAAAAGGGCCATCGCGTCCGCACCACCATTGCCGAGATGGGGCCGCTGCTGCTGGCACGGCTCATGAACGCATCGGAAGCGCAGGAGGGCGTGCTCAACATCGCCTTCAAGATTGCCGACGACAATGGTCTGGCGTTGCTCGACCTTAAGGATCTGCAGTCTCTGCTCAACTATATGGGCGACCATGCCAGCGAGCTTTCCAGCCAGTTCGGGCTTATCTCGAAGTCCTCCGTCGGCTCGATCCAGCGGGCTCTGTTGGTTCTGGAGCAGCAAGGAGCGGAAAATTTCTTCGGCGAGCCGGCACTGCAGATTTCCGACATCATGCGCGTCAGCAATGACGGTTACGGACAGATCTCGGTGCTTGCCGCCGACAAGCTGATGATGAACCCACGCCTTTACGCCACCTTCCTGTTGTGGCTGCTATCCGAGCTCTTCGAGGAACTGCCGGAAGTCGGCGATCCCGATAAGCCGAAGCTGGTGTTCTTCTTCGACGAGGCGCATCTACTCTTCAACGATGCACCAAAGGTGCTGATCGAACGCGTCGAACAGGTCGTGCGCCTGATCCGCTCCAAGGGGGTCGGCGTCTATTTCGTCACGCAGAATCCGCTCGACGTGCCGGAAACCGTGCTCGCCCAGCTTGGCAATCGCGTGCAGCATGCGTTGCGCGCCTATTCGCCGCGCGAACAGAAGGCAGTCCAGACCGCCGCTGAAACCTTCAGACCAAACCCGGCATTCAACTGCGCCGAAGTCATCACCACGCTCGGCACCGGCGAAGCGCTGGTCTCCATGCTCGAAGGCAAGGGGGCACCCTCGATCGTCGAACGCACCCTGATTCGTCCACCCTCCGCCCGCATTGGCCCGGTAACCGATGCCGAGCGCCGGGCCATCGTCAATGCCAGTCCGGTCGCCGGCCTCTATGACGAGACGGTGGATCGTGAATCCGCCTTCGAAATCCTCACCGCCCGTGCCCGCAAGGCTGCAGAGCAGGATGCTGCAAAACCGGACAGCGGAAGCGCCGGCGGCCGCTGGACGCTCCCCGGCTTCGGCGGCGACGATGACAAACCCGCAAGCCGCGGCCGTTCCGGCTATCAGCGCGAGACGATCGTGGAAGCAGCGATGAAGAGCATGGCGCGTACAGTCGCGACACAGGTCGGCCGGGCACTGGTTCGCGGGATTCTGGGTAGCTTGAAACGGTAGCAGAACACCTTCTCCCCTCGGGGAGAAGGTGCCTGAAGGGCGGATGAGAGGGAGCACAGCGACGAATATCATAAGCCGTGCTCGAAAACCGGTTCCCCAGGAATGCCCCTCAATCCGCGCTATGCGCGACCTTCTCCCCGAGAAGGAGAAGGTAGAGATTTACCGCGTCGGCGCAACGAGCGAGAAGAATGCACCTTGCGGGTCGGTGCACTGGACGATCCAGCTACCACCGGGGACTTCCATCGGACCGTTGACGATCTTGCCGCCGCCTTCGTTGACGCGGCCGACGGCAGCATCGATCGCCGGGACGTTGAAATAGAAGTTCCAGGCCGCCATCGGCATTTCCGCAGGCTTGGTCATGATGCCGCCGAAGTCGCGGTCGCCGATCTTGAAGATCTTGTAGGTGCCCATCGGCCACATGTCGAAATCGGAGCTCGATTCCCAGCCGAACATGTCACGGTAGAAATCGAAGGCTTTCGGGCCATCGCCGGCGTAGAGCTCGTGCCAGCCGATATAGCCGGGAGCATTTGGCTCCGACGGCTGCCAATCCTGGCCCGGCAACGGCGTGAAGATGCAGAAAGCGGCGCCGTAGGGGTCGGAGACGACGGCGAAGCGGCCGACACCCGGAATGTCCCCCGGCTCGCGATAGACCCTGCCGCCTTTTGCGGCGATCGTCTTGGCGGCCTCGTCGACATTGGGCACGCCGATATAACCGGTCCAGCAAGGCGGAGTGCCCATGGCCTTGGCCTCTTCCGGCAGAATCATCATACCGGCAACGGGGCCGGCGCCGGCGCTGAACAGGGTATAGGCCATTTCGATGTCCGGCATCCCGGCATCCTTGGCGTCCCAGCCGACTACCTTGCGGTAGAAGGCCTCCCCCGCGGCCATGTCGGTCGTCATGAGTTCGTACCAGACAAAATATCCCTTCTCAGCCATTGCAGCTCTCCCTATTGCTTGCGGCGGTAATTGGCGATCATGAATTCCTTCCAGCTTCCGTCCGGTTGGCGGACGCTTGAGGAAAAGATGCGTTCATTGTCGTTGATGAATGTGATGGCTTCACGATAGCTGGCCGACTGGCCTTGATGTTCAAAATCCGGCCCTGACGTGTCGAGCAGCAGCGTGCGGCCGGTCTGATCGAGAGCGCCTTCGTAAACCCACATGTGGTTCATCATGCTGCCGACCCAGGTGCCGGTATATTTGCCCTTCTCGGGATCATAGCCGAGGGTCAGCAATGTCGCGGCGGCGCCGCCGCCTGGCATTGTCCCCTCTCCCTCGCACAGAAACCAAATGCCATGCAGCGAGCGGACGGTCTCCGTCCCGGTGCCATGGTCGATCTTGCCCTCGGGATCGGTGGCGTTAACCTCCCATGTGCCGAGGAGTTTCTGCAGGAATGTGTGCTGTTCCGTCAGTTCCGCCTTCATCGCGTCCCTCCTCTGCGATCGGCCGAGCCTTATACGCCGTAGTGCTCTAAACACGGCATTTCGGATTTTTGTTCCGGCGCGGCCTCCCGAAAAAGTCGCGCCGCTGAGCCGTTATGCTTCAGTGACAGGAGGACTGCGCCTTTGGGGCTTCCTCATATTCGTCGTGGCGACGCACGAAATCCATGGTGCTGCCTTCGTTGCGGCCCTTCGGCGCATTGTCGAGGATCATCAACGTGCCGATCATCTCCTCGCCGCCGCGGGCATAGCTGGAATAGGTGTGGAAGATATTCCCGGTTTCATCCTTGTAGAACGCGCTGAGCCCAGGAAGCTCGTCGTGGCCGTTCTTGGCGTCCATGGCAGAGAAATTGTAGAACACCTTTTCGCCGGCGAGCTGCTCTGGCGTAAAGGAGACGTGGTAGTCGAAATTGAAATCGTTGGCGAAAGACGACACCCAGGGAAATTTCCAGCCCATACGCTTCTTGTAAGCCTCGATCTTCTCGATCGGCGCGCGGGCAACGGCAACGAGGGTGACGTCGTGGTGATTGAGATGTGGCAAGGCACCGTCGAAATGATCAGCGAGGAACGAGCAACCGGGACATCCGGCTTCCCAGTTCGGACCGAGCATGAAGTGATAGACGATGAGCTGACTGCGGCCGTCAAAGAGTTCCGCAAGCGATTTCTTGCCGGTAGGCGTGTCGAAAAAATAATCCTTGTCGACCTTGACCCAGGGCAGCGCCAAACGCTCGGCATTGATACGGTCACGCAAATGCGTCGCTTCTTTCTCCTTGGCAAGCAGCTCGCGGCGAGCCTCCAGCCACACCTCGCGTGAAACGATTTGGTTCATCGTCGCGCCCTCCTCCGGCGTCCACTTCTCACCAAACTTGACAAATAGATTGATATCAATATTAGTAAACCATGTCAAACGTGATTGAGATTCCTTTCGAGACAACACTATTGGTGCGCGATACCTGCCTTTGCCTGCATGTGCAGCGCGCCGCTCGGGCCTTGGCGCGCCGTTTCGATGAAGCCCTGAGGCCGCTCGAACTCACAAATGGCCAGTTTTCTCTGATGATGTCGCTGAACAGGCCAGAACCGGCGGCCATGGGGCCGGTCGCAACCCTGCTTGCAATAGATCAGACGACACTGACGGCGGCCTTAAAGCCGCTGACACGGCGGGGCTGGGTGACCATTCTGCCCAATCCCAGGGATCGGCGTGCCCGGCTGCTCAGCCTGACGCCATCGGGAAAAGCGGTGCTTGCGGCCGCCGTGCCGATCTGGAAAGTGACTCATGCCGAGGTGGAAGCACGGCTGCCCGACGGCAATGCGGACCGGTTGCGGCGTGACCTGCTCGCGCTGTCTTAAGCGCTATTTCGCATGCGGGGATCGGCGCCAAAATCGCCGCGCGCGAAACCGATGCGGCTTTTTGGAAAATCGCAGAGTGCCTGCACGCCCGCCGGCGACAGCCGGATGCGCCAGGTCTGCCGTTCGACGGGTTCGCGTGCGGCAAAGGCATGCGCCGTCAGAAGCGCAATATTCTTCCCGCCTTGTGGATCCCTGACGGATCGGTAGAGCATCGCCTGGATACCCCCTGCCCGCGCTGCGTCGGCGAGTGACTGGCAAGCTTCGTAGCTGACGGGATCGGTCCAGGCCTCGCGATCCTGGTCCAACGGCGAACGGGTCAAGTCGATCGCCTCTTTCGTGGCGATCGCCGCGGCAAAGGCGGTATATTCCGCGGCATTGGCGGGCAACGGCGTCTCCGGAGAATCGGCAAAGAAAAGCAGCCTGTAAAAGCTCATTTCGGCCAGCGCCGTTTCAACCCGTTCCGAAGCATAGAAGACGCCCAGGGTACGCCCCGCCCGTCTGAAGCGTGAGCCGTGCGGATAGATCGCTCCGTAGCGGAAGGGGGTCGCCAGCAGATAATCCAGGCCGGCGCATTCCGGCGGCAGCGCCGGCTTGCTCTCCTCCAGCAGATGCTCGAGAAGCGCCTGTTCTTCCAGCGTATCGACCAGCTTCAACGTCGAGACCTGATGCTGTGCCTCCACCAGCCGCCAATAGTGGCCGGAAATCGGCCGGGCCTCAGACGAGAGCGCGGCGGGCGTCCAGATAGGCAAGGACATCGGTCAATCCGGATATGGAGGTGATCTTTTCGAGCGGCGTCGCGCCGAAGGCGAGATTGACGTTGCGCAGCCATTGCCGCGCCACGGCCTCATCGCCGCCGACAATGGCATCGAGCGAGCGGAACAGGCGCACGAAAAGAACGGCGAGTTCAAATGGCTTGCTGTGCCGCTCCAGAAGATGATCCTGCCGCTTCATGCGCGACACCGTTGCTTCCGAAACGCCGATGACGGCAGCGAGCATGCGCGCATTCAATCCCAACCGCTCCGCCGCATTGACGACCGCCTTGGTAATGACCAGAGCCTCGCCCGGATTTGCAAGACCGATCACTTGAGCATGTGTCATGGCTATATCCTTTCTTAGGAAAAAATATAGCAAGTTTCTTGCAAAAGAAAAGGAGCGACATGCAGGGAAATGCATGCCGCTCCTTTATGGCATCCGTTCCATCAGTTCGAAAGATGGAAAGCCTATCCTCAGGCAACCGTGACCGGCACTTCCGTCGAGGTGCGCATGGCGTGGCTATAGGGGCAGACGATGTGAGCGGCAGCCACGAGCTTTTCAGCTTCGGCCTTGTCCATGCCGGGAATGTGAACCGACAGAGAGACCTCGATACCGAAGCCGCCGCCATCCTCACGCGGACCGACGCCGACCGTTGCCGTCACCTTGGCGTCTTCCGGAATCTTGACCTTCTGCTGGCCGGCAACAAATTTCAGAGCGCCGAGGAAGCAGGCGGAATAGCCCGCAGCGAAGAGTTGTTCAGGATTGGTGCCGGTAGCCCCGTCACCGCCAAGTTCCTTCGGCACGGTCAGGGTGACGTCAAGAACGCCATTTTCGGAAACGGCGTGGCCTGCACGGCCGCCGGTGGCAGAAGCCTTGGTGGTGTAGAGGATAGGCATGTCAGATCTCCTTTGCGAGTTGAACGACTGTTGTATATAGCGCGATTTAATCGTGCGCAACTTATTTTTGCGATTTGATTTTGAAAAGTGAACCTGTGACAATGACATCAACAAAAAACTGGCGGAGCAGTGATGACGGACAAGGTGGAGGAGCGGGCAATCCCGGATGAGGAAAAGCGGCTGGAACGGCAACTCTGTTTTGCCGTCTACGCGACCGCACATGCCTTCAATCGCGCCTACAAGCCGATCCTCGATCGTGTCGGCCTGACTTATCCGCAATACCTGGTGATGCTGGTGCTCTGGGAAAAAGGTTGTCAGCCGGTCAAGACAATCGGCGAGCAGCTTGATCTCGATTCAGGCACGCTCTCGCCGCTGTTGAAGCGCCTCGAGCAAGCCGGCCTGATCGGGCGCATGCGCGACCCCAAGGACGAACGACAAGTCATCGTTTCATTGACGGACAAGGGCGCCGCCATGAAATGCCAGGTCAATTCGATCATGGCCGCCATCGTCGAAGCTGCTGGCTGCGACATGGATGAAATGGCCAGTCTGCGAGAGCAACTACAGCGGCTACGAGCGAATTTAACGGCTGATGAGAGCCGTTAAATTCCATTCGTCAAAAACTTAAGCCTGCGTCACCAAAATCGGTGCACGTTCCGGCACGCGGTCGTAGAGATCGATGACATCCTGATTGAGCAGACGGACGCAGCCCGAGGAAACCGCCTTGCCGATGGAGCGCCAATCGGGATTGCCGTGCAGACGGTAGAGCGAGTCCTGCTTATCCTCGAAAATATAAAGGGCGCGCGCACCGAGCGGATTGGTCAAGCCCGGCTCCATGCCGCCGTTGGCAATGGAATATTTGACGAGTTCCGGCTGGCGGGCGACCATTTCGTCCGGCGGATTCCAGCGCGGCCACTTCTTGCGCCACTGGATCACACCGCGGCCCTGCCAGGCAAAGCCTTCGCGCCCGACGCCGATGCCGTAGCGCATAGCCGTGCCGCCCGGCTCGGTAACATAGAGGAAGCGCTCGCGCGTATTGACGACGACGGTGCCCGGCGGCTCGCCGGTCGGATCGACAACGCGCTGACGATAATATCTTGGATCGATCTGCTGATAGGGTATTGCCGGAAGATGAAAGCCGCCATCGTCCATGGCCGCATAGATCACAGCCGGGTCCGGCTGCTCGCCATTATAGCTCGAAAGCCAGCCGCCGAGGGGGCGATAGGTAGAGCCGTTATACTGCACAGGACTGACGATCGGGTTGCTCTCGACCGTGGAAGCACAGCCGGCAAGCGTCGAAACGGCGCCAATGCCCGCGAGGGCTAGGAAATTTCGTCGGGAAAGAGAAGAAGGCAGGCTCATGTCGACAGCATCATTCCTGTTGGAAGGGAAGCGGAAACCCGAAACGATACGATTCGGTTCCCGGCAAGATTCGCAGAGACAAGAATAAAACTAAAGAGCACAGCCAAGCCCGGCTATCGCACTTATGCAACATCACGAAAATTTGTTTCAATCTGCCGTTACAAAACCACGACTTCGGCCTTTGCAGACACGCGATTGAAGAGATCGATCACATCCTGGTTCAGCATGCGGACGCAGCCGGATGACGCTTCTTTGCCGATCGACTGCCAATCCGGCGTGCCGTGGATGCGATAGAGCGTATCCTTGCCATTCTGGAAAATATAAAGGGCGCGGGCGCCGAGCGGATTGGTCGGCCCAGGATTCATGCCACCGCGCTGCGCCGAAACCGGCTTGATCTCCGGTTCGCGAGCCACCATTTCGGCCGGCGGCGTCCAGCGCGGCCATTTCTGCTTCCATTGGATGACGCCTCTGCCATGCCAGGCATAACCGGCTGCGCCAAGGCCGACGCCGTAGCGCATCGCCCTACCGCCCGGCTCGACGAAATAAAGATAGTGGCCCCTTGTATCGACGACGATCGTGCCGGGTCTTTCATTGGTTCGGTAGTCCACTTCCTGACGCAGAAATCGCGGATCTATCCGCTTATATGGAATCGCCGGCAGGGTGAAATCGTCTTCGCTCTTCTGCGCATACATGGCCTGATGCACCGGATTGAACGTCGGCAGGCCATAGGTCTGGTTGAATTGGGTGCGGAAGAGATCGCGCGCCTGCGGCACCGGCTGTACCGGCAAGCGTTTCACCTTCTGCGGATCGATGCCTTCCGGCTGATAGAAGATAGGCGCGGTTTCCTGCACAAACCGATCGGGATCGGTCGCCCCGGTATCGGGAATAATGCTGCAGCCGGACAACGCAGAAAGTGCGGCAACGACAAGCAGGCGACGGGAAGCGGGCAGGAGATCGGCCATGATCGGGAACCAGTTGAATATGGATCGGTCAGCCGCATGATGACCGACGCGGCTGGCGCGAAGCTGGCGTCGGACGCGAAGATATTGCGCCAATAAGGCAAACTTCTGTTTTACCTTGCCCTGGCTTGGGTTAGACCATTGAGGCACGGAGGATGGCATGAATATCGACAGTCTCGACCCGAACGTTTTTGCTCCGGTAAGTCGCGAGGCATGGCTCAAGCTGGTGGACCGGGCGCTGAAGGGCGCGGATTTCCAGGAGGCGCTGGTATCGCGAACGGATGACGGCATCGCAATCGAGCCGCTTTATGCCCGCCGCGCCGATGCGGCGCCTTTGGCCCGCCGCCACACCGACCGACCTTGGATCGTCAGCCAGCGCATGGATGATCCGGATATCGAACGCGCTTTCATCCAGCTCGGCGACGATCTCGCCAAAGGCTGCACCGGCATCAGCCTGATCTCGAAAGCCAGCCCTTCGGCCTGTGGTGCCGGCGTGGGCGGGAACATTGAGACGCTTGCGGCAAGATTGGCGGCTGCGGTTTCGGGCAATTCCATCTCGCTGCGCCTTGACGGTTTCTCGCCGGCCTTTGCGTCGGCATCGGCGTCGGCGCTCGGGAAGAGCCAACATCTCCCGACCATGCATTTCGGCCTCGACGTTTTCGCCTCCGGCAGCACGGTGCAGGAGTTGACGGGGAGCTTCGAACGCCTGCGGGATGCCGGATTTGCCGGCACCCTCTTCAATGCCGACGGCCGTGCCGTGCACAATGCCGGGGGAACGGAGGCGCAGGAACTGGCCGTCGTGGCGGCGGCTCTCGTCGGCCATCTGAAACTATTGGACAAGGCAGGCTTTGCGCCGGAGGTGACCCTCAACGCCGCAAGTCTCTGCCTGTCTGCCGATCAGAACCAATACATCACCATGGCGAAAGCTCGCGCCGCACGCTTGCTCTTTGCCCGCATCGCGGAGCTCTGCGGCATTTCCGAACCGCCTGCCGCCCACCTCTACATGGAAACGAGCTACCGCATGCTCAGCCGGCTCGACCCGGAAACCAACATTCTGCGCAACACGATAGCCGTCTTCTCCGCCGGCACGGGGGGCGCCGACGAGATTTCCGTGCTGCCGCACAGCTTGACCCATGGCATTCCCGATCCGCTGGCACGGCGCCTGGCCCGCAATACCCAGACCGTCCTGATTGCCGAAAGCCATCTCGACCATGTCGTCGATCCGGCCGCCGGGGCTGGCGGTATCGAAGCGCTGACCGAGGCTTTGGCGGAAAAGGCCTGGGAAATTTTTGGAGGCATTGAGCGGGACGGCGGGCTTGCGGGGATTATCGCTAGTGGCCGGTTGACGGCGATGGTGGCCGAGGCGAGAACGAACCGCGCGACAAAACCGATTGTGGGGACGACATTGTTTGCTGCGAAGGCGGAGCGACCGGTTGTGGTCGCGGGAGAATTGGGGCCTGTGGCGGAGTGTATGGGGCTGACGCCGGTGCGGTTGGATGAGGTCGCGGCATGACGGCGTCTGTAGAGTTCGTGGAGAGTGCAATACCCCTCTCTGTCGCTTTCGCGACATCTCCCCCACAAGGGGGGAGATCGTTGGGACTTTGCCATTTACTCCGTGACAAAATCCAACACCGTTTCAGCGGATCAGATGCCCATGTGAGGCAAAGACGTGCTGCAGGCTACCAATCTCCCCCCGTGCGGGGGAGATGTCACGAAGTGACAGAGGGGGGTGACGCAGGCGCGGCATATGTGGAGGTATCGGCCCTATGACCCATGTCCCCGATTTCACCAATATCAGTTGGAAAAAACCACAAACCAAAACAACAACTACCGACGCCCCAGCTTGGCAGACCCCAGAGGACATCGCCGTCAAGCGCCTCTATGACACGGCTGACCTCGCCGGTTTGAACTTCCTCGACACCTATCCCGGCGCGGCTCCCTTCGTCCGCGGCCCCTACCCTACCATGTATGTCCAGCAACCCTGGACCATCCGGCAATATGCGGGTTTCTCCACCGCCGAGGAATCGAATGCCTTTTACCGCCGCAATCTCGCGGCCGGCCAGAAAGGGCTCTCCGTCGCCTTCGATCTTGCCACCCATCGCGGCTATGACAGCGACCATCCGCGCGTTGCCGGGGATGTCGGCATGGCTGGCGTGGCGATCGATTCCATTCTCGACATGCGGCAGCTTTTCGACGGCATCCCGCTTGGCGAGATGAGCGTGTCGATGACCATGAACGGCGCGGTGCTGCCGGTGATGGCGCTTTATATCGTCGCCGCCGAGGAGCAAGGGGTTTCCGAGAACAAGCTCTCGGGCACGATCCAGAACGACATTCTTAAGGAGTTCATGGTCCGCAACACCTACATCTATCCGCCGCAGCCCTCGATGCGGATCGTTTCCGACATTTTCAGCTATACCAGCCAGCGGATGCCGAAATTCAATTCGATCTCGATTTCCGGCTACCATATGCAGGAAGCCGGTGCGACGGCGGATCTGGAACTCGCCTACACGATCGCGGACGGTATCGAATATGCCCGCGCCGGTGTCGCCGCCGGGCTCGATATCGACAGCTTCGCGCCGCGCCTCTCCTTCTTCTGGGCGGTCGGCATGAATTTCTTCATGGAAGTCGCCAAGATGCGCGCGGCACGGCTGATCTGGGCCGCATTGATGCAGAAGAACTTTGCGCCGAAGGATGGGAAGTCGCTGGCGCTTCGCACCCACAGCCAGACATCCGGCTGGTCGCTGACGGCGCAGGATCCGATGAACAACATCATCCGCACCATGGTCGAAGCGATGGCGGCGACACAAGGCCATACGCAATCCCTGCACACCAACTCCTTCGACGAAGCGCTTGCGCTGCCGACAGATCATTCAGCCCGCATCGCCCGCAACACGCAGATATTGCTGCAGAAGGAATCCGGCACGACCGGCATCATCGATCCTTGGGGCGGCTCGGCCTATGTCGAGCGGCTGACGCATGATCTGGCAGCCCGCGCACTCACCCATATCGAAGAGGTCGAGGCGCTCGGCGGCATGGCAAAGGCGATCGAAAAGGGCATTCCGAAACTCCGGATCGAAGAGGCGGCCGCCCGCACGCAAGCGCGCATCGATAGCGGCCACCAAACCGTCGTCGGCGTCAATTTCTCGCGACCGGAACAGGATATCGAAGTCGACGTGCTGAAGGTCGACAATTCCGAGGTCCGCGCCCGCCAGCTTTCCAAGCTGCAGCAGTTGAAGGGCACGCGCGAGACGGCGGCGGTGGAGACGGCTCTGGACGCACTGACGGATGCTGCACGCAGCGGCACCGGCAATCTGCTGGATTTCGCCGTCAAGGCGGCGCGCGCGAGAGCGACGGTCGGCGAAATCTCGCTGGCGTTGGAAAAGGCCTATGGCCGACATGTTGCAGAGATCAGAACCATATCCGGCGTCTACCGCAAGGAAGTCGGCACTGCCGATCCGCTGTTCAACACAGCGGTTGCCAAGGTGGAAGCTTTTCGCAAGGCAAAGGGGGAGAAGCCCCGCATCCTCGTCGCCAAGATGGGGCAGGACGGACATGATCGCGGGCAGAAGGTCATTGCCACAGCCTTCGCCGATCTCGGCTTCGATGTCGTCGTGGGCGCCATGTTTCAGACGCCGGAGGAAGTGGCCGATCTCGCGGTTCGCGAAGGCGCCGACATCATCGGTGCATCGTCGCTTGCCGCCGGCCATCTGACGCTGGTGCCGGAGCTCAAGGAAGCGCTGATGCGCCGCCATGCGGGCCGCATCCTCATCGCCGTCGGCGGCGTGATCCCGCCTCAGGATTTCGCGGCATTGGAAGCTGCCGGCGCAGACGCGATTTTCCCGCCGGGAACGGTGATTGCCGAGGCGGCGGCGGCGGTGGTGGATCGGTTGATGCGCTAACCCCTAGGCCGCCACGCTCCTGAAAAATTGGATGCTCTGTTCGATCTCGCCCGGCAGCGCCGAGTTGTGATTGCCCTGTACCGTCGCCAGCTCCATTTTTACGCCGGCGGCGAGAGCGCGCTTCGAAAGCAGCGCCGCCCGGGCCTGCAAAGTGCCCTCTTCGCTGGCGTGCATGACCTTCAAGGGGCATTTGAAGCTATGGGCATAGCAGACCGGCGACCGCATCTGAAATTCGCGCGGATTTTTCGCGTTGAAGCGGATGTCCTCCGGATAACGATGGAAGAAGGCAAAGGCATCCGGATTGCCTGACATGGGAGCGGCCGCGCGGAAGCGTTTGGCCGACATTGCCGCCAGCATTGCCAGCGTGCCGCCGACGCTATGGCCCGCGAGGAACAGACGGTGCGGATCGACGCCCGGCAGATGGCGCAAACGATTAGATGCGGCGAGAACGTCGGCAACCTCGTCATAGAAGCCCGAGAAATTGCCCTTTTGGCCGTTTTCGCCGCGCATCGACGGGATCATGACCACGTAGCCGGCCTCGATATAGGGCTTCATCGGCAGCCAATGGCCCTGACCGATGGCATTGCCGCCGTGGAGAAAGAGTACCGCGGGCTTCGGCTTCGGCGTGCGCTCGTAGCGCGACACCCAGGCAACGAGTTCCAGCTCGCCGCCGAGACCGCTGCGATAGAAAATCTGATCGGCGTCCGATGGGGCGACCAACGGCTCATATTTGTCGGGCGCCGGCCCCTTATTCAGAAGGTCGGTGCGAAACTTATGGCGCTCCTTGGCATAATCGCCAGTCAGAAGCGGCGGCTCAGCCACCGCGACGGCCGGTTTGCCAGTCTGCGGATCCATAACCTTGGCATCGACCGATTTGGCAACAGGAGCCGCGGTTTCGGCAGCTCGGGCGATATTGGGAGCAAAAAGGGTAACGGCAAGGCCAGATAGAAGGGTGCGGCGAGTGGGGCGAAATGCATTGTCTTCAGACGTTGTCATATGCTCTGTCCAAATATGCCCGGCGGATCAAAATCTGCACGGGTTGAAAGGCGAGGCCAACTCACATTGTGGTGAGGAATCGACCTGTCCTATTCATCAACGGGAGGAGCCTTGGCGTCAATTAGGGCCACCAAATTTTCCAGCCGATCCGCCTCATAGGGCGGCTTGTCGGGTCTCAGACGAGCAATTCGTGGAAAACGCATGGCAACGCCGGATTTATGCCGCGTCGAGCGATTGATCCCTTCGAAGGCGACTTCGAGAACGAAGCCGAAATCGCGATCGGCCCTGACCGCTCTTACCGGGCCAAAACGGTCGATCGTATTGTTGCGCACGAACTTGTCGAGCACTTCCAGTTCGGCATCCGTGAAGCCGAAATAGGCCTTGCCGACCGGCACAAGTTGTTCGCCCTCCGGTGTCATCGACCAGACGCCGAAGGTGAAATCGGAATAATAGCTCGAACGCTTGCCATGGCCGCGCTGGGCATACATCAGCACGGCATCGACATTGTATGGGTTGCGCTTCCATTTGAACCACGGCCCCTTGGCGCGGCCGGCGAGATAGGCGCTGTCGCGGCGCTTGATCATGACGCCTTCTATAACCGGATCGGGCGGTGCCGAACGTAGTTGGTCCAACTCCTCCCAAGAGGTAAAATTCACCAGCGGCGAGAGATCGAACCGATCGTGGGGCGCAGCTTCGATAATTTCCGTCAACCGCTCGCGCCTATCGAGAAAGCCGCGGGCACGCACGTCCTCTTCACCGTCGAACAGCAGATCATAGGTACGGATGAAGGCTGGATATTCCTCCAGCATCTTCGTCGTCACCGTCTTGCGGTTCAATCGCTGCTGCAGGTCGGAGAAGGTGCGGGTCGGGCTGTTGGAACGCGATGTGCCCCCGACCAACAATTCGCCGTCCACCACACCCTCGAAGCTGATGGCGTCGACAATATCTGGAAAGGCGCCGGAAATATCGTCGCCGGAGCGGGAATAAAGCTTGCTGGTCATACCCGCCCGCGAAAGCTGCACGCGGATGCCGTCCCATTTCCACTCCGCAGCATAATCCAGAGGATTGAGCCCATCGAGATCGCCGGGCTCGACGGCATTGGCGAGCATGACGGAATGAAAGATCGCCGGCGTCGCCAGCACGGGTTTGTCGCCTTTGCCCTCCAGCCATTGGAAGAGGCTTTCATAGGGCGGCTGCAATCCATGCCACAGCGTTTCGATCTCGGTCACGTCCTTGCCGCTCAGCTCCGCCAATGCCTGCTTGGCAAGCCGCGCCGACACGCCGATGCGCAGCGCACCGGTGGCGAGCTTCAGGAAGGCAAAACGGCCTGACGTGTCCAGCCGGTCGAGCAGGTCGCGAACGAAGCTGCGTACCTCGGTACGCCCCAGCGCATTCATCCGACGCACCACCTCGCCAAGCTTAGGTTGCTCGCCCGCCGGGCGGACGATATCGCTTTCCTTGTCCCAGACGAGCGAAATGGTCTCGGCGAGATCGCCGACGTAATCATAGGAATAATGAAACAGCACTTCGTCCATGCGTTCCAGCACAAGCTCGCGCAGCATGGCCGGCTTGACGTTGCGCACCTCCAGCGTGCCGGCGATTGCAGCGAGACCATAGCCGCGATCGGGGTCGGGCGTGTCGCGAAAATAATCGATAAGCAGCTTCAGCTTGCCGTTGCGGCTCGGCGTCAGCACCAGGCGATCGAGGAGATCGGCAAAGGCTTTCATCAATCACCCTCATCCTCATAGCCGATCAGATGCAGCGGCTTGGCCGGAATGCCTTGCAATTGGCACCAGCGCACAAGAGCCTCTTCGCGTCCATGGGTGACCCAGACTTCGGACGGCTTCAACTCCGAGATGGTTTCGGTCAGCTCCGGCCAATCGCAATGATCCGAAATGACCAGAGGCAGCTCGACGCCGAGCTGCTTGGCGCGCTGACGCACCATCATCCAGCCAGACGCAAAGGCAGGCAGGGGCTCATGGAACCGCCGCGCCCAGCGATCGGCAAAAGCCGAGGGCGGCCCGACGACGATCGCGCCCTTGAAGATCGATTGGTCCCGGCTTTCGATCGTCGCCGGCAATAACTCGCCAAGCACGATCCCCTGTCCGGCGTAGTAACTGCACAGCGTCTCCAGCGCGCCGTGAATATAGATCGGCCTGTCGTACCCAGCATCGCGCAACAGCCGGATGACGCGCTGCGCCTTGCCGAGTGCATAGGCGCCGATCAGATGCGTGCGTTCGGGAAATTGCCGCAGCGAAGCCAAGAGTTTCGCCGTCTCGTCCATCGGATCGGGATGATGAAAGACGGGAAGTCCGAACGTCGCCTCGGTAATGAAGACGTCGCAGGCAACAGGCACGTAGGCGGCGCAGGTCGGGTCCGGCCGCCGCTTGTAATCGCCGGATACGACGATGCGCAGCCCGTCCTTCTCCACCGCGATCTGTGCGGAACCGAGGACGTGTCCGGCCGGATGAAACCGCACCCGAACGCCGTTGATGGTCAGCTCCTCGCCGAAACCAACCGGCTGCTCCGATCCAGCGAAATGATCGCCATAGCGTATCCGCATGATGTCCAGGGTTTGGCGGGTGGCGAGCACGCGGCCATGGCCGGCGCGGGCATGGTCGGAATGTCCATGCGTTATCAACGCTCGCTCGACCGGCCGCACCGGATCGACATAGAAGCCGCCGATCGGGCAGAACAGCCCCTCAGGGGCGGGATACAGCAGTTGATCCGGTCTCATGGGACAAAAGATAGCGTGATTTATGCAATTATGTAGCGATCATTGACGCTTTTTGATCGAGTTCGCTTTCAAAGCCGTCCGTCGGGCAGATCGAAAACCAGGACATCTTCGCTGTACGCCTTGGCTTTCGCAACGACAACGCCATTCGGATCGACGATCGCGGTACTGCCGTAACTCACCCAACCATCATCGTTGCTGCCGACAACATCGGCCGACATGACCCAGCATCTCGTATGCTTGGCACATATCCGCAAACTCTCGATGGCCGGCCTATGCCACTTTTCCGCCTTGTGGGGGCGAAGCATCAAGTTGACCGGATTGCAGATGAGACGGGCGCCCTTCCTGGCGAGCCGGACCGCCGTGTAGGGATATCTGAGATCCGAACAGATATTGATGCCGAAGCACCAATTGCCGAGTGCCCAGACCGGAAAATCGGTCCCCGGCGTGCAGCCCCTTTCGATGGGATGCACCTTGGCGTAGACCCCGCTTATCCGACCCGCCCTCGCGACCACCGCGCTGTTGTAAACCGACTCCCCTCGCCGCTCGAAGAGGCCGATGATCGCGGTGGTCTTCCCCGATGCACAGCGGGCGATCAAGGCATTCAGGGCAGGATCATCGAGTGAGAGTGCACGCCGCCTGGCAAGTGCCGGTTCATAGCTGTGTCCCTGAAGATAGCATTCGGGGAAAAGGGCAAGGTCGATGCCTTGCTCATCGGCCCACGTCAAGTCGCGCGAAAGCACATCCCCGACCTCATCGAGGGCATCGAACAGCGCTCGGCGTTGAAAGGCTGCAACCCGCATGTCGAAGGACTAACATGATTCCTGAGTTCCCACAGCTCGAAACCCTCTACTTCATCATCCGTTCGAAGCGCCGGTCCGGTATCAGCCATATACAGGCGACGACGAAATAGATGCCGAGGGAAATGAACGGGTTTACGGCGGCAAGTATGATCGCGAGGATATAAAGGCTAACGGAAAGTCCAGCCTTACCATCCGAACCGAGCGTGTGAGCAAAATCGGACTCCCTGCCATGCACGCGGATCAGCATTCGCCCGAGAATGTAGTAGGCGAAACCGCACATCAACAAGACGACGCCATAAACCATCACGGGAGTCATGGCGAAGTCGTTATCGTCCATCCAGCCGGTGGCGAAGGGCATCAAAGACAGCCAGAACAGCAGATGCAGATTGGCCCAAAGCACGCCGCCCCTGACATGCTTCACCGCCTGGAACATATGGTGGTGATTGTTCCAGTAGATGCCGACGTAGACGAAGCTTAGAACATAGGAAAGCAGCGTCGGGATCAGTGGAATCAGCGCCTGCAGCCCCTCGCCATGCGGCGCTTTCAATTCCAGCACCATGATGGTGATGATGATGGCGATCACGCCATCGGAAAAGGCCTCGATACGCCCCTTGCCCATAAATCGATTTCCCCTCTTCGCGCCAAGCCCCCGTCAGAATCAATGAGGGGCCTGCGTATATGGGGCAGAATTACAGCGGACAGGGATGGGTTCAAGCGAGGCGATCACCGGCCCTTGCGAGAATCGTCGCGATCTCCCCTGGCCCGACCGGCCGAGAGAAATAAAAGCCTTGGGCGTCGTGGCATTGAGCCTGACGCAGGAACTCGAGTTGCTCGTCCGTTTCCACGCCTTCGGCGACGACCGCCAGACGCAGCCGGCGCGCGAGCGAGATGACAGCGGAGGCGATGGCGACGGTCGTCTCGTCGCGTGGCAAGGCCTCGACGAAGGAACGGTCCATTTTGAGACGGTCGAAGGGGAAAGTCTTCAACGCCGCCAGGCTGGAATAGCCGGTGCCGAAATCGTCGATAGACAGGCGTACGCCAAGCGCCTTCAGCGCCTGCATGACATGCAAGGCGCGGGGCACGTCATGCATCAGCGTGCTCTCCGTCAATTCAAGCTCCAGCCATTGCGGCTCGAGGCCGCTTGCCTCCAGAGCTTCGGTGACGTGCGCGGCAAGCGCCGGATCGCCGAATTGCCGAGCCGAAACATTGACGGCGATCGTGACCGGCGGCAGGCCCATCGCCTGCCATTCCTTGGCCTGCCGACAGGCCTCGTTCAGCACGAACAAGCCGAGTGGGATGATCAGCCCGGATTCTTCCGCTCGCGGGATGAACTGACCGGGCGGCATCATGCCGTAGCGCGGATGACGCCAGCGCACCAGCGCTTCCAATCCGACGATGCGACCGCTCGCGACATCGACCTGCGGCTGGTATTCCAGGAAGAACTGCTTGGCGCCGATGGCGCTACGCAATTCTTCCTGCTCGCTCAGCGGCATGACGCCAGCCGCGTCGGACCTATGAATATAATATTGCAGCCGGTTGCGGCCATGCTCCTTGGCCTTGTACATGGCCGCGTCGGCGCAGGCGATCAACTCATCCGGCGTCTCTCCATCGGCCGGAAAGGCCGCGACACCGATGCTGCTCGTCACGGCGATCTCGATTTCCCCGATCACCACCGGCTGCGTAATCGCCTTCTGCAGTTCACGCAGCCGCCGGGTGATGCCGGTGTCGTGGCGCGACTGATGGACGATGACCAGCAGGAATTCGTCGCCGCCGAGGCGCACCACCATATCGGAGGCCCTGAGGCTGTCGACCATGCGGGCGGTCAGCTCCTTCAACAGCTCGTCGCCGGCGCTGTGGCCGCGGCTGTCGTTGACCTGCTTGAAGTTGTCGAGATCGACGTAGGCGACCGTAACCTTGCGACCGTTTCGGCGAGCCTTGAACAGGATCTTCGCCATGTTCTCCTTGAGAAAGGCACGGTTCGGCAGACCGGTCAGGTCGTCATGATGGGCCATGAAATAGGCGCGGTCCTCGGCGCGCTTGCGCTCGATGGCAATCCCGGCGATGTGGGTCGCCATGGCGACCAGCTCCAGCTCGCGTTCGGTCGGCTCACGCACGGTACCGGAATAGAGCGCGAAAGTGCCGAGAACGTTGCCCTGTGACGTCATGATCGGCGTCGACCAGCACGAGCGCAGGCCATATTGCGCGGCTAGAACAGAAAACTCTTCCCAGAGCGGATCCGTCTGGGTGTCGTAGACGAAGACCGGCTTGCCGCGCCAGGCCGCCGTGCCGCAGGAGCCGACTTTCGGGCCGATGGCGATACCGTCTATCAGGCGGCTGTAGGCGGCGGGCAGATTGGGGGCCGCGCCGTGGGAGAGATGGATGCCTTCGGGATCGAGCAGCAAGACCGACCCTTTCATGTCGGTCATTTGATCCTCGACCATCAATACCAGCGCCTCGAGGATCATTTCGATCGGCTCGCTTTTGGCAATCATTTCCAAGAGCTCGGCCTGGTTGCGGCGCAGATGCTCCTGGCGTTTGCGTTCGGTGATATCGCGCGAAATGCAGATCAGCCCGATCACCTCACCGCGATCGTTGCGCAGCGGCAACTTCGAGGTCAGCCGATAGACTGGCTTACCGCTGCTTGCAGAGGGAATAACGTCCTCCATATCGAGCCGCGGCTTGCCGGTCGCGATGATTTCCTGCTCGATACGGTAGTATTTCGTAGCGCGCTCCAACGGCACCAAATCGAAATCGGTCTTGCCGGTGAGCGCGCTTGCTCTTTCCAAGCCAAGACTTTTTGCCGTGGCGGAATTGGCGAAGACGAAGCGGCTTTCCCGATCCTTGACGAAGAGAAAATCCGGCAGTTCATGCACGATCGCCTTGAGGCGCAATTGCTCGATGCCATCGGCAACGTGGTGCGCGTTCGCCGCCATCAGCGCCTGTGTGGCTGCCAACAGGCGCTCCGTCTCGATATCGAGCGAACGGCCGCGCTCGCCCGTGCGGGCGTGCTGAAGTGCCGGCTTATTCATGATGCGCATTCTCCCACCCCAGCCGCAGGCGCGGCTCTATTCAAATGTCACAACCGAAACGCGATCATTATAGTTCCTGCTTCCTTCAAGGCTCTTAAAGGGATGGGTGAACGAAAGAATAAAAGGGTGAAAACTGCGAAAAATCGGAGGCCCTATTCCACGAAACCAGGCCTTTCCCGTATCAAATCGGCACAGATGCGCATGGCATGGTTCGTGCTTCCGCAAGGTTTGTTTCAGGAGTTGATAATGGTCCAGCGCCGCGCGTTCATTGCCTATATCGCCGCCTCGGCGGCAACAGGCCTGTTTGCCAAACGCGGCTTTTCCGCGCCGCTCGTCAAGATGGCCGGCGCCGAGATGCGCGGGCCGATCGATGCCATCGCCTATAAGGCGACGCCAGGCACCAGCGACATCAGAAGCGGCAAACTCCAAGCTGTCATCGACAGTGCGGCGCGCGCGAATACGCCGGTGTTTCTGCCGCCCGGCAATTACGATGTGTCGAACCTTTCGCTGCCGGACAATACCCGCATTACCGGAATTCCCGGCGCTTCCCGGCTCGTCTATGGCGGCGAAGGCCATCTGATGAGCGCCGACAAGGCGAAACGCATCGAGCTTTCCGGCCTTGTTCTCGATGGCGGCAACCGCTGGCTTGGCGACTATGCCGGCGGGCTGCTGCAGTTTACCGGCGTTGACCAAGTGCTGATCGACAATTGCGACATCGCCGGCAGCCGCAAACATGCGCTGCAACTGGAGCGCTGCGGCGGGCGGATCGAACGCAGCCGAATATCGGGCGCGGCAGAAGCCGGCCTCTATTCCGTCCAGTCGACCGGATTGACGGTCACCGACAATACGGTCGAGGATTGCGGCAATGGCGGCATCCTCATCCACCGCTGGGACAAGGGTGCAGACGGCAGCATCGTGACCGGCAATCGCATCGCCCGCATCGGGGCAAATGATGGCGGCACCGGCCAGAACGGCAACGGCATCAATATTTTTCGCGCTGACGGCGTCTTGGTCTCCGGCAACCAGATAGCCGATTGCGCCTTCACCGCAGTACGCGCCAACTCGGCATCGAACGTGCAGATCACAGGCAATCAGTGCCTGCGCTCCGGCGAAACGGCGATCTTCTGCGAATTCGAGTTCGAAGGGGCAGTGGTCAGCAACAATCTGATCGACGGCGCTGCGAACGGCATAGCCATCGCCAATTTCGACAAGGGCGGGCGGCTTGCCAGTGTCACCGGCAATATCATCCGCAATCTCGCCCTGACCGGCCCCTATCCTCAGGAAAGCGGCTTCGGCATCGGGATCTCGGCAGAAGCCGATACGCTGATTGCGTCGAACCTCATCGAAAACGCCCCGCTCTGGGGCCTGAAACTCGGCTGGGGTCCCTATCTCCGCAACATCGTCGCCACCGGCAACATCATCCGCCAAGCTCCTATCGGCTGCGCCGTCTCCGTCGCCGACGGCGCCGGTGCGGCCGTCATCACGGACAATTTGTTCCAGCAGGTGGAAAAAGGCGCAATCCTCGGCTTTCGTTGGGACAAACCGGCATCCGCGGACCTGACGGCAGCGGGGAGCGGAGAATTTCCGCAACTTACGATAGAGAAAAACAGGCGAGTCTAGAAGTCTATCGCCAGCTTGGCTCCCGCCGCTCGAAGAAAGCCGTGACCCCTTCCCTAGCTTCCTCCGTCTCCCAAGTATCGGCTAATTGAGTGATCACGTGATCTATGAGCTCATCACTGATTGCCGTGCCGAGAGAGCGAACCAGCGCCTTTGCCCGCGCCGCAGCTTGCGGCGAGGCGGCGAGGAGATGGCGGATTTCGGCTTCGATGGCTTCGTCGAGTGCTTCCTCAGGCACGACGCGGGACAACAAGTCGGCCGCATGGGCTTGCCAGGCGTCGATGACTTTACCGGACAGGAAGAGCGGGCGGGCCTTGGCCTCGCCGATGCGGGCAACAACATAGGGGCTGATGGTGGCGGGAATGATGCCGAGGCGAACTTCCGTCAGGCCGAAGCGGGCGGTCGCGGCTGCAATCACCATATCGCAGACGCTGAGGATGCCGACGCCGCCGCCGAAGGCATTGCCGTGCACGCGCGCGATCAGCGGCTTCGGCAATTCGTTCAAGGCCTTGAACATCATGGCAAGCCGCCGGGCTTCAACGATGCGCCCGGCGCGGGTGGCATCGAACTGGGCGCGCATCCAGCCGAGATCGCCGCCGGCGCAAAAGCTTGCGCCTTCGCCCGCAAGGACGACGACGCGCACGCTCGCATCTCGGCCGAGGTCGGAAGCGGCTTCCGTCAAGGCATCGATCATCTCAGCCGATAGGGCATTGTGCTTTTCGGGCCGCGTCAAGCTCAGGCGGGCGACACCACGTTCGTCGATGGCGATATGGATGGTTTGCGACGTCATGTGGCACTCCTCAGGCTACGCGCAAAGGCGGCGGCGCGGGCAAGCTTCTCCTCATCGAGACCAGTCTCGAAGCCGTGCAGAGCCAGATAGTGATGAACCCCCACCGTATCGACATTGCCTTTGGCGCCGGGCGCGAAAGGGCAGCCGCCGAGACCGCCGGCGGCGGCATCGAACACCCGCAGGCCCCGATCCAGGGCTATGCCGATATTGTCCAATGCCCGGCCAGAGGTATCGTGAAAATGGCCGGCCAGCATGGCGGCGGGGACATCGGCAAGCACGGCTTCCAGCATTCTGTCCACCGCCTCCGGTTCGCCCCGGCCGATCGTATCGCCGAGGCTGATCTCGTAGCAACCAAGGTCCCGCAACTGCCGGGCGACACTTGCGGCATTCGCCGGTGGCACCGCGCCTTCATAGGGGCATTCGACGACGCAACTGACGTAGCCACGCAACGGAATGCCTCGCTCCTGACTTGCCGCCGCCACGGGCCGGAAACGCTCGATGCTTTTGGCGATGGAGCAGTTGATGTTGCGCATCGAAAAGCTTTCGGAGGCCGATGCGAAGATCGCCACCTCATCGGCGCCCGCAGCAAGGGCGGCGTCGAATCCCTGCATATTCGGCGTTAACGCGGTGTAGCGCACGCCAGGCCTGCGTTTGATGCCGGCCATGACATTGGCGGCATCGGCAAGCTGCGGCACCCACTTGGGACTAACGAAGCTGGTGACCTCGATGCGCTCGAAACCGCAGTCGGACAGCAGATCCACCAGTTCGATCTTCCGCGCCGTATCGACCGGCTGCTTCTCATTCTGCAGGCCATCTCGCGGCGCCATTTCGACGATGGTGACGTAGTTGGAAGGACGAGCGTTCATTGCGCATCCTCCGGCCGGAGCGACAGCAGCACAGCGCTTTCGCTGGTCTGATCTCCTTCGCCGACGTGCAGGCTTTCCACCACGCCATCGCGTGTTGCCGTCAGCGTCAGCTCCATCTTCATGGCTTCCATGACGATCAGCGCCTCCCCTTTTGCGACCACATCGCCTTCCTGCACCCGGACGATCTTGATGAGGCCGGGCATCGGCGCTACCAGCCGGTCGCCGCCGACGGCCTCCTCTTCAGCGCCATCCAGCGGGTCGGCCCGATGGAATTGATAGGTATGGCCGTCGAAAAATAACGTCATGCCATGCGGCATCTGGAAAAACTCGGCACGCAATTGCCGGCCGTCGATCTCCATGCGGCAGCTGTCGTCATTGCGGCTGATCATGCGAACGGCGACAGCGCGGTTATCGAACTGAACCGAGTATCGATCTTGCCCTTTCGCAATCACGCGGCCGTTCGTATGGCCTCCGCTGTGATGCAGCGTGACAGGGCGGTTCACCTCGCCCCAAAGCTGCCAGGCGCCAAGCGCCTGCCACGGGTCGCTCCCAGAGGATCGCGCCATGCCTCCCGCCTCGGGGATGGCGGCAATGGCAAGCGCAATGTCGTCCGGTATCGATGCTGCCGTCAGCGTCTTCGCCTCGCGGTCGATCAAGCCCGTATCGGGATGGCCTGCAACGAAATCCGGCTGCTGGCTCAATCGGACGAGAAAATCGAGATTGCTTGCCGTCCCCGCAGCCTTCGTATCCTGCAGCGCCCGGGTCAGCTTGGCGAGGGCGGCTTGGCGGGTTGGGGCATGCACGATGAGCTTGGCGATCAGGGGATCATAATGCGGTGTGATGCTATCGCCTTCACGCACGCCGGTATCGATGCGGACATCGCCCTCCGGAAATCTGAGGTGCGAGAGCGTACCGGTCACCGGCAGGAAACCCCGCGATGGATCTTCGGCATAAAGCCGCGCCTCGAAGGCCCAGCCCTCGATGCCGAGTTCGGCCTGGGTCCTCGGCAAGGGCTCGCCGTAGGCAATCCGCAATTGCCATTCGACCAGATCGACGCCGGCTATCGCCTCGGTGACAGGGTGCTCGACTTGCAAACGGGTGTTCATTTCCATGAAGAAAAAGCGATCCGGCGACAGGCCTTCTGAGACATCGGCAATGAATTCGACGGTGCCGGCACCGCGGTAATCGATGGCGCGGGCTGCTCGAACGGCAGCTTCGCCCATGGCACTGCGCATCTCATCCGTCATGCCAGGGGCCGGCGCCTCCTCGATCACCTTCTGATGCCGCCGCTGCAGAGAGCAATCGCGCTCGAAGAGATGCACCACATTGCCATGACTGTCGCCGAAGACTTGGATTTCGATATGACGGGGCTGAGTCAGATATTTTTCGATCAACACCGCGTCGTCGCCGAAAGCCGATTTCGCCTCTCGTCTTGCCGCTTCCAATGCAGCCGCAAAATCTTCCGGGCGGTCGACACGCCGCATGCCCTTGCCGCCGCCGCCCGCCCGCGCCTTGATCAGAACGGGGAAGCCGATCTCCGCTGCCCGCTCCACAAGGAATGCCGCATCCTGTTTATCGCCGTGATAACCGGGAACGACAGGCACACCGGCGCGCTCCATCAGCGCCTTGGCCGCATCCTTCAGGCCCATGGCGCGGATCGAGGCTGGCGATGGGCCGATAAAAACCAGTCCGGCTGCTTCAACAGCCTCGGCGAAATCGGCATTTTCGGAGAGAAATCCATAGCCGGGGTGAATGGCCTCGGCGCCGGATCGCTGTGCGGCGCCTAGGATCCGCTCCTTCGAAAGATAGCTCTCGCTCGCAGCCGCCGGGCCGATGTGCACCGCCTCATCGGCCAACGCCACATGCAACGCATCCCTATCGGCGTCGGAATAGACGGCGACCGTGCGAATACCCAGCTGCCTTGCCGTCCGGATGATCCGGCAGGCGATTTCTCCGCGATTGGCGATCAAGATCTTCGAAAACATCGGCAAACCCTATTGCGCGGCGACAACCTCGACTTCGAGCAGCCACGCCGTATCGAAAATGCCCGCTATCACCACCGTCATCGCCGGCGTGAGCGAGCCCAGATATTCGCTGCGGATCTCGCGATTCTCGATCGTATGGTGACGGTCGGCAAGATAGGTCGTGACCTTGACGATGTCGGCCTTGCTCATCGCCGCGGCCTTGAGCTGCGCGTCGACATTGAGCCAGACTTGGCGCGCCTGCGCCTGAAATCCTTCCGGAAGCGCATCGTCTGACGTCGTCGGAATTTGGCCGCTAACGAACAGCAGTCTCTCGAAATTCTCTAGCTTGACCGCCTGGGCATAGCCGCCGCGTGGCTGCGGTGCATTCTTGGCATTGATGATGTCGCGTTTCATCTCCATCTCCTCACATCCGGAATAGGCCGAAACGTGTGTCTTCGATCGGTGCGTTGAGCGCGGCCGAAAGCGACAGTGCCAGCACGTCGCGGCTCTTGCGCGGGTCGATGATGCCGTCGTCCCAGAGACGCGCCGAGGCGTAGAGCGGGTGGCTCTGGGTTTCGAACATCTTCAGCGTCGGCTGCTTGAAAGCCGTCTCTTCCTCTTTCGTCCAAGGCTTGCCGGCGCGCGCCAGAGCCTCGCCGCGTACCGTCGCCAGTACGCCGGCCGCCTGCTCTCCGCCCATGACGGAGATACGGCTATTGGGCCAGGTCCAGAGGAAGCGCGGCGAATAGGCCCGGCCGGCCATGCCGTAATTGCCGGCGCCGAAGGAGCCGCCGATCAGCATGGTGATTTTCGGCACTTTCGTCGTCGCCACCGCCGTCACCAGCTTAGCCCCATGCTTGGCGATGCCTTCCGTTTCGTATTTTCGGCCGACCATGAAGCCGGTAATATTCTGCAGGAAGACCAGCGGGGTTTTGCGCTGCGAGCAAAGCTCGACGAAATGCGCGCCCTTCAGCGCCGATTCCGAAAACAGCACGCCATTGTTGGCGATGATACCGATGGGAATGCCGTGAATATGGGCGAAGCCGCAGACAAGCGTTGCGCCATAACGTGCTTTGAATTCGTCAAAGCGCGAGCCGTCGACGATGCGGGCAATGACTTCGCGGACATCGTAAGGCGTGCGCAGGTCAGAGGGAACGACGCCGAGAATATCCTCGGGATCATAGAGCGGCGGCTCCGGCGTGCGGAGTTCGACAGTCGTCGGTTTGTGGCGATTGAGATTGGCCACAGCCTGCCGCGCCAGGGCAAGCGCATGGGCGTCATCGCGCGCCAGATGGTCGGCAACCCCGGAAAGGCGCGTGTGCACATCGCCGCCGCCGAGATCTTCGGCCGAAACCACCTCGCCCGTCGCAGCCTTGACCAGCGGCGGCCCGGCGAGAAAGATCGTCCCCTGCCCCTCGACAATGATGGTCTCGTCGGACATGGCCGGCACATAAGCGCCCCCCGCGGTGCATGAGCCCATGACGACTGCGATCTGCGGAATGCCTGCTGCCGACATATTGGCCTGATTGTAGAAGATGCGGCCGAAATGATCGCGATCCGGAAAGACTTCGTCCTGGTTCGGCAGGTTGGCTCCGCCGGAATCGACCAGGTAGAGGCATGGCAGATTGTTTTCCGCCGCGATCTCCTGCGCCCGCAAATGCTTCTTCACCGTGATCGGATAGTAGGTGCCGCCCTTCACGGTGGCGTCGTTGCAGACGATCATGCAGTCGCGGCCGGCAACGCGGCCGATGCCGGCGATCAAACCCGCACCCGGTGCCTCATCGCCGTACATGCCGTGCGCCGCCGTCGCACCGATTTCGAGAAAAGGCGTCGCGGGATCGATCAGTCCCGCTACCCGGTCGCGCGGCAGTAGCTTGCCGCGGCTGACATGGCGCTCACGCGCCTGCGCGCCGCCACCCTCCGCCGCCCGCAAGGCGGCTGCTCCCGCCACCCCAATCGCCTCCAGCATCGCAGCGCGATTGTCCCTGAAACGGTCTGAATGCGTGGAGATTTGTGATTTCAGGGTAGTCATCGACCTCGCCCACTTGCTACCATATTTTGATACCAATAATGTGTCGCAGCGATACAATTCATGAATTCGAAGCAGCGGCAAACGCTGGAAGCCATCTTCGCCAATCCGGTGAGGGCCACCATTAGGTGGCAGGATATCGAGGCGCTGTTGTTTGCGATCGGCTGCGAGGTGTCGGAAGGAAGCGGCTCCCGCCTTCGTTTCACATTCCGTGGCCGAACATTGTTCATCCATCGGCCGCATCCAAAGCCCGATACCAAACAATATGTCGTACGCACCGTCAGGGAGTTCCTGACAGATTTGGGAATAAAGCCATGAGGCCTTACAAGGGTTATACGGGTTCGGTGGAGTTCGACGAGGACGATATGGTTTTCCATGGCCGCATCGTCGGCATTAGAGACATCGTGACCTTCGAAGCAGAAACGGCGCATGAATTGGTGCAAGCCTTCCGCGACAGCGTCGATGACTATCTTGCATTCTGTGCCGAGCGATCGCAGGAGCCAGACCGTCCGTTTTCCGGAAACCTTTCCTTGCGCATGAGTCCGCGCCTGCATCAGCAGGTGGTGCGAGCAGCAGGGAACAAGGCTCAATCCGTCAATCAATGGATCACCGATACGTTGACGGAAGCAGCCTCGCGGGACGCCGAGTCAGCTTCGATGGTTGTGAAGGCATAATTCCTTCTCCTTTGCATTTTCCGGCATTTCGCCTTTAAAATCAGACAGTCTCGGCAAACAGCTCCCGCCCGATCAGCATACGGCGGATTTCGGAAGTGCCGGCGCCGATTTCGTAGAGCTTGGCATCGCGCAGCAGGCGGCCAGCGGGGTAGTCGTTGGTGTAACCATTGCCGCCGAGAGCCTGGATGCATTCGAGCGCCATGCCAGTCGCCTTTTCGGCCGCATAGAGAATGCAGCCTGCGGCGTCCTTGCGGGTCGTTTCACCACGATCACAGGCGGCGGCCACCGCGTAGACATAAGCACGGGCGGCGTTCATGGTCACATACATATCGGCAAGCTTGCCCTGCATGAGCTGGAATTCGCCGATCGGCTGGCCGAACTGCCTGCGTTCGTGCAGATAGGGCAGCACCACATCCATACAGGCGGCCATGATACCGAGCGGGCCGCCGGAGAGGACGACGCGCTCATAGTCGAGGCCGGACATCAGCACGCGGGCACCGCCATCGACTTGGCCTAACACGTTCTCTGCCGGCACCTCGCAATCGATGAAAACCAGCTCCGAAGTGCTGGAGCCGCGCATGCCGAGCTTGTCGAGTTTCTGGCCGACAGAAAAACCCTCGAAGCCTTTTTCGACCAGGAAAGCGGTAATGCCGCGCGGGCCGGCCTCCGGCGCGGTCTTGGCATAGACGACCAGCACGTCGGCATCCGGGCCATTTGTGATCCACATCTTACTGCCGTTTAGCACGTAGCGGTCACCCCGCTTTTCGGCATGCAGCTTCATCGAGATGACGTCCGAGCCGGAGCCGGGTTCCGACATGGCCAGCGCACCGATATGTTCGCCGGTAATCAACTTCGGCAGGTAACGCGTCTTCTGCTCGTCGGTGCCGTTGCGATTGATCTGGTTGACGCAGAGATTGGAATGGGCGCCGTAGCTGAGACCAACGGAGGCCGAAGCGCGGCTGATCTCCTCCATGGCGACGGCATGCGCGACGTAGCCGAGACCGGCGCCGCCATAGGCTTCATCGGCGGTGATGCCGAGCAATCCAAGATCGCCCATCTCCCGCCACAACTCTATCGGAAAACCATTGTTGCGGTCGAACTCGTCGGCGAGCGGCGCGATGCGCTGGCCGGCAAAGCGGCGCACGCTCTCACGCAGCGCCTCGATCTCCTCCCCGAGCGCGAAGTTCAATCCCCCTACGAACATTGCCTTCCCTCCCAACGCATGAACCAGACGCGGCTATGTGCCGCTTGGCACCATGCTCTCTCCTCATCCTCTTTTGAGAATATCACGCCGCATCAGCGGGAACGTGGTGCTTCTCCTCCGACATTTCATAGGTCTTCAGCTTCTCGGCGATCCGCGCCATGACCTTGCGGGCCGCCTCTTCCTTGATAGGCCCGAAGCCTCTGATCTCATCGAATAATGACAGAATGGCAAGGGCCTCCGTCTCATTGCCGGCGCGCAGGCCGTTGAGAACACGGCCGGCAATTACCTCGTACTCGCCGATCAAGCGGCGTTCCAAGCGGCGCTCCCGCATGCAGCCGAAGGGATCAAAGGCCGTGCCGCGCAACCGCTTCATCGGGGCGAGCCTGCGCAGCAACGGCAATATCCAGGGGCCGAATTCCCGCTTCTTCGGCCGGCCGTTCGGGTCCTTGCCGGGCAGCAACGGCGGCGCGAGATTGAAGGCCAGCTTGAAGTCACCTTCCATGTCATCGCGCAAATGCGCCTCGAACGCCGGATCGGTCAACAGCCGCGCCACTTCATATTCGTCCTTGTAGGCCAGCACCCGCGCATAGGTCGTAGCGATGGCGAAGGGCACCTTGTCCGAATGCCGCTCCCTCGCAGCCGCCGCCGTGGCGCGCTGGACGAAAGCGGCATAGCGATCGGCGAGCGCGGCATCCTGATACGCTGTCAGATGCGCCTTGCGGTGGGCGATCAGCTCGGCAAGGCTCATCTCGGCCAGCGTCTTGCCGGCATTTGGCTCCGTCATCATCTCCCGCACGGCCTTCGGATCATGCGCCAGCAGTCGGCCCCAATGAAAGGCCGAGAGGCTGGCCTTGACGGCCACGCCGTTGAGCTCGATCGCCTTCTCGATGGCTTCCAGCGACAGCGGCAGCAGGCCGCGCTGCCAGGCAAAGCCGGTGAGAAGGATATTGGTCGACATGGCATCGCCGGTGACCTCGCTCGCCACATGAGCGAAATCAAGGAAGACGGATTTGTCGCTGATGGTCTTGGCGATGGTGTGCTGAACCGAACCGATCTTGAAATCGAAGTCGCGGTTGCGGACAAAATCGGCGACCGGCATCAGGCCCGTGTTGACGATAGCCGTCGTCCGGTTCGAGGCGCAGAGCGTGACCGCATCCTTGGACGCGCCGACCACTTCATCGGCGGCGAGCAGCAGGTCGGCACCACCATTGACGATGCGCGACGAGGTTACATCGGTCTCACTATAGCCAATCCGCAGGTGGCTCATCACGGCGCCGCCCTTTTGCGCGAGGCCGGCCATGTCGAGGATCATCGGCACCTTGCCGTCGAGATGGGCAGCCATGCCGAGAATGGCGCCAATCGTCAGGATACCGGTACCGCCAATGCCGGCGATCGCGATGTTCCAGGGGCGCTCGCCGATGACGGGAACCTCAGGCATCGGGATCTCGACATCCGAATGCTCCAACGCCCCGCGCTTGCGGCGCTTGCCGCCATGGACGGTGACGAAAGACGGGCAGAAGCCTTTGACGCAGGAGAAATCCTTGTTGCAGCTCGACTGGTTGATCTGCCGTTTGCGGCCGAACTCAGTCTCCAGCGGCTCTACGGAAATACAGTTGGATTGCACCGAACAATCGCCGCAGCCTTCGCAGACGGCCGGGTTGATGAAGACACGCTTGGCCGGATCCTCCATAAGGCCGCGGCTCCGGCGACGGCGCTTTTCGGCCGCGCAGGTCTGGACGTAGACAATGGCCGAGCAACCCTCGGTCTCGCGCAGGGTCAGCATGACCTGATCGATATTGTCGCGGTGCAGGACTTCGACGCCGGGAGCCAGATCCGATGCCGAATAGGCCGCGGGGTTTTCCGACAGCAGATAGATCGGCGAAACGCCCTCCCCGTGCAATTGTCGGGTCAAGAGCTGCGGCGTCAGATAGCCGTCGATCGACTGACCGCCGGTCATGGCGACGGCGTCGTTGTAGAGCAGCTTATAGGTGACGTTGACCTTGGCGGCGACGGACTGGCGGATGGCGAGGATGCCGGAATGGAAGTAGGTGCCGTCACCGAGATTGACGAACATGTGCTTCTCGTCGGTGTAGGGGGCGATCGCCGTCCAGGGCACGCCTTCGCCGCCCATCTGCGTGAAAGTCTGGGTGTTTCGGTCCATCCAGGTGACCATGTAGTGGCAGCCGATGCCGGCCATGGCGCGGCTGCCTTCGGGGACTCGGGTGGATGTGTTGTGCGGACAGCCGGAGCAGAAGAACGGCGTGCGATTCAACGGCGCGACATGCGTGCGGCTGATCTGGCCGCGTTCGGCGAGATAGGCAAGCTTCGCGGCGATCTGGTCATGCAGCGAGGGATCGAGATCGAGCTTGACGATGCGGCCGGCAATGGCTCTCGCCACCGCGCCGACGGTCAGCGCCGCGGACAGGCTGAGATAGGGCTTGTCGTGCTCGTCGAACTTCCCGACGATGCGCGGGCGGACATCGGCGCGCCAGTTGAAGAGCTGCTGCTTGATCTGGTTTTCAATAATCTCGCGTCGTTCCTCGACCACGAGTACCTCGTCCAGCCCTTCGGAAAAATGCCGGACAGTCTCCGGTTCCAGCGGCCAGGGCATGCGGACCTTCAGGATGCGCAGCCCGATCGCGGCCATTTCCCTGGGGCCGATTTCCAGTTCGCGCAGCGCCTGCAACACATCCTCATAGGCTTTGCCCGAGGAGATGATACCAAAGCGGGCGTTCGGCACATCATGGGTAATTTCATCGACGCGATTGGCGCGGGCAAAAGCGATGGCTGCATAGGCCTTGTAGTTTTGCAGACGGTCGTCCTGCACCAACGGCGGATCGGGCCAACGCAGGTTCAAGCCGCCAGGCGGCAACTCGAAATCGGTCGGCAGCACGAATTGCCGCTTCTCGCCGGAAAGATCGACGGCAGCCGTCGTCTCGATGGTGTCGGCAATAAATTTCATGCCGACCCAGCAGCCGGAATAGCGCGACATGGCGATGCCGAGCAGGCCATATTCGAGGAATTCGTGGATCGAGGATGGATAGATGACCGGAATGACCGCCGACATGAAATCATGGTCGGTCTGGTGCGGAATCGTGGAGGATTTGGCGGAATGATCGTCGCCAGCGAAACAGAGGACGCCGCCATGTTTTGACGTGCCGGCGGCATTGCCATGCTTCAGCACGTCGCCGGAGCGATCGACGCCCGGCCCCTTGCCATACCAGATGCCGAGCACGCCGTCCTTGCGCACGCCGGGCGACAATCCGACTTGCTGGGTGCCCCAGATAGCTGTGGCTGCAAGGTCTTCATTAATGCCTGGCTGGAAGGTGACGTCATTCGCGTCGAGATAGGTCTTGGCCTTCAGAAGCTGTTGATCGTAGCCGCCGAGCGGCGAGCCGCGATAGCCGGAGATGAAGGCTGCGGTGTTCAGGCCGGCAGCGCGGTCACGGCGCATCTGGGTCATCGGCAGACGCACGAGGGTCTGCAGTCCGGTCATGAAGACACGGCCTTCATCTGCCGTATATTTATCGTCAAGCGATACGCTAGTCGCTAGCATCTGCTCTCCTCCCGAGATCGCAGTCACCGATTGCGTAAGAATATCCTCGCCGCATGCCTCCTACCGCACCGGCGAAAATGTAAATCGATGTTAGCATGCGCTATTGCTAATTTCTGAACGAAGGCGGTGCGCCGCCGGCATGATTTGCAAAGATTGAAAGGCCTGACGGATATTTTCGTGCTTGAGCCTCTACACTCATCAAAAGCTTTCATTGCAGATATAAGCCGGAGCCCCTTCCGCTTGACGAAAGCCACCAATAACCTCGCCTCGACTTGAATTTCGGAGACCGATCATGCTGACAATTTACGGCGTCTACCGCTCACGCGCATCGCGCAACTACTGGATGGCCGAGGAACTTGGCGTTCTTTTTCAGTCCGTGCCCGTGATGCAGGCCAGCCGGCTCGAAAATCCGCTAAGCCCGGACGCACCTGTCAATACGATGTCGGCGGAATTCCTGGCCGTTAATCCGATGGGCATGATCCCCGCCGTCAAGGACGGCGATCTCGTCCTCCATGAATCGCTCGCCATCAATCTCTATCTCGCCCGCAAGTATGGCGGGCCGCTGTCTGGGAAAACGGTGGAGGAAGAGGGTCTGCTCGCCATGTGGACCATGTGGGCGGCAACGGAAGTAGAGCCCTACTCGGTGGCCGTCGTACGCATCTACGATCGTTCGCAGGAGGACACCGATGCCGGCAAGACCGGGATCGCGGTTGCCTGCCGGTCACTGAAGCGGCCGTTCGACGTGCTGGAAAAGCACCTGGCGGACCGGGAATACCTCTTGGGGGATCGCTTTACCGTCGCCGACCTCAATCTCGCGGAAGTGCTGCGTTACGTGCAGACCGAACAGGCATTGTTCGATAGCCATCCGAACGTGAAGAATTGGATCGAGCGCTGCCAGTCGCGCGATGCCTATAGGGCAATGCAGGCGACCCGCGGCAAGGAGCCGGTGTGAGGCAAATCACCGAAAAAGCCTCATGCTCTCTTCCATCTCGTCACGCATCCAGGTCTTGAAGGCGGTTACCTTCTTGGCTTCGCGCACGCCCTCGGCCGTAATGAAATAATGGCCGAAACCGGTTTTGGCGCGGATGCCAAACGGATCGACGAGGCATTTCTGTTGCAGCGCATAGGCGGCCAGCGTCTGCCAGGCAAGCATCACGCCCTGGCCCGCCATGGCCGCATCGAGGCAAAGCGAGGCATCGTTGAAAATATGCCGCTCTTCCATGCATTTGCCGGAGAGGCCGGCCTTGCTCAGCCAGACCTCCCACGTAAACATAGCCCTGCCGTCGATGACGGCGGGAACTTGCAGGAGATCGGCCGGCTCCTTCAATCGGCTGGCGATCTGCGGCGTCACCACCGGAAAGACCTCCTGCTTCAGCAATAGCTCAGAATGGACATCAGCCCATTGGCCGTCGCCGACGCGAATGCCGATATCGACATCCGACGTCGCAGGATTGATGAGCTGCATGGTCGCATCGATGCGCAGCCTGATATCGGGATGGCGCTTGGCGAAGCGATCGAGCCGATGCACCAGCCAGCGGGCCGCGAGGACCGGCGCAACCGAAATGGTAAGAATATTGTCATCGCGATGCTGTGCGGCGGTCACCGCCGCAGACAGGGCCTGAAAGCCCTCGCCGAGGCGTGCCAAGACCGAGATGCCCGCCTCCGTCACCAGCATGCCCTTCGGCGTCCGCTCGAAAACCGGCCGACCCAACTGCGCCTCGGCCTTGATCACCTGCTGGCTGACGGCGCCGATGGTCACCCCGAGCTCATCGGCAGCCGCCTGCAACGACCCGAGCCGCCCCACGGCTTCCAGTGCCCGAAGTCCATTCAGATGAACGCTGTTGAGATTCTTCATATAGAATATCTATATCAGCGTACCGGCATTCTCAATTGAAAAGCTGCGCGGTACGCGCGATCATTGCGGCATAAAACCACAACCGCCACCATCCCGTCGACTGATGCGCCACAGATGCATCGTCGCGGAAGAACGAGGAGGCATGTCATGTCGATACTGAAGATTTTCTTCAATCATCTGCTGCACGATAACGGCGAGCCTGAGGATGACCCGTTGCAGCATCCGGTCCTCGCGGCCATGTCGCTGAAGGAGTTGGCCGACCTGCCACTGATGCCGGAGAATTTGGGTCGGAAGGCGCAAGAGCAAGACCGAAGATTGAAAGAATGCGCGTAACGAAAGAACAAGCCATTTCACGGCGCTGAACCACCCCGACAGCTCTTCGGCTATCTCCTCCGCTCATGTATGATTTTGGATGACATAGCATCGGAACGGGATAGCGCAGCATGGTTATAAGCATGGATATCGACGCGATCTCCGAACGTCTGCAACGCATTGCGGCGGAAGCGCGCCTGCCCGAGGTCGAGGTCAGCACTCATTATGGTACGCCAGCGCTGAAGGTTGGCGGCAAGGCTTTCGTTTCGGTCAAGAATACCGAGACGATCGTGCTGGCGCTACCGATCGACCGCAAGGAGCAGCTCATCGAGACGGCGCCGGAGATCTATTTCCAGTCGGATCACTATGTCGGCTGGCCGTCGCTGCCAACGCGCATCGCCGCTGTCGGCGACGAAGAACTGCAACTGCGGCTGATCGAAGCCTGGCGGTTTCGGGCGCCTAAAAAATTGCGGGCGGCTTTCGACGCCGGTTGATCAAATCCGCTCGGCGGCGAGCGCCCTTTGCACGGCAGGGCGCTCCAGCATGCGCGCGTGGTGGGCGCTGACCTTCTCAAAGCGGGTACGATCGACGCTGTCGCCCGGCAACCAGCTTGCCAGCGTAAAGAGATAGCCGTCGGCAACGGTATATTGCTCGCCCATCACCCACGGCCCTTCCAGCATCTTCTCCTCGATCAGCGCGAAACACTCGCCCATATTCTGGGGCACCTTGGCCTTCATCGCTTCGATTGCCGCCGTATCGTCGGTCCAGCGATAGCCGCGCCCTTTATGGGCGTGATTCACATGCACGGTCGAGGCGAGATAGCTGTTGAAGGCCTGCATGCGGGCAAAATCAAAGGGGTCGTCGAGCGGCGCCAGCCGAGCCGCCGGAGCAATCTGGGCAACATAGGCGAGGATCGCCACGTTTTCCGTGATAACGCCCTGGTCGGTCACCAGCGCCGGAACACGTCCCTTGGGATTGATCGCCAGGTAGTCCGGCGAACGCTGCTCTCCGTTGGCAAAGTTGAGGCGCCGGGCCTCGTAGGCAAGGCCCGACTCTTCAAGCGCTATCAGACTGGCGAGTGCACAACTGCCCGGTGCGAAATACAAATTCAGCATATCCGTTTCCTCCGCTCGATTTCGTCAGACGTTAACGGCGGTAGAGGGAATACGGAAGTGGCTGGGATCGATATTGGCTATGAAAGCTTTTGATGGATGCCGTCTGCGCATCGACCTTCACGCGCAGCCTGGAACGTCCTCCAGTCGGTACCAGACGGGAATGCCACGTTCATTGGCGATGCGGACGTCGTTGTCGGCTCCCTTGGACTCGCCCGGAAGCCTCAGAACGCCTTCGCACAATTGCAGCAACCGGCCTGCAGTCGGGTGGAATATCTCGTCATAGAGATCGTCGCCGATGCTCTTGCCGCCGGCGGCGCGCCAGACCGGCAAGGCGACCCATTCGCCGATCATCGGCAGATGCCCTGCCTTGAACAAGGCATAGGATGGCTCTTCCAGCCGCTTGAGATTTTCTGCCATCTTCCGGGGATCGTCTTCCGTTCCCGAACGATACGGCCCAGCAATCAAGATCAACATGTCACATCTCCTCTTCCCCGCATCATGCAGGGATTTGCACGAATATGCGTTAAATTTCTTGATTGTCGACTCATTTTTGATAGTTTCACGATATTTCATGAATTACCGTGCGGAAATAGACATGCTTACAGGGCAACGAAAGACTCTCATCCTCGATATTCTCCGACGCGACGGCCAGGTAATCGCCAAGAGGATCGCGGATGATTTCGGCCTATCCGAAGACACGATCCGCAGGGACTTGAGGGAAATGGCGGCGGAACGGCTGCTGAAGCGCGTGCATGGCGGCGCGCTGCCGCTCGCGCCGGAGCTGCCGGATTTCTCAACGCGACGGGGTGTATCGCCGGATGTGAAGCGGCAGCTTGGCGCCTTTGCGGCGAAGATGGTTAAACCCGGACGAACGGTGTTTCTCGATGGCGGAACGACGACGGCGGAAATCGCCCGCCATCTTCCCAGGAATTTTGCCTTCACCGTCGTCACGCATAGTCCGACGATTGCGGGCGAGCTGGAACATCATCCGACAGCCGATGTGATCCTGATCGGCGGCAAGCTCTACAAACACTCGATGGTGGCGACGGGTGCTGCGGCAATGGCGGCGATCTCGCTGGTGCGGCCGGACATCTTCTTTCTCGGCGTCACCGCCATTCACCCCGTTCACGGCCTTTCGACCGGCGATTTCGAGGAGGCTGCCATCAAGCGGCATATCGCGCAATGTTCGGCGGAAACCTATGTGACGGTAACCCAGGAAAAGCTGGATGCCGCCTCTCCCTGCCACATCCTGCCCGTCACGGCAGTGTCGGGCATGATCGTGCCCTCAGATATTACTGAGGCGAGCTTGGCGCCGTATCGCAGCGCACAGGTCCCGATCTTCACAGTCAGCGACTGACGCAAGCTGCCGCGATGAGGCGCGTTGGAGGTATTCTATGCCGTCAGCGCTGCCGCCGCTCTGATATCGCCGACATGAATGCCGTTCCAGTTGCTCATCGCCTTGTTGGCCATCTGCGTCAGACCGGCATGGACGTCGCTGCCCTTTTCAAAGAAGCGGGCGAGCGCGGCGGCAATCATCGTTTCGGCGGCGCGAGCGCTGCCATCATCGCATTTGACCGCAATCGCGATGCCCTGTTCCGGAATTGCAGCGCAGAAGACGCCCTCGGCACCCGTCTTGGCAAAGATGCGGCCGGGGGCGACCTGCATCAGCTTGGTGCAGGCGCGACCGGTGCCGGCAACGTAGAAGGGTTCGGCCATGCAGGCTTCAAAGAGACGGCGCGAGGCCTTGGCGCGCAGCGGCTCCAGGCCGGTGCCGGTCGCCATCTTGGCGAAGCCGTGCGCCAGTTTTCTGAGCGGCACAGCGTAATTCGGGATGGAGCAGCCATCGGTGCCGCAATTGTCATGCCCAAGCGGCGCTCCGGTGAGGCTTTGCATCGTCGCGCGGATCTGCCGCTGCACGGGGTGGTCGTAGCCGACATAGCCCTTGGGATCGATATCCTGATGGCAGCAGGCGCAAACGAAGCCGGAGTGTTTGCCGGAGCAGTTGTTATGCAGCGCCGTCGGCTTTGCGACGGTGCGCGCCTGGTGGATGGTCGTTTTCTGCTCGAAAGACCAATGCGCGCCGCATTCCAGCGCGCTGACATCCCGGCCGGCGCGGGCGAGCATGGAGGCCACCAGCGCCACATGCGCGTCTTCACCGCTATGCGAGGAACAGGCCAGCGCCAATTCCATATTGCCGAAGCCATAGGCATCTGCCGCCCCGCTTTCGACCAGCGGCAAGGCCTGCATCGCCTTGCAGGCCGAACGCGAAAACACTCCACTCTCGATGTCGCCGAGCGACAGCACCAACTTCCCATCGCCATCGACCACGGCGACCGAACCGCGATGCCGGCTCTCAACGAGATTTCCACGGGTGACTTCGACGCAGACGGGATTGGACATGATGGGAAGCGCTCTTTGATTTGCGAGATACGCTACTGATAGCCGGTGAGCGGGGGATTGCCAATTGTATAGGGAGTGAAACGGGTGCTCGAATAACAGAGGTAACGCAAGCGGCGGCATTGCAAAGGTTCTGTGTATTATAATTGACACCTGCAGAATGTGTATTATAGTACACAAATGATCGAAATCCGTCAGACTGCGGAATTTGCTGAGTGGCTTGGCAAATTGAAAGATATCAACGCGGTTGCTCGTATTCAGGTGAGGATTCGTCGCCTATCGCTCGGAAATCCCGGTGACGTGAAGCCTGTTGGCGAAGGTATTAGCGAACTTCGCATCGACTATGGACCAGGATATCGGCTCTATTATCATAAACGCGGCCAGACACTCGTTCTGCTCTTATGCGGCGGCGACAAGAGCACTCAGACCGCCGATATTGCAAAGGCTAAAGCACTCGCGAAGGAGGCTTGATCATGGCACTCGAAACCAAACCCTGGGATCCGACGGAACATCTGGACAGCCCTGAAGCTATTGCAGCCTATGTCGAAGCTGCATTCGAAGACGGCGATCCATCGCTGATTGCCGCAGTTATCGGCGATGTCGCCCGCGCTCGCGGAATGACGCAACTCGCCAAGGAAGCAGGTGTCAGCCGTGAGACGATCTACAAGGCTTTCAGTGAAGGCGGCAATCCGACGCTGGAAACGCTGTCGGGCGTCATTCGGGCACTTGGTTTGAAATTGACGGTGCGGGCTGCATAGCCGCTTCGCTTCAGACTGCTCGGATCCGATAGGCGCAGCGGCGCGCCCCGACGAGGATGTGCTCTTCTCGCTCCACGTTTGCCCCGAGTGTCGCACGAAATGCCTCGAGTTCCGACCGGCAGAAACCGGCGCATACCGTGGCCGCGGCGCAGATAGGACAATGGTTTTCCACCAACACAAGCGAACCATCCTCATCTTGCCAATGATCCGCCATATAACCCTCGCGCGTGCGGATGGCGGCAAGCGCCGCGACGCGTGACGGCAGGTCGGCGGTGACGTCGATCTCGCTGCGGTAGCGCTTCAGCGTCTCCGTTTCACGGGCGGAAATGACGGCATCGACGGCGCCCTGCCCTAACCGCTCTGCCATGGTCGCCAGAAGCGTTGCGGTCAGGTCGGCATGGCCATCGGGAAACCGGCGGTTGCCGGCCGCCGTCAGGTGCCAGAACTGTCGCGGCCGGCCCCTGCCCGATGCGGCTTCCGTCACCGGCTCGACCAAGCCCTCCTCTCCCATCTTCGTTAGTTGTTGGCGCGCCGCTTCCGACGATATGCCAAGCGCACTGCCGATCGTCGATGCGAGCTGCGGTCCATCGGTTTTCAGCAGGATCAGAATGCGATTGACCGGCGACTGCCGCATTTTCCAAGTTTTCCCTTGTTTTAATTTCAGGGCGATGTAATTTCCAATTTATAGCTTGGAAAAATATTATTCGCCAGGGAAAATGCCGAGGATCATCCGATGTCGAGCATCCAAAATGCAGATATGTCCCGCCCCACTTCCATCTTTACACTCTTCTCGCCCCAGCTTCTGCCGGCAACCTTGATGCTCGGCGGAGGCGTCGTTCTCTATGCCGTCGAATCCTACATCACCGCGACGATCGCGCCTTCCGTCGTTCGCGATATCGGCGGTCTTGAGCTGTTTTCCTGGATGACGACGCTTTTCGTCGCGGCGGGCGTTCTCGGCTCGATCTCGGTTGCGACACGGCCAAGAGGCATAGGTCTACGCACGGTCTACATCGCGGCCGCATTAATATTTGGCGCGGGAAACCTGATCTGTGCCATGGCGCCGACGATAGAGGTCGTACTTGCCGGACGCGCGGTACAGGGTTTCGGCGCGGGCATGCTGGGCGCTCTTGGCTATGCTTTCATCCGTTTCGTCTATCCGGAGCCCCTTTGGCGGAAAGCGTCGACACTTTATGCCGCCATATGGGGCGTCGCGACCGTGCTCGGCCCAACTTTGGGCGGGCTATTTTCGCAAGGCAGTGCCTGGCGCCAGGCCTTCGTCATTCTCGTGCCGCTGGCGGGTTTTATGGCTCTCTCGGCACCGTGGCTGCTGCCGCGCGTCGAGGATGATCGGGCGCAACAGAAGACGCCATTCCTTCAGATTGCACTCCTGATTGGAGCGGTCTTATTGGTAAGTCTTGCCGGAGCCATCGGGAATATGCCGGGCAAGATCATACTCGTCGCAATTTCAATAGCTTCCGTTTCCGCCATGCTGACGATCGAACGCAAAAGCGCGAACCGGCTTCTGCCGCAAGGTTCGGTCATGCTCAGCAGGCCGATATCCCGGCTCTATCTGACGATGTTCACCATGATGATGGTGCTGACGAGCGACATCTATATTCCCTATTTCCTGCAAAGCCTGCACGGCGTAGCACCCTTGGTTTCGGGCTATCTCGTCGCGTTGGTGGCACTGGGCTGGACTTTCGCGGCCTTTCTCAGTGCACCGTTTTCCGGAAAGCGTGCGGGCGCCGCAATCATCGTCGGCTGTCTACTTGAAGCCGCGGCCACCGCATCGCTTATCCCATTTCTGGCGAGAGACAATCCGCCGGGCGATCTGTTCCTGCTCGGTCCGGCTGTTGTCGCCATGTTCCTGATGGGTTTCGGCGTCGGCCTCGGCTGGGCGCATCTCGTGACCAAGGTCATCGGCCTTGTCGCGACAGCCGAACAGGACAAGGCGTCGGCTGCCATTTCGACAGTGCAGTCGCTGGGTGGCGCCTTCGGCTCTTCGCTTGCCGGCGTCATCGTCAACGGCGCCGGCCTTGCGGATCCCGGCGGCACCGCCGGCAGCCTGTCGGCGGCCACATGGCTCTATGCGTTGATGGCCCTGCCCGGCCTTGTCGCTATAGCGATGTCGCTGACCTTCAAGCGAGCTTCAGCATGATCTTGCCGATGTGATTGCTGGTCTCCATCAGCTTATGCGCCTCGACGACGTCTTCGAAGGCAAATGTCCGGTAAATGACGGGAGCGACAGTGCCTTCGTCGAGCAACGGCCAGACCTGGGAAAGAAGATCGTCGCGGATGGCGCGTTTTTCTTCTGCCGTACGCGGGCGCATGGTTGATCCCGTCACCGTCAGGCGCTTGACCATGATCGGCTGCAGATTGGCCTTTTCAGCCACCGCACCGCCCAGGAAGGCGATGATCGACAAGCAGCCGTCCTTGGCGAGCGAGGCGAGATTCTTTTCGAAATAGGCGGCGCCGATCATGTCGAGGACGGCATCGACCCCATGGCCGGTTTCCGCCTTGATCACCTCGGCAAAATCTTCCTCCTTGTAGTTGATCGCCCGCTTGGCGCCGAGCCTCTCGCAGGCTTCGCACTTCTCCTTCGAGCCGGCGGTCGCATAGACGGTGGCGCCGAAAGCGTGCGCGAGCTGGATCGCGGTCGTGCCGATGCCGCTGGAGCCGCCATGGAGCAGGACGCTTTCGCCTTCGGTGAGGCCGGCCATCTGGAAGAGATTGGCCCAGACAGTGAAGAACGTCTCGGGCAGCGCGGCCGCGCGAACGGCGTCGTAGCCATTCGGAAATCGCAAGGCCTGGCCAGCGGGGAGAACACAATATTCGGCATAAGCGCCGCCATTGGCGAGGCCGCAAACCTTGTTGCCAATGGCAAATTCCGTAACGCCGCGCGCGACATCGACAACTTCGCCGGCGATTTCCAGGCCAAGTATCGGGCTTGCGTCCTTTGGCGGCGGGTAAATGCCTTGGCGCTGAGCTACATCCGGCCGGTTGACGCCGGCCGCTTCGACGCGAACGAGGATTTCGCCATCCTTGAGCACCGGCAGAGGTCTGCGGGCGATCGTCATCACCTCGGGAGCGCCGAAGGACGGCAAATCCACAAAACGCATTTCAGACGGCAAGGGCATGGGTCACTCTCCTCTCCCAGCAAAGCAGTGGAGATAGTTTAGCGCATGCCGCTTGAAAAGAAGCCCACATGGGAGGGCGTCAATTCGTCTCGCCCAGGCTCAGGAATGCAACGCCGGTTTCGTCTTCCTTCGCCCTTGTTTTGATGCCGGCGATCGAGGTGCTCACGCGGTTGATATTGTCGATGACCAGACCTTCAGGCAGCTCGAGAATGCCGATGGAGCAGCGCATCAGCGGGAACAGCGCCTCCGCGCCGCTGCGGTCGTGCCCGCGGATGCGGCCGGCGGCGCGATCTTCCGCCGAATAGAATTCGCGCACATCGGCGTGGAAATCGGCAAGCAGCCGATCCAGGACCTCGCGCAATTCGCCAACGTTCCAGCCAGTCACGCCGATGAAGAAATCATCGCCGCCAACATGACCAAGGAATTGGCGCTCGGCGAAAAAGTAACGTCGCATCAGCGCCGCGAACAGCGAAATGGCATGGTCGCCGAGATGGAAGCCGTAGGCATCGTTGAAGGGCTTGAAATTATCGAAGTCGCAATAGCAGAAGTGCCTGATCTCATCGCCGTCGCGACCGGCATTCTGCATGAAATCATGAATGGCGCGATTGCCCGGCAGGCCGGTCAGAGGATTCTGATCCTGCGCAATTTTGAGCTGCTTCTCGTTGATGACCTTGATCAGCGAAGCAGCCGAGACAATGCCGGCATAATGCGTGCCCTCGGTGACGATCAGGCAATCGCTGCTTTCCATATTGGCGAAGATCGTCATCAGCGTATCGGCATCGGAATCCAGGCCGACGATCGGCGCCATCTCGACGAAATGGGAAATCGAACGCTCATAGACCTTGTTCTTCAACAGGTCCCGGCCGAAGGGCTGGTAGATATATTCCTTGAGCCGATATTCGTGGATGATGCCGCGCGGTTCGCCATTGGTGTTGACGACCGGAAAATAGGCTCGCCTCGGATTGCGGCGGAAGAGTTCGAAAACGCTGTCGATGCTGTCATTCTCGCGGATGGTCGGCAACACTTCGATCTGCTTGCGGATGAGAATTTCGTCGAGCGATTGGCTGTTGCGCGCCATTTTGCCAAGATCCTGCAGATGCGGAAAGGCTGGCTTCAGCTCGTTGATCAGGGTTGTGGGACGGGCAATGAACCAGCCCTGCACGAGATCGACACCGAATTCGCGGCAGATCAGGAACTCCGCCTCGGTCTCGATGCCTTCGGCAATGACACGCGTGCCCAGAACGTGGGCGATATGAACGAGGTTTCTGAGAATGTGGCGCTTGCGGGCGTTGCGATCGATATTGGCGACAAAATGCCGGTCGACCTTGAGATAGTCGACGGGATAGTCCGACAAGAGCTTCATTTCGCCATGACCGACACCGAAATCATCGATCGCCAGCTTGAAGCCGGCACCGCGCATTTTGGCGACCAGATCGCAAAATTCCGGCACGCTGGTATTGTCGAAGCGCTCGGAAAACTCGAAGCAGACGGAGGATGGCGCGATACCGGCCTTCTTCATGTGTTGCAGCAAGCCATCGACCAGCATTTCGCCCTGCGGGATCAGCCGCACGTCGAGATTGAGGAAGAGGGTTGCGGTTCTGGCATTGGCAAGGGTCGAAAATTTCGCCAGCGCCCGGCTTGTGACCATCTGCTCCAGGCCGAGCAGTTGGCCGGTGCGCTCGGCCTCGTCGAGGATTTGAATCGGGCTGTCGAAGCCGATGCGCTCCTGCCCGCGCATCAAGGATTCATAACCGAAAACCGTGCCGGTGCCCGTCTCGACGATCGGCTGGAACGCATTTTCGACAACGAGTTTAGCAAGCGTGACGATCTGATCGCTAGCATACCGGCGCAAGACGCCCGGCTCGATGGCGGCAGTCTGGGACATGCCCATCTCCACTTAAGAATTTCGATCTAAGTTTTTGAGTAAACTTTGGATTTGGAGCGTTTTGGGGCCAAGATGCGTCACAAGCGTCAACGAAACCTTTCCCCTATGTGAAAGTTTCGTGAATGGTAAAAGAGCCTTAACCTTGACGAGCCGACTCGATGCAAGAGGTGGCGGCTCAGAGTTTCATAAAGAATTCCATATTCGCCGCTTAGTTATGCCGGCGTTTTTCCGCCTCGTAGTCAGCAAACATATCGGCAACGCAGCGACTGCTCTTCGCCACGCTCTCAGGATCATTGGCTGCGCGGGGCACATCGCAGATCTCACCGCGCTTGCGCGCGGCATCCCACATGCGCAGAGCCTCGCGCACCACCTCGCTGCTCGAAGCATACGTTCCAGTGTCGACGGCCGTGCGGATGCCAGCAGCCTGAAGCGGTGAGATGGATACCGTTACCATCGGCATGATATTTCTCCCTTTTTAGTTCTTAAGAAAACTGTTTGCCGGAGATATATTCAAATGCATGTTCGCTGGAGTTTCGGAAGATGCGTCTCGATAAATACGCAGGCTTCAGATAGCGGCGCCTGCCGTTACGTCAGTTACCGCCACTCCGTCCTCGACGGAAGTCTTCAAAGAATAACGCCGCTCACCCTTCTTGTCAAAAAGTAGTAGTTCGTTACCCCTCCTTTACGCACCGCTACTGCCTAAGAGCGAGGCCAAAGGCCATCAGCGTCCAACCTTGGAAAATCAGGTCGATTGCCAGGAAGAGGCCGAGAACCCAGAGACTGTTGACCGGCCAGCCGACAGCGATCGCTATGCCGGCAAGTGCCGTCACCACGCCGCCGATCACGATCCATATCCAACCCCGCTCCGGCTTCACCTTGCGTCCGACCCAGACACGAAATGTGCCGGCTATGAGCAATGCGACGGCAAGAAACAGCGTCAGTGCCGCGGAGGCGAGCAACGGATTGGCGAAAGCAAGAATGCCGGCGAGCGTATAGAGCAGACCGCTCAGCACCCAGAACAGAATATGCTCCCATCCGCGGACCTGGAAGGCATGCACCAGGTGAATGACGCCGCCGATCAGCATCAGCATGCCGATGTAATAGACCGATACTACTGTGGCGATGAAGAGATTGCCGAATGCGATCCCGCCGCAAATGAGCAGGAACACACCGAGCGCAACGAACCAACCCCATTTGTCCCGCATGGCGGATGGCGGAACTTCATCCAGAACATTGACCATGACTGTACCTCCTCGTTCCCAGGAGCATGATACAGGATGTATCTCGGAAAGCGGCAGGAGATTCTGACTGCGATCAACTCGGCCTCTTTTTTTGTTGATTGATCAGTCAATCAAAAATACAATGTGGCAAGCTCGTGGGGTGATTTATGCCGAAAATCGGAATGGAGCCGGTGCGCCGCAAGGCGCTTGTGGATGCGGCGATGCGCGTGATCGGCGATCACGGCTCGTTGACCGTCACCATGTCCGAGATCGCCAAACAGGCAGGCGTATCTCCTGCCCTTGCCCACCACTACTTCGGCAGTAAAGAACAGTTGCTGATCGAGACCGTCAGGAGTCACCTACAGCGGCTCCGCGACAGCGTGGTGACGGAGCTTGGCGCGGCAAAGACACCGCGTGAAAAACTCTCCGCCATCATCCGCGTCAGTTTCCAGGCCGATCAATTCGCGCCGGAGACGATTGCCGCCTGGCTCGCCTTCTATGCCGAGGCGCAGCGTTCCGAGGAGACGCGCCGCTTCCTCGTCATCTATGCGAGACGGCTGCGCTCCAATCTGCTTGCGAACCTCAAGGCGCTGTGCCCGGGCGAAGACGCAGAACGCGTCGCCGAAGGCGCTGCCGCGATGATCGACGGTCTCTACATCCGTCAAAGTCTGAGATCGGCGCCGATCAGCATCGAAGCTTCGATCGCGCTTACTGAAGATTACATCAACGCCCTGCTTGCGCCGCTTTCTCAAAAGGCCGCCCCTTCAAAAGGACAGATAAAATGACCCTCAAAGCCCAGCCGAAAGCCTCGCATTTCATCGATGGGGAATATGTCGAGGATACCGACGGCACCGCCATCGAAAGCATCTATCCTGCGACGGGTGAAGTCGTCGCCCGGCTGCATGCCGCAACGCCCGCAATCGTCGAAAAAGCGATCGCCAGCGCCAAACGCGCGCAGCCGGAATGGGCAGCGATGAGCCCGACGGCGCGCGGCCGTATCCTGAAGCGCGCCGCCGAGATCATGCGCGAGCGCAACCGCGAGCTTTCCGAACTGGAAACGCTGGACACCGGCAAGCCGATCCAGGAGACGATTGTCGCCGACCCGACCTCCGGCGCGGACAGTTTCGAATTCTTCGGCGGCATCGCGGCAGCCGGGCTCAACGGCTCCTATATCCCGCTCGGCGGCGATTTCGCCTATACCAAGCGCGTCCCGCTCGGCGTCTGCGTCGGCATAGGCGCCTGGAACTATCCGCAGCAGATCGCCTGCTGGAAGGGCGCGCCGGCGCTGGTGGCCGGCAATGCCATGGTCTTCAAGCCCTCCGAAAACACGCCGCTCGGAGCGCTGAAGATTGCCGAGATCCTGATCGAGGCCGGCCTGCCGAAGGGGCTCTATAATGTCATTCAGGGCGATCGTGAAACCGGCCCGCTGCTCATCAATCATCCCGACGTTGCCAAGGTGTCGCTCACCGGCTCGGTGCCGACCGGCCGTAAGGTCGCTGCATCCGCCGCCGGAAGCCTGAAGCACGTCACCATGGAACTCGGCGGCAAGTCGCCCCTGATCGTTTTCGACGATGCCGATCTCGACAGCGCCATCGGCGGTGCCATGCTCGGCAATTTCTATTCGACCGGCCAGGTCTGCTCGAACGGCACGCGCGTCTTCGTCAACAGGAAGATCAAGTCCGAATTCCTGAAGCGCCTGAAGGCACGCACCGAGGCGATGGTGATCGGCGATCCCATGGATGAGGCGACGCAGGTCGGCCCGATGGTGTCCTGGGCACAGCGCGAGAAGGTGCTGTCCTATATCGAGAAGGGCAAGGCAGAAGGCGCCACGCTGGTGGCTGGCGGCGGCATTCCCAATAATGTTGCCGGCGAAGGCTATTACGTTCAGCCGACCGTTTTTGCTGATGTCACCGACGATATGACGATCGCCCGTGAAGAGATTTTCGGACCGGTCATGTGCGTGCTGGATTTCGACGACGAGGCAGAGGTGATCGCTCGCGCCAATGCCACCGAATTCGGCCTGTCCGGCGGCGTCTTCACCGCCCATCTCACCCGCGCGCACCGCGTCGCCGACCAGCTCGAGGCCGGCACGCTCTGGATCAACACCTATAATCTCTGCCCGGTCGAAATCCCCTTCGGCGGCTCCAAGCAATCGGGCTTCGGCCGCGAAAATTCGCTGGCCGCGCTGGAGCATTATTCCGAGCTGAAGACGGTCTATGTCGGCATGGGGCCGGTGCAGGCGCCTTATTAAGGCAAAGTCGGGGCTCGCCCTCGCCCTTCGAGGCCGCCTGTGGCGGCACCTCAGGGTGAGGTCGAGAGAAACTTCGCCGTAAGAACAAGCGACGACCCGCCTCATCCTGAGGTGCCCGCCAAAGGCGGGCCTCGAAGGATCGAGGCGGCCACGTGGAGATAAACATGCAAGCAGATTTCGTCATCATCGGCTCAGGTTCCGCCGGCTCCGCCATGGCCTATCGGCTGTCGGAGGATGGCAAGCATTCGGTGATCGTGCTGGAATTCGGGGGCAGCGATGTCGGCCCCTTCATCCAGATGCCGGCGGCGCTTGCATGGCCGATGAGCATGAAACGCTATAATTGGGGCTATCTATCCGAGCCGGAGCCGCAGCTCAATAACAGACGGATCACCGCGCCGCGCGGCAAGGTCATCGGCGGCTCGTCCTCGATCAACGGCATGGTCTATGTCCGTGGCCATGCGGAGGATTTCAACCGCTGGGAAGAGCTCGGTGCGCAAGGCTGGGCCTATGCCGATGTGCTCCCCTATTTCAAGCGGATGGAGCATTCGCATGGCGGCGAAGAGGGCTGGCGCGGCACCGACGGCCCCTTGCATGTCCGGCGCGGCGATGCCCGCAATCCGCTGTTCCATGCCTTTATCGAAGCGGGCAAGCAGGCGGGCTTCGAGGCAACCGAAGATTATAATGGCGGCAAGCAGGAAGGCTTCGGCCTGATGGAGCAGACGACGTGGGCTGGCCGGCGCTGGTCTGCGGCGACGGCCTACCTGAAGCCGGCGCTGAAACGGCCGAATGTCCAACTGGTTCGTTGCCTTGCCCGCAAGGTGGTGATCGAAAACGGCCGCGCGACAGGCGTCGAAATCGAGCGCGGCGGCAAGATCGAGATCGTCAAGGCAAACCGCGAAGTCATCGTCTCCGCCTCCTCCTTCAACTCGCCGAAGCTGCTGATGCTCTCCGGTATCGGCCCTGGGAAACATCTGCAGGAGATGGGGATCGAGGTGAAGGTGGATCGGCGGGGCGTCGGCGCCAATCTGCAGGACCACATGGAATTCTATTTCCAGCAGACCAGCCTTAAGCCGGTGTCGCTCTATTCCTGGCTGCCCTGGTACATGCAGGGCATTGCCGGGGCGCAGTGGATGTTCTTCAAATCTGGCCTCGGAACGTCCAACCAGTTCGAAGCCTGCGCCTTCGTGCGATCGGCTCCAGGGATCAAACAGCCCGATATTCAATATCATTTCCTACCGGTCGCCATCAGCTATGACGGCAAGGCGGCAGCAAAGAGCCATGGATTCCAGGCGCATGTCGGCTATAACCTGTCGAAATCACGCGGGGCGGTGACGCTGCGTTCCTCCGACCCCAACACCGATCCCGTCATCCGCTTCAACTACATGAGCCATCCGGAGGATTGGGAAAAATTCCGCCACTGCGTGCGGCTGACGCGCGAAATCTTCGGGCAAGAGGCTTTCAACGAATATCGCGGTCCGGAAATCCAGCCAGGTCCAGAGGTCCAGACCGACGATCAGATCGACGCTTTCCTGCGCGAGCACTTGGAAAGTGCCTATCACCCCTGCGGCACCTGCAAGATGGGCTCGAAGGACGATCCGATGGCCGTGGTCGATTCCGACACCCGCGTCATCGGCGTCGACGGCCTTCGCGTTGCTGACAGCTCGATCTTCCCGCACGTCACCTACGGCAATCTCAATGGTCCTTCGATCATGACCGGCGAAAAAGCTGCCGACCATATTCTTGGCAAGCCAAGGCTGGCCCGATCGAACCAGGAACCCTGGATCAATCCGCGATGGGCGGTGAGCGATCGGTAAGGCAGCTATTTCAGGCGCAAACGGGCTAGCGGCGGGTCAGTCTCTACAGGAAGCCAATCCACCGGCCCGCCACCAGAGCTCCGATCCAGATAAAAAATGAAATTGCTGCGGACAATTTCACCCGAAAGGAGGCGACGCCGTGCGAAACGGCCCGCCGCCATTCCGGGCTTGCGTGAAGAAGCAGCGCGTTGACTACGCCGAAAGCCAAGAGGCCGATCTTGCATAGGAAAGCTGGATTTCCGGCATATTCGACAGGTCGCACCGTAAAGAGGCAAAGGCCGGTCATAATTGCAGCCACAACACCGACGCTGGCAGCGCGGGAAAGGAACGGCCCCAGCACTGTCAGTGGAAACGAGCGGAAGAGCCCGAGAATACGCAGGTCGAGCGGCAAGATCGCGCCGATGAGGGACGCGATTGCCAGAATATGTGCCGCGTTGACGGCCATGTAGAGCAACGCCGACCGCTTCAGGTGATGGGCAAGGGCCAAGCCCCCGATCCATTCCAGGATCTCCATGGCGATCCGGTCAGTTGGTTTCGATTCGCTCGGGATAGATATCGTACTTCTTGTTACCGATCGTGAGGCGCACCGCCTTCATGCGTTTCTCGTTCGGATCGAGCGAGCGGTTGCCGAGGGCGACAACCCGATCACCAGCCTTCGCCGAGCCCTCGACGAAGCCAGCGCGTTGCGTCTGGCGCGGATTGCCGAGCTCGACGCGCCAAAGCCCGTCATCAGCGGTTGCAACGTCGAGAGACGGATGCGGCGGCGCCATCGAAATCTTCTGGATCGTTCCCGTCAGCTCGGACGTCTTCTCTTCCGCCCAGGACCAGCCATGATGAGCGGCAGCACTGCCTGCGATCAGAATCGTAAGGCCGGCCACGACCAGAATCGTCTTGGATGATGAAGTAAACATGCCGATTCCCCCTTTTCCTACCCAGATGCGGGAAAATGGCGCAGTGCTGAGGAATGGACAGGCATATCAACAAGAGTTGAAGAGCGGTGGGATAAGACGCTAGAAGCGTTGGATGCATACCCTCCGGCCGCAAAGCCGACATCATCTCACCCTTTCCAGCGAAAATCGCCATGCCCCCCATTTACCGCAAGTCCAAGCTTCTCCGCCGCTCCCGTGTTCTTTGGGGTTCGATCCATCTCTGGCGGCCGCGGTTGGTGTTTTGGACAGGGGCTTTAGCGATCGGGGTGATCAGCGTCGGTTTTGCCAAGCTGGCCGACTTGGCGCAGCGCGCCTTTGCCGGAGTGACGAGTTCCGGCGAATGGACCTGGTTGTTGCCGCTCGTGCTGACGCCGCTCGGCTTCGTGCTCTCGGCATGGCTGGCCGCGACTCTTTTTCCGAATTCTCAAGGCAGCGGCATCCCGCAGGCGATCGCGGCGCGACATCTGCATCATGACGAAGACCGCACGAAGCTGCTGTCGCTCCGGCTTGCTTTTGGGAAGATCGTGCTGACTATTCTCGGGCTGTTCTGCGGCGCTTCGATCGGCCGCGAAGGCCCTACCGTGCAGGTGGGCGCTTCCTTCATGCTGGCGGTTGCCCGCTTCGGCGGCATGGCGCAAGCCAAGGGGCTTATCCTGGCGGGCTCGGCAGCCGGCATTGCGGCAGCCTTCAATACGCCGCTCGCCGGTATCGTCTTTGCCATCGAGGAGATGAGCCGCACCTATGAATCGCGCGCCAATGGTCTGGTATTGACCGCAGTCATACTCTCCGGCCTCGCGGCCCTCGGGCTCTCCGGCAGCTATAATTATTTCGGTACGGCGGATGCCGCTCCGACTGCTCTTGCGGATTGGGGCCTCGTCCTAATCTGTGGCATTGGTGGCGGCGTGCTCGGGGCGGCCTTCAGCGGTTTTGCACTTTATGCCGGCATACGCATCCGCCGGTGGGCGCAGCCGCAACCCCTCAAGCGCATGCTGATGCTCGCCGGCTGTTGTGGCCTTGTGGTCGCGGCGATCGGCGTCACTTCCTGCGGCAACACGTTCGGCACCGGCTATGACCAAGCCCGCGGCGCCGTGGAGGGGCATGCTCTGCCCCTGCTGTTCTTTGTCGAAAAGCTGCTGGCAAGCTTCCTGTCGATGATCTCAGGCATTCCCGGCGGTATTTTCGCGCCGTCGCTTGCCGTCGGCGCCGGTTTCGGCAGTACGGTCGGCGTGCTCATCGGCAGCAACATTGCGCTGGCGGCGATCCTTGGCATGGCGGGCTATTTTGCGGGCGTCGTGCAGGCGCCGATGACCGCGTTCGTCATCATTCTGGAAATGACCGGGGATCATCAGGCCGTCATTCCGATCATGGCGGTGTCGATGATCGGCTATGTCACCTCGCGCCTCCTGTCACGCGAACCGCTCTATCACGGCCTCTCGCGCGTCTTCATCGCAGCAGCGGTCCGGGCGCGGCGGGCAATCGAGAAGGAAGCGGGCGAAGAGCACGCCGCCGGCTGAGGCCTCATTCAAGCCAGCAGCCGTGCGACTTCCGCGTTGTTGGGCAGAGATACTGCGTCGGCGATAGTGGTCGAGAACAGAACCTTGCGGGTCGCATCGGCGACCCTTGCGAAAACATGGCGGATTTCGCAGGTCTGTTCGCCGTCGCAATCATCACAGCGGCGATAGGCGGTGATGGAAAGACACGGCAGCGGCGCGATCGGTCCATCGATGATGCGCAGGATCTCGCCGAAGGTGATTTCGTTGGCGGGCTTGCGCAGCAGATACCCGCCCTGCTTGCCGCGTCGGCTGATGACGATACCCTGATGTTTCAGGTCGAGAAGGATCTGCTCCAGAAATTTCTTCGGGATCTTCTGCTGCGCGGCAATGTCTGAAATCATCATCGGTTCGCCCGCTTCGGCCTGAGCCAGAGCAGACAGCGCCCGCAGCGCATATTTTGCTTTCTGAGTGATCATTTCGAACCGTTTACACACACATACGATGCGCTCACCCGATACATCGGCCACATCGTTTCGGAACTCTCAACACTGTCGCCGAGCTTCAATCCTGCATCAAACATGCAGATCATGAAAAGCTTCGATAATACCGGCAACCCAGCCTTGTTTTCATTCTTATGCTATGCCCGCAGTTTAGGGCAAAATTCGGCGTTTCGCATCTTTTTGGCCATCACTTCCGATTTCCGTTTGACAAGCCCCGTGTAACCCTACTATTTCTATAGACATTAAAGCAAGCACTTAGATATGACTAGTCTTATCGGTGCTGCCCCGCCGGCCTGCTGCAGGAGGCAAAACGTCTTGGTTCATAGCCGAGGCGGTCGCTTTTCCGCATGGAAGCGGCTTCATGGAGATATTTGCTCTCTATTCCCCAGCTTTCGAAATCCGTTTTTCTGTCCGCTCCCCTGACAAGCTGCGATACTCCGGGGCAATATCAGGACAGGAATCTCCATGACTGCCATCAATCCTATCGAAGAAGCCGGAACGCTGAACAGCCGGTTGGCGGCGCTTGATCTCGCCGGCCGTCTGTCTCTGGTTGCCGGCCTCGGCGGCCATGCCGTTTTTACGACCTCCCTCGGGATCGAAGACCAGGTCATCACGGCAGAGATCGGCAATCACCGTCTGCCGATCGAAGTTGCCACGCTGCAAACCGGCCGTCTTTTTCCCGAAACGCTGGCGCTGATCGACGAAACCGAAAGCCAATACGATATTCGCATCCGCCGTTACGAGCCGGAGCAGGCAGACATCGATGCCTATGCGGAGAAATATGGCCTCAATGGTTTCTACGAGAGCGTCGAAGCCCGGCATGCCTGTTGTGGCGTGCGCAAGCTGAAGCCGCTTGCGCGAGCGCTTTCCGGCGCAACGATCTGGGTCACCGGCCTGCGTCGCGGCCAATCGGCCAATCGCGCTGAGACGGCTTTCGCCGAATACGATCCCGAGCGCAACCTCCTAAAGGTCAACCCGCTTGCCGACTGGGACATCGACGCGATCCGCGCCTATGTCGCCGACAACAGCGTGCCGGTTAACCCGTTGCATCAGCGCGGCTATCCCTCTATCGGATGTGAACCCTGCACCCGCGCCATCAAACCGGGCGAGCCCGAGCGGGCCGGCCGGTGGTGGTGGGAAAACGACGAGAAACGCGAATGCGGCCTGCATGTTCATGAGGAAGCAGCCGCCGCACAGTGACGCGTCCCGCCGGGTCCCGGCACCGGTCGAGGCGCAGTTGAACCTGCCGCCAGGCTGTCGGGAACCAACGCACCTTATTATTCCGGCCAGCCTCCCGGTCGGAACCATCTGAAGTTCTGGAGTTAGAAATGCCCGATAGCCGTCCGGATACGGAACTCTCCAATCCGCAGAGCACCAAGCCGCCGCTCGACCCGCATCTCAAGGCGCTGGAAAACGAGTCGATTCACATCTTCCGCGAAGTGGCGGCCGAATTCGAGCGTCCGGTGATGCTGTATTCGATTGGCAAGGATTCCTCGGTGCTTCTGCATCTGGCTCGCAAGGCCTTCTATCCCGGCCGCGTTCCCTTCCCGCTGCTGCATGTGAACACCGGCTGGAAATTTGCCGAGATGATCACCTTCCGCGACGAGATCGTGAAGCGATACGATCTCGATCTGATCGAACACATCAATCCGCGCGGCAAGGCCGAAAACATCACGCCATTCACCCACGGCTCGGCACCCTATACCGACATCATGAAGACCGAAGCGTTGCGCCAGGCGCTCGACGCAGGGCAGTTCGACGCTGCTTTCGGCGGTGCGCGCCGCGACGAAGAGGCCTCGCGCGCCAAGGAACGCATCTATTCCTTCCGCACGCCGGACCATCGCTGGGATCCCCGCAATCAGCGTCCGGAACTCTGGAACATCTATAACGGTCAGATCCGCAAGGGCGAGAGCGTTCGCGTCTTCCCGCTGTCGAACTGGACCGAGGTCGATATCTGGCGCTACATCCAGGCCGAAGACATTCCGATCGTGCCGCTCTATTTCGCGGAGAAGCGCCCGGTCGTCGAGCGCGACGGAATGATGATCATGGCCGCCGATCCGCGGCTTGAATTGCTGCCCGGCGAAGTCAAGCGCGAGGAAGTCATCCGCTTCCGTACGCTCGGCTGCTTCCCGCTGACGGGGGCGATCCGCTCGACTGCCACCACACTTGAAGACGTTATTGCAGAGCTGGAAATTGCCACGGTTTCCGAACGACAGGGCCGCGCCATCGATCGCGACCAATCCGGCTCCATGGAAAAGAAGAAGCGTGAAGGATATTTCTGAGATGACTGCAGCCGCAACCGCAAACGCCGTCACCCTGCCGGCCGCCGAGCCCGCCAAGGTGCGCGACTCGCGCCCGCTTCGCCTGATCACCTGCGGCAGCGTCGATGACGGCAAATCCACGCTGATCGGCCGTCTGCTCTGGGATACCAAGGCCGTCAAGGAAGACCAAGCCGCCACGCTGCAGCGCGATTCCACCGGCAAGCAGAACGATCTCGGCCTGCCCGACTTCGCACTTCTGCTCGATGGCCTCCAGGCCGAGCGCGAACAGGGCATCACCATCGATGTCGCCTATCGCTATTTCTCGACCGACAAGCGCTCCTTCATCGTCGCCGACACGCCCGGCCACGAGCAATATACCCGCAACATGGCGACCGGCGCCTCCACCGCCGATCTCGCGGTGCTGCTGGTCGACGCACGCATGGGCATTCTCGAGCAGACGCGCCGCCACGCGACGATCGCTTCGCTGCTCGGCATCAAGCAGTTCGTGCTGGCAGTCAACAAGATCGACCTGACCAACTACGACCGCGCCGGTTTCGAGAAGATTTCGCATGATTTCCGCGAATTCGCTCTGTCGCTCGGCGTCAAGCAGATCACCGCCATCCCGATGTCGGCGCTGAAGGGCGAAAATGTCGTCTATTCGGGCCAAGCCGCCATGCCGTGGTACACCGGTCCGACGCTGGTCGAGACGCTGGAACTCGCCACCGTGCGTTCGGCGCAGGCGGTCGGCTTCCGCCTTTCGGTTCAGCGCGTCTCGCGGCCGGGCGAAAGCTTCCGCGGTTATCAGGGCACCGTTGCGGGCGGCTCGGTGAAGCCGGGTGACAGCGTCATGATCCTGCCGTCGGGCATGGTCGCCAACGTCTCCAAGATCGTCACCTTCGATCTCGTCCGCAATGCTGCAGTTGCCGGCGACGCCATCACGCTCGTGCTCGACCGGCAGGTGGATGTCTCGCGCGGCGACATGATCGTCGCGATTGACAGCCAGCCGCAATCGGGTCTCGCCTTCGACGCGCAGATCGTCGCGCTGCAGCCGGAAGGTATCGAGCCCGGTAAACGCTATTGGCTGAAGAGCGGCAGCCGCCGCCAGCGCGTACAGGTGCAGCCGATCGCTCAGCTTGAGCTGAAGACCGGCGCCTGGGCACCCGCACAGTCGCTGTGGATGAACGCGATCGGTAAGGTCCGCCTCTCCTTCGACGAAGCTGCGGTCTTCGATCCCTACGATCAGAACCGCTCGACGGGCTCCTTCATCCTGATCGACCCCGAAACCAACAACACGGTCGCCGGCGGCATGATCACCGGCAAGCGCGCCGACCTCGGCGGCATCCATAAGGATGGCCAACGGGTGCTCCTGTCGCTGCCAGCAGATCTTGCCGATCAGATCATGGCCAGCGAACTCTTCTCCAGCCGTCGCGACGAAACGGAAGTTCGCCGCGTGACCGCAGCACAGGCAGCGGAGATCTGGGCAAACGCCGCCAGCGATATTTGATTGGCGTCAAATTCATGATGAAAAGGGGCCGACTGGCCCCTTTTTTTGGAAAAATCTGAGCTGTAAGCGCCTTCAGCCTTGCCTGGCGCGCAACAATATATTTCTCGAACACACAAAATGTGTGCGCGGCAAGACGGCAATCGCAACTCTCGAGAAAGACCGGAGACTAGAGTTTCGGTTGGTCATTGCTGTACAATAGCCCCATGATATCAGGTCGGTTTTTGAAAATTATCGCTTGGAGCTACATCGCGGCACTCGTTGCGGTGACCTTTGCGCATCTCAATTTGCAGGCCCAACTTGGCGATCCCTTCAACATGTATCGTGCCGGCGCACTTTGCGTCGCGGGCATGTTGGCTCGACTTGCTTATCCGCAGTCGCCTTCCTTCACCTGCCTGTTGATGATCGGCAGCGTCTCGGTGCTCGGCCTATCGCATTTCCTGGCGACCGGAAGTTACGGTTCTTCGATGGATATCATCGTCGACATGTCCGGCGGCCTTTGGGGCATCGCAATCGGCGCCATGCTGAGCAGGCTGATAACCCCGACTTCGAAGCGAACCGCTCTGTATTAATCGAGCATTCTTTAGCCCACCACAGCTAAATCCAACTGGCGACGCCGTTGCAGGCGTCGATCTGTTCGCGTGCAGCCGTTCAGGACTGAACGTATGCGTCTTCGTACATTTGCCTCGGTGGCGGGGAAATTTCCTACCCCAAAGTGATTATTGCGCAGACAATATTACGGCAAACTTACCATCTATGTTTGCAGATGTTGCTTTCCTGCAACTAAAAATGAAAAATCACGAAAACGTCATTCCGGCAAAAATATATCATATAATTTTGCATGAATTCAGGCTTAATGACGCGCAGAAGCGGGTGGGGCCCGTTTCTCCCGAGTCGGGGTTTTTAACAGGGATAGGGTGAGGCACGTCGAATTTTCGGCGCGATGGCCTGTGCCCAATCTATATTGGATTGGAGTTTTTATGAATATCAAGAGCCTTCTTCTCGGCTCCGCTGCTGCCCTCGCAGTAGTTTCCGGCGCTCAGGCAGCCGACGCTGTCGTCGCCGCTGAGCCGGAACCGCTCGAATACGTCCGCATTTGCGACGCATACGGCGCCGGTTATTTCTTCATCCCGGGCACCGAGACCTGCCTCAAGATCGGCGGCATGGTCCGTACCGAAGGCAAGTGGTACAACGCCTACAACCCGGCTGACCGTTCCGGCACGCTGTGGCACACCCGCGCTCAGTTGAGCGTCGACACCGCAAGCGACACCGAATTCGGTCCGCTGAAGACCAACACCGTCTACCGTTGGGATTGGCAGGAAGGCGGCTCCACGACCACGAAGCTTCTGTTCGCCAACATCAGCCTCGCTGGCTTCACGATCGGTAAGCTCGACTCGCAGTATAACCTGTACATGGGTTATGCCGGCAACGTCATCAACGACGACGTGGTCTATGACGGCCCGTACGAACTCAACCAGTTGACTTACAACTACGACGCCGGCAACGGCTTCACGGCGGTCATCTCGCTCGAAGATTCCAACTCCGGCTCTGGCGCAACCGGCGTCAACGGCGAAAACAGCTCGAACCACTACGCTCCGGACGTCGTTGCCGGTGCTGGTTACAAGGCTGGCAACTTCGGCTTCAAGATCGTCGGCGGTTATGACTCGATCGTCGAAGAAGGCGCCATCAAGGCTCGCGCCGATGCCGACTTCGGCGTCTTCAAGGCGTTCGTCATGGGCGGCTGGAACACGGACGGCGACAAGCTGAACAAGTACGCCAGCGCAAACGGCGCAGGCCCGGCCAAGGGTATCGGCTGGGGCGACTGGGCTGTTTGGGGCGGCGTCACCGTTCCGTTCAACGACAAGCTCCAGGCTAACGCTCAGGTCGCTTACACCGACTCGAAGATCTTCGCAGCTACCGCCAACCTTCGTTGGAACCCGGTCAAGAACCTGCTGGTTCAGCCGGAAATTTCCTACACCAACTGGGACTCCATCGACCAGGACCAGTGGGCTGGCGTTCTGCGCTTCCAGCGTAGCTTCTAAGACCTCGTTTCTGAGATCTGATCTGACTTGACCCCTGATCGGATGGAGGCCGGCCTGACTTCCAGCGAAGTTGGGCCGGTCCTTCCGGGACGGGTTTCGCCTACATTCCTTGATTGCTACCAACCGGATGCGCAACATCCGGAGATAGAATTTTATTTTTGTCATATTATATATAATGTTACTTCGATCTGCGGCGCTTCTGCCGAGACCGATGGCGTCGTCTGGGAAAGAATTCCCCTCCGGCCGACGAAACGGCCAGCGGTTCCGGAAGGTCGTGCTGCAAAAGCGGCAAATCGCCGGAGTGAAGATTACGGCCATGCCCTCAACATCATCGACAAGCCGCCTTTTTTATCGTAGAGAGGCCGCATGTCATTCGTCTACGCAAACGCCTCGCGATTTTATTGGTACCGCTGCTCCCAGCGGAGGCGGGCCCGTGCGTAGGTAAAATCGACGTAACGACATAGACCCGAACAGCCGCTAGTCCTACCTGGCGGCTTTTTTTGTCGGCACGGTATGACCCCAAAAAGGAAGCGATCCCGTGTTGAAATCCACTGATGATTTGCGAATTGTCGAAATCACTGCCCTCACCCCGCCCGCCAGCATTATAGCGGAGATCCCGCGGGATGAGGCCGTCACCACGACCGTGACGGAAACGCGCCGTGCCGTTCACCGCATCCTGAACAATGACGATGATCGATTGATCCTCGTGATCGGCCCCTGCTCCATCCACGATCCTGTCGCGGCGCGAGACTATGCCGCCCGCTTGAAGGAACAGCGCGACCGGTTCGCCGACGATCTCGAAATCATCATGCGGGTCTATTTCGAGAAGCCCCGAACCACGGTCGGCTGGAAGGGCCTCATCAACGATCCTCATCTTGATGGCAGCTACCGTATCGAGGAGGGATTGCGCATCGCAAGGAGCCTTCTGGTCGATGTCAACGAAATCGGACTGCCGGCCGGCTGCGAATACCTCGACACGATCACGCCGCAGTACATTTCCGACCTGGTAAGCTGGGGTGCGATCGGTGCGAGGACGACCGAGAGCCAGGTGCATCGCCAGCTCGCCTCAGGTCTTTCTTGCCCGGTCGGCTTTAAGAATGGGACGAATGGCGACGCGAGAATAGCGCTCGATGCGATCGTGGCGGCCTCGCAGCCGCATCATTTCCCGGCCGTCACCAAGGAAGGTCTGGCAGCGATTGCCTCGACACGCGGCAACGAGGATTGCCACCTTATTCTGCGCGGCGGCAAGCAACCCAACTATGACGCGGCCAGCGTGCAAGCGGTATCGGCACAGGCTCAGCAGGCAGGACTTGATCCGCGGATCATCATCGATGTCAGCCATGCCAATAGCGGCAAGAACCCCGAGAACCAGCCGACGGTCGTCAGCTCCGTCGCAGAGCAGATATCCGCCGGCGATCGTCGCATCAAAGGCATGATGATGGAGAGCAATATCGTCGGCGGCCGCCAGGATCTGGTTCCCGGCAAAACACTGGTCTATGGCCAAAGTATCACCGATGGCTGCATTGATTGGCCCACCTCCGTCCGCACATTGGAGGAACTGGCCCGAGCCGCACAAACAAGACGGCGGGTGTCTCGCCAATAATATGTCGACCCAGGGATCGTTCATCCAATACCCTTGGGTGAACGATCCCGGCCGCTTTTAAGCCTGCCCTCGCGAAGCGAGTAAGGACAAAGCACTCTCCTTCGTTTCAGGATCGCCCTCACCGACAATCAGCTTCAGCGATCCTTCGAATTCCGGCTGCGTGCGCAGATGCCGGTATTTTGCATCCCACGTGCCGTCTTTGAGATCGCGTCCGAGATCGGCAACGAAGCGGTCGCCGATCGACGCATCGACGAAGCTCCAAGCGGAATTGGCGAGACGTGCACCCGGCTCCAGCAGGCGTTCCGGGCGCCCATAATAGGCCTCGCCGAAACCGTCCGTGCAATTGAGCGGAATCGGAACCGGAATGACTTTGGCATTGCCGCCCAATCCTTCGTTAATGGTCGCCATTTGCGGATAACGGCGCGCCTCCACCGCGATCACTTCCGGTGCATAATCGACGAGCCAGAAGCCATCGAGCTCTTCGGGATCGCCGGTCAGGATCAGGACGGGACCGCGCGTGACCCGCCGCATCTCGGCAAGGCCCGCGACCAGATCGGACCACTGATGCACGGTGAACGTCGCCATGCAGGCATCGAAACTATGATCCGCAAAGGGAAGCTTTTCGGCAGTGGCATCGATGGCGGCGGGCAGATGCGCCGGCCGTTGCGCCCGCATCGACGCGGACGGCTCAACCGCGGTCACGGTGCGATCAATGGGTTCATAGGAGCCGGCGCCGGCACCGACATTCAGAACGCTGCGGGCATTGCCCAATGCAGCATGGATAAAGGCCGCAATATGCAGATCCGGCTGGCGGTATTTCGCATAGTTGGTGCCGATCACGCCGTAATTTGCGTCACCGGCGCTGCCGTCCTGATGTCTGTTGGCCATCCTGTCTTCATCCTCTTCTATCTGGCTGCCCTGGGCAGCCTCGTGCCTCTCGCATACCGAACTTCATTGTTCCCTTAAGGAGAAAAAATACTTTGTAAGCGGGACAAAACATTATGGCGTGCAGGAAGAAAACCGATATGATCGAACAAAACTTGTTCGGAAATCTCACATGGCCCGCCGCATCCCCTCCCTCAACGCATTGCGCGCCTTCGAAGCCGCCGGCCGACATGGACGGATGACGCTAGCCGCTGACGAGCTGAACGTGACGCATAGCGCCGTCAGCCGTCAGATCCAGCATCTCGAGGATGTCTTGGGTGTGCCGCTGTTCGAAGGGCCGAAGAACAAACTGCGGTTGACGGAGGCAGGTTCGACCCTGTTGTCCGGCTTGGTCTCCGCTTTCGATCAGATCGACATGTCGGTGCGGTCGGTGGCCGATACGGAAGAGGGATCGCTCGACGTCTCCTGCCCCGGCACCTTTACCATGCGGTGGCTAATTCCGCGCCTATATCGGTTTCAGGCGGAGTATCCCAACATCGAGGTGCGCCTGACGGCATCGTCCCGTCCGGTGGATTTTACGCGAGACGGGTTCGACGTTGCGATCCGAGTCGGTGCCGCACCGTGGCCGCAGGGCGCGGAGGTCATCGCGCTTTTTCCGGAGCAGACCGGCCCGGTTCTCTCCCCTTCCCTCGAAAGAACCGTTGCGGAAAATTTCGCCGGCGTTCCGCAGCTTCATACCAGAACCCGCCTTCGCGCCTGGGGCGATTGGCTGTCGCGGTCGGGCGCCGCCGTCGAGGCCGGAGCGCGCGTGGAATACGAGCATTTCTATTTCATGCTGGAGGCTGCAAGTGCCGGCCTCGGCGTCTGCGTCGCGCCTTGGCCCTATGTGACCGATGACATCCGCTTCGGCCGCCTCGCCGCCCCGTTGGGTTTCATCGACAGCGGCCATCATTACGTGGCGCTGCGGCGTGCCCGGCGAAATCGCAAATCGGTCTTGTTCTGCGAATGGCTGCAGAAGGAAGCACAGGCATTTTCGGCCTCGCATCCGGCCCCGATAGGCTAGCGAAGGGCGCAAGTGCCAGGCTGTCGCGGCGAAATCTGGCAGCCGGCCGTTGCTCACCCAACAGTAACCGGACGATTTCCTCCTGAGCTGCATTGCTCTAAGCTGTCGCTGAACACTCCGTCGGGTCAGTGTATCATGGTCGGCCAGCTAACCATCGAGGTATTGGGCGAACTCAACGTCAGGCAGCAGGGACGGCTTTTGCCTCTGCCGCAGTCGAAGAAAACCCGCGCCCTTCTTGGCTATTTGGCCGTCATCGGAAGACCCCAACGTCGCGAGCATCTTTGCAAGATGTTTTGGGAAGTTCCAGACGATCCCCGGGCTTCCCTGAGGTGGAGCCTCCACAAACTCAGGCCAATCGTGAATGATGAAGGTCATGTGCGCCTGCATGCGGACCACAACTGCGTTCTCCTCAGCCCCCAGACAATCGACGTAGACTTCAAGGGCATCGCTTCCCTTCGACCGGCTGACCTCGACGTCTTGAACAGGGAGACATTGGAGTCGCTTGCCAAGACCTTTCGCGGTGAATTTCTCGAAGGCCTTTGCCTGCCGCACTGCCCGAATTTTGAAGCCTGGCGGCTATACCACCGGGATATGGCACTTCGGGTGCACGCGGGGATTCTGCGTGCTCTCATTCGACGCCTTCAAGATAGCCCCGAGCGGGTAAATGTTTATTCCCTGGTGCTCGCTCGCCTTGCCGAAGAGATTGCCGCCGATGATCTGCCCGAGCGGTGGTCGGAGCCTTCGGTTTCCGGGAGTGGGCTGGCCAAGGATTCTCGCGATGCCCCAAACCAGCCGTCTCGACTTTCACTGGATGTCCCATCGCCACCGGTGACCCGGAGCAAGAGATCGCAGGAAATTCGTTTCTGCAAAACCGTCGACCGGGTAACTATTGCTTACGCGGTGTGTGGCCACGGATCGCCAATCGTGCGAGCCGCACATTGGATGTCGCATCTGCAGTATGATTGGGAAAGTCCGGTATGGAAGCATTGGATCGACGCGCTTTCGGAGAAGACGAAGCTCATACGCTATGACGAACGCGGTAACGGTCTTTCGGACTGGGTTGCCGAGGACATTTCGTTTAAGGCGATGATTGCGGATCTGGAGAGCGTGGTCGATGCAGCGGGCCTCGATCGATTCACGCTTCTGGGTGTATCGCAAAGCTGCGCCATTTCCGTTGCCTATGCCGTTCGCCATCCCGAACGCGTTTCGGGGCTCATTCTCTACGGAGGATTCGTAAAAGGCTGGCGCAAGCGAGGTGATAGCCACGAGGTGGCCACGCATCAGGCAATGACCGCATTGATCCGGGAAGGATGGGGTCAGCACAATCCGGTTTTTCGGCATCTGTTCACTGCCATGTTCATTCCCGGGGCGGACCCGGTGCAAATGGATTGGTTTGACGAACTGCAGCGCATTTCCGTGTCGCCCGGTAACGCCGGTCGCCTGCACGAGGCATTCGGAGACATCGACGTTTCGGATATGCTGTCGCAGGTGACGGTTCCAACGCTCGTCTTGCACGCGAGAAAAGATGCTGTCGTTCCTTTTCAGTCCGGAAGGGAGTTTGCGACCGGCATCCCTGGGGCTCGATTTGTCGATCTCGATAGCGCCAATCACATTCTCCTCGCCAGCGAACCCGCCTTTGAGCAGTTTGTTCGTGAGGTAATGCGCTTCGTCGCCGAAACAACGTAGCCCAAGACCATGCCGCCTTGACAATTAACCGCTTTGGAGGCGCCATCAACTGGGTAGGACGTTCCGGCGTTTGGTGGAAGCGACGTCACACTTCGGCTGCTGCGCGCTCTTTCAACGGTGGGCCGGCATTTTCAACGGTTCCTTCCACATTCTTTCTCACGCCCGCAGAATAGAATCCTTCCAACAGTTTGCGATGCTGACAAGGAGGAACGACGATGAAGGTTCATAACGTTATTGGCGGCGCAGGATTGCGACTGCATGTTCGCGAATGGGGAAAAGAAGACGCGCCCTCGATCGTCTTCATTCACGGATGGTCTCAAAACCATCTTTGCTGGAAAAACCAATATGAAAGCATGCTTGCAGCGGATTTCCGCCTCGTAGCCTTGGATCTGCGCGGTCACGGCATGTCGGACGCACCGCTTGAAGCAGAGCATTATACTCAACCGCAGCTTTGGGCAGAGGATATCGCCGCCATCATAGATCAACTCAACCTTGGCAGGCCGGTTCTTGTGGGCTCGTCATACGGTGGCTTCATTATCTGCGACTATCTCCGCGCCCATGGAACTGCACATGTTGAGGGTATCAACTTTGTGGCCGGGGCAACGACGCTAAACAAGGCGGCGCTCGGCACCTTGATTGGTCCTGGCTTCCTCGATCATGTCATTGGTGCTACGGGTGAAGACCTGCCCGGCAACATCGAAGCAATCCGCAACTTCGTGCGCGGGTGCACCTATTCGCAACTGCCTTCCGATGTATTCGAGACGGCAATTTGCTGGAACATGGCCGTGCCAGCGAAAATTCGGGCTGCTCTGCTGGCTCGCGAGATTGATTCCGACGACGTACTGGCCGCACTTACGGTGCCTGTCCTGGTAAGCCAAGGGCAGGAGGACACGGTGGTCCTGCCGGCGATGGGGCGGCACCTTCTGGCACTGTGCCCTGAAGCTACAGCATCGTGGTACCCCGAGACGGGGCACGCGCCTTTTCTGGAAAATCCTACTAGGTTCAACAATGAGCTATCCCATTTTGCACGGGACGCCCATTCCAGGGAGACCACAGCCGCAAGGGAGCTCCCGAGTCGTCGAGACGACCTCCCCGGGCTTGGTCTAGCGGGCTAAATATGGAAGAGCCTAGGTGCGCCGATAGTGCGCAAGGCTCACGTAGTGTTTTCGCGGCCCCTGCACATGCCACATCTCGGCCCAGGCATCTGGACTGCGAAAGAAAAGGCGGCCGCGATAAAGGTCCGGCCCGCATTGATGAACAAGGCGCTGGGAGGCGTCCTTTCCGATGCAGATGAATTCGCTGAGATCGGGGAAGTAAACTGTGACATGCTCAGACTCACTATATAGCCGGTAGGTGCGGCTGCTTCTGAGCGTCGCGTAGTCCGTCGTCGTGTCGCCATGCTCCTCGAACTGGTGAGGCGTGACGAAGGCCTGACCTTCGAAGAGGATAAGAGAGGCGTTGAGGCGGTCGATGATCTTCCGCCTCACGTCCCATGTGCCGAGATAGGGTCTCAGCCATTCATCCACGACCGCCCTCGGCGGCCACGTGTCCGTCATTCAGGATGCGGCGCGCTGCGTGGCGTCGGCGGCTGACTGCCGGACCGGCAGCTTCCAGCCGGGGCGGACGAAATGGCAGGTATAGCCGTTCGGAATACGCTCCAGATAGTCCTGGTGCTCCGGCTCGGCTTCCCAGAAATCGCTTACCGGCGTGACTTCGGTGACGACCTTGCCCGGCCAAAGACCGGAGGCATCGACATCGGCGATCGTATCCAGTGCGACCCGATTCTGCTCGTCGCTCGTATAGAAAATCGCCGAGCGATAGCTCGTGCCAACATCGTTGCCCTGACGGTTGCGTGTGCTCGGGTCATGGATCTGGAAGAAGAACTCCAGAAGATCGCGATAGCTGATCTTTTCGGGATCGAAGACGATCTCGATTGCTTCGGCATGGGTGCCGTGGTTGCGATAGGTCGCGTTGCGGACGTCGCCGCCGGTGTAGCCGACGCGTGTCGAGATGACGCCCTTATAACGGCGGATGAGGTCCTGCATGCCCCAGAAGCAACCGCCGGCGAGAACTGCACGTTCCGTAGTCATCGGATATCCTCCACTTGGTCGAGATAGGCGCCGTAACCTTCGGCTTCCATGCGATCACGATGCACGAAACGAAGGGAGGCGGAGTTGATGCAATAGCGCAGACCGCCGCGATCCTGCGGCCCATCGGGGAAGACATGGCCGAGATGGCTGTCGCCATGGATGGAGCGCACCTCGGTGCGCAGCATGCCGTGCGAGAGATCGGTCAGCTCGTTGATGTTGGCAGCTTCGATCGGCTTGGTGAAGCTCGGCCAGCCACAGCCGGAATCGAACTTGTCGGAGGAGGCAAACAGCGGCTCGCCCGATACGATGTCGACATAGATGCCAGGCTGCTTGTTGTTGAGATATTCGCCCGTGCCCGGACGCTCGGTACCGCTTTGCTGCGTCACGCGGTACTGCTCGGGAGACAGCTTCGCTATAGCCTCGGACGTCTTGCTGTACTTCTGCATTCCTGTTCTCCTTGCCCTCAGACGCGTGTTTCGAACTCGACCAGGCTACGAAAGAACACTCGATATCGTTACAGACATCAAGCTCGATGAGCGTCGCGGGAGTGGTTGCGACGGAAATATAGGTATGGAGCAAGCGATTTGCCATATCGCACACGGCGGCGTGATGCGCCGGCCATCTAGCGGCAATCAGTCATCCCAATCGCAGGCAGCAGCATAGATCGCCGCCAGCGCTTCGATGCCGGCCTGGTCGTCGGTGTCGAAGCGGCCGGCAAGCGGGCTATCGAGATCGATGACGCCGAAAACATGGCCATCGCGAAACAGCGGCACCACCAGCTCCGAACGGGAGGCGGCATCGCAGGCGATGTGACCTGGGAAAGCATGCACGTCTTCGACAAGGATCGATTGCTCCTCCTCGACCGCCGTCCCGCACACGCCGCGGCCGACGGCGATGCGGACGCAAGCCGGCTTGCCCTGAAACGGGCCAAGAACGAGTTCGTCATCCGACTGCAGGAAATAGAAGCCGGCCCAGTTGAGGTCCGGCAGCATCTGGTAGATCAACGCCGAGGTATTGGCGGCGTTGGCGATCGGATCGGTCTCGCCGTCGAGCAGCGCCTGCAACTGCGCGGCAAGCTCGCGGTAGAATTCAGGTTTGCTGTCGTGCTGGATCGTCTTTTCGACAAACATCGGATTGCTGCCTTTCGCTTGTGTCTTTACCGGCGGATTACTCAGTCCTTGTCGTCAGGCGGACAAGGCCAGTTCTCCGGCGCTTTCAGGCCGGCGGGCAACTTGGTCGCCTTATCGCCGCAGGCAAGATTGATCTGCTGCTGTTCCAGGCCGGTGGCGGCCGAGAGATCGAGCCCTTCGATACGCGTCAGATACATGAAGGCGCCGCCGAAGGCGACCGGGCCCTTGATCATCGCGCCGCTCAGAGCGGCACGGGAAAGATTGGCGAGTGAAAAATTAGTTCCCCCCAGCACGGCCTTGTCGAAATCGGCGCGGCCAAGCTCGGCCTTCTGAAAATCGGTGTTGGTAAGCTGAGCGCCGCCGAATTCGCCCCGCTGCAGTTCGGCGCTCGCAAATACGGCGCCATTGGCCACGGCGTTGCTGAAATCGGAGCGATAAGCTTCGATCCGCGAGAAGTTCGCTCCTTCGGCTTGCACATTCTTCAACCATGTGCGCACCAGCGTTGCCTTTTCCAGATTTGACGCGGTGAGATTGGCATTGCTGAGATCGGTGCTGTCGAAATGGGCGCCGGCGAGATTGGCCTTTTGAAGATCACTGCCCTGCAGCATGATATTGGTCTTGCTGCATTCGCTCCAATCGAGACCCGGCGAAGCCACATTGCCGCAATCACCGGCTTGCGCGGATTTATGAACGCCGGATGCGAGCAGAATTGCCACAGCCAGCGTCAACCCGGAAAGACCGGCAGCGACGAACCTTCCCCTCGCTGCAAACCAATTCAAAGCCGCGCTGCCGGCATTTCGCTTCCGCCAAGACTGCATTCTTGTCCCTCGCTTCACTTCCCACGCGGGCGCCTCTCCTCGGCATCGAGTGGGCCGTTCCGTTCCAACTCTGTATATAGTGTGTCCGCAACGAAAAACGCCATGCCGAAAAAGATATCATGCGGCAACCGCCATCTGCAGTTTGTTTTGCCGATAGAAGGCCTTGAGGAGAGGATAATCATAACCGGAGCATTCGGGAAGAACCTGCAGCGCGGCAACATTATATCGCAAGCGGCGTCGGCAGGAGCCCCGTCAAACGAGAAGTGGCCTGGCCGAGGGAAACGGCCAGACCACCATGGGGCGCAGATTGGAGGTCAATCTAATCTAGCAGCCTAATAGTAAGGCGACCTTAGTTTTTGTCAACAAGCAAGTGGCGGGCTTCGCCGCGGCGTTGACTGCTGCCCTTATTGCTATTGCCGGCAGCCAGGCACGTCTCACATCAGTAAAATTTAAAATAGTGACAAAAAATTGGGCCGCCGGTCGGGGACGATGTGGGCGGCCCAGTGTGGCTACAGGTGCAGCCACGTAGGCGGAAAGTCGCCTAACGATCAGATAATATCATTCAATATTTAAATTTCAAGGAATTTTGAATTAATTAAATTGGTTTTTAATTTTCAAGTCCTCAACCTGAACGTCTAACCATTCGGTGCGAGAACCGCTCGGACCATTAGTGAATTAATCGTCCTTCTGAAGACCACGGCATCAACCCTTCAAAGACTGACAGCCGATCACTCAGATCCGTCGAGTGGCAGCGCTTGGACGACCGCACGCAAGGACGATAAAGAGAAATGACCCAGTCATTGCCGTGAAGAATTCGGCACCGAAGTCTAAAAACGAAAAAAGCCCGCAGATGCGGGCTTTTCAAGCTGGTCGGAGTGGAGTGATTCGAACACTCGACCCCCACGTCCCGAACGGAGATTGCTTCGCGAAAACCCACCATTTCCGGGACAGACAAATCCACGTGGTCCCTGTCTGTTCCGGTTCTGTCCGTTCAATCGGTCCGCAATCGGTCCGCACGGACCATTTGTTCTCACCTTCTTCCGGTCCGAAACGGGGTGGCGTCAATATTGATTTTTCTCGGAAAAACATAATTTACTGGTCGTCGGTTCGATACCGTCGAGGTCCATCATGCAGTTTTCTGAATTGCCAGAGGAAGCGAGGGAAGCCCTCCTGAATTTCGTTCGTGCTCTTGCCCGTCGGCGGGTTGGATGTAGGAAGCGTGACAAATACAGATCATTTGGGAGATGCTTCGGCTAGTTCTGCAGTCATTGATCGTTCCAACGGACTTCTAAGTAGCCGCCCAACGCCATCACAGCGCGATTGATGGCTCTGAAATTGGGATATTTTGATTTGTGGCCGCGGGTCTGGAAGTAGCGCCCGGTGCCGCTTTCCTCATCGAGATCTCGCATGATCCAGCCGATCTCATAGCACCGAATTCGAGCTTGATCGTTGGCTGCAATCCCAGTGAGTTTATAGGGCTTCTTTTTCCTTCTATACCCATAGTACCGGGCAACGGCCTGGATGTTCAGCCAATCGATATTTGGAAATGCGGCACAAATGTCCTCACGCGTAGCCTCCGGATACATCTTTCGGAGTTTCTGCCTCTCCAGAGGTCCCCATCTCTGATATCGCTTCCCAAAGCCCAATTTACGACAATGAGCTTGAATAGCGTTGTGGGTTCGATGGGGAAGAATTTGCCTAAGCGCAAACTGATCGAAATAGAGCATCCTGCAAAAATCGTCTTCGATCGGGGTCCAAAGCTTCTGTCCGCTGGGCGTGAACCCCGATCTCTCCAATCTCGCGCGCATCCGTTGAGCGGTTGCGGCATTCTTTGCAAAGTATGCAAGAGACAATCCTGCTCACTCCGGTTTGATATTCCGGCTAAGCCTTCTTGACCTTCATCGTTCGATAGGAATTAAACGTACCGGCCTTGTCCGTGAAAGCATCGACGACGGCGCCAGGAAGCACACCGAGTTCACGCAGTTTGTAAGCAAGCTCGGCAAACTGATATTTCAGACGCTCCACCTCCCCTGCCATTACTTCCTGAATTTTTGCTTCTAATTCAGCTTTCTGTCTCAAAAGGTCATCGAGTTCCGACATTCGCTCGTCCTTTGAAAAGTGGTAATCGTCGCGGCCGGGAAGTTTTAAAGCGACGCTGCGGAAACTGTCCAATCGGGAGGCCGTTTACCCTTTCGGATTTTGTAAGATGGACAGGGCATTGATCGATTATGGGCCAGATTGCAGCGAAATGGAGGAAACGTGATGACAGAAGAGGCCTTCCGCTCAAGCCGAGATTGAGCGCATCCTCTGCGTGCCGCGACGGATGGCACGGCCCTATGTCACGCGATCTGTCACGCGACAGACCCCTACCGCTGCGGTAGGCAGCTCCAAAAATTCATGTGAGGAGCGATATGATGTCGACTTCGGTTTTAACAGTCATGACGGTGTGCGCCGGCCTCACCACGGTAGTGCTTATGGTGGTGCAGCTTTTGCATTGACATGTGAGACCTTGTCGGGAGCTATGGGCAAATCTCGCAAGCATATTTCGGTCAGCAACCGGCACCCATAATTCTCAATTATTTCAATAAGTTAAGGAGAAAACTCATGAAGCTTCCGGCACCGCAAAAACAGCTACAACTCGATCTTGGGGTCGAGATAGAGAATAATGTTAATGGCATCGAAATGGGCGTTCTTGAAAATGGAATGGCGTATCTGACGCAAGTTGGTCTGGCCGCGATCTGCGGCGCCGCTCGATCAACCGTTCACGAAATATCGAAGGAATGGGAAGATAACTTTGGCACAGGTATGGAACCTCCAGGCCGGGCCCGATGGTTTTCCAACTACCTGCGAGAAGCTGGGTACGAGTCCCCTACTCTTTATATGGAAATCCAGAAGAACGGCTCGCCCCACTATGCATACTCAGACCTGGTCTGCATGGCATTTATTGAATATTACGCGTTCGAGGCGCAGAGGAAGAACGAGACCGCTCTGGCCAACTACCGGCGTTTAGCGCGGTACGGCCTAAATAAATTCATCTACGACGCGCTTGGCTACAAGCCGATCGATAAGTGGAAATATTTCAACGATCGAGTTTCGCTTCTGAATGATGCCGCTCCCGACGCTCATTTCATCGTGTTTAATGAGACCAATGGTATGATCGTAGACCTTATCAACGCCGGACTGCCGATTAGTGATAAGACGATTCCTGACGGCAGCGTTGGCGGCATATGGGGACGCCATTGGACAGAAAATGATCTTTCTGAAACGTTTGGAGAGAGAATACCCTACAATCACTATTACCCGAGCTACTATCCCCAGGCAAAAAGCAACCCCCAGCAAGCATGGGCTTATCCAGAGGAATGCCTGGTTGAGTTTCGGCGGTGGTTCAGGAATGTTTATCTTCCAACTAAATATCCGGAATACATTCTTCGGAAAGCGAAACTGCTTTCTGGCGGCAAAGATCAGGCAAAGCAGATAGCTCAGCTCTACGCTCCGAGGCAGCTGACGAATGAAAAATGATCCGAGGCTGCCCCGCCGCTTCGAGGACTCAATGAGAGTTTGGATGGCGATTGTCGGGGCGGCTTTTATCCTGGCACCGACGAATTGCTGGGCGACCAACACTCCCTGCAGCGGCCACAAAGGCGGAATTGATCACTGTCAGGGATCAACCTTCATCTGCAATGATGGATCTGTCAGCGCGAGCAAGAAATCATGTGAGGTCTATATGGGCGGGGCTGCCTTGCTCGGATCGACGCCGGCGGATATGAAGCCGACGTCTTCATCGGATTGCTCATGCCGAGGCGGGTCGTATTGCGTCGGGCCACGCGGCGGCCATTTCTGCATCACCGACGATGGCCGCAAAAGTTACCTTCGGAGGTAACAACCGACTCCCAGGAGAATAAGGAGATGCAGCAATGATCGATGAAACGAGAGAATACCTGCTCGACCGCCGCCACAAGCTGCTCTTCCAGATCGAGCGGGCGAAGCACCATCTTGCCGGCCTTGAAGCTGACGCGATTAAGATCATCAACAGCAAAGCATCCTTGCCCGCGGCTGATATCGCCATCATCACGGAAGATCTGGTCGATCATCTAAACGACGAGATCGAAGCGCTCTGTTGGGCAATCGACCATATTGACCACGAGCTGGAATATCTTGACGGCGATGATGAATTCGAGCCATTCACGGGCGGTGGGATTCGTTCGGGCGGCTGACTCGACTTTTATATGACTCCTGACATTATGAGCCGCAATTCGTTCCGGCAGCACATGGGACGACAGAAGGGGACAAGACAATGAGCGGCGTTGTTGGAGAGCTCGAGGACTCGCTCTCCGTTGCGATAAACAAGATGTTCGAAAACTCGAACGAGCCGGCGACAAAAAAAGAGCTGGCGTCCGTACTCGCGGCAGTGGTTGCGTGCGTGGAGGGCGTAAACAGATCATACCTGGCGAATAATTTTGACTATGGGTCCTTCGATTGGCGAGAAGCAGTGGTTCATTGGCACAAATCGCGCGACGCAATGTTTGCGGCGATAACACACTCTCTAAAGACGCTTGGAGCAGAAAACAGTGGCCAATGAAAACGTAATCAACTTGGTCGGCAAACTCCGAGACGCCTATGTGAATGCCGAACCGAATCAAGCAACGTTGCAATCAGGAGGCGGAGGTGGCACATTTGACGGCATGGAAGCCCGCGTTAAAGCCCTTGAAGACGACACGAAGAAGATCTTGCAAGATACGGCAGAGATCAAAGGAATGTTGCGTTCCGCGCCTTCAGCGGTCGATTTCGGAGAACTAAAGGGTCGCGTCAATAGCCTCCCTACAACTGCGAAGGCCGCCACCCTTCTTTCCATTGCCGTAGCAGCAGTTGCTATCATCAATAACTGGTCAGCGATCAAGGCTGCCATCTTCTAAGTCTCTGATTTCAGTAATGACGATGCGTGACTTTGCTTCCTCTCTCGATGATGCCGCTAATCAGATTGCAGACGTCCCCCGGCCTGATTTGCAGATCCTGTTGCGGCGCGCTGCGCTGATGCTCCGAAATGCGGGCTCGATTGCCCTCGATGAACAAGTTGAGGAAGCGATTGACAGCATCGCCGATGAACTCGGCAAAACCCGCAACGACATGATCCGCTACATCATCAAAGAATGGCTGGAGACAAACGCCTATTTGCCGGTGCGGGAGCTGGATGAGGATGGGGAGGTGGATGGACAGGCATAGTGGCAAATGGCGGCTCCGACGCAACCCCGCTTAGCCGGGAACCTTGGTTGCGGCTAAAGGTTACGTCTCAAAGGAGCACTCCGATGAGCAACGACGTCAACAAGCCCAACCTAGATCTCAGAACGACACCTGTACGCCGACAGCCATGGACGCCATGGATCGTTATCATTGCGATTGTTGTGGTCGCAGCTCTCGCTTGGACTTTCTGGCCGCACGCCAATACCACAAGTACCGTCACCCCATCCCAGACGACGACACAGCAGCCAGCCACCACAACGTCCCCTACTACAGCGCCCGCTCAGCAATGAAGCAGCGGGCACCCTTAGCACTTATCGGCGAGCGCCAATGCGGCTACCCTAGAGGATTGTATCTTTAGGTTGCGCGAATTATCACCGAGGTGTAAACTTGCGTTGTATACCGCCTTCTCGGCACATGACCGGTTGGGGACCGCGTGGAATGATTTCGATTGCAATGTGCGAGATAGGTCATCGGTATCAAGCCTCACGATCACAGAATGAGGATGGATCGATGGTAAATAGATACATTCCAAGCCATGATGAAATGTTGGGGCAGCGCGACCTAGAGATTTGCAAACGTGCTTTCGCGCAGGTCCTCGCACAGTTGCACCTTATGGATAACGCCGATGAAGCCAAGCGACTGGCAGCAATCATCGTCACCCTATATGAGCAAGGAGTTCATAACGAACATCACCTTGCTATGCTGGCCAGCGGATGGCCGCTCCTAGCGAACCCATTCATGGTCAAACACTTACCGCTCCTTCCTCACCGGCAGAAGAGTAAAACAGCACGTCATTGACCGTTCGGCGTGTGACGAATGTCACGGCGAAATCTTCGAGAGATAATGGCTCCTCAACGCTGGTTGCCGCTCTGGCGATCCTGCCGCTGCAGAATTTCGCGCACCACCTTCACGTCACCGTTCAGCTCGTTGACCGAGGACGTCAGATCCTTGATCGAGGCGAGCACCGAGCCGACCGATTGCTCGCTTGCTGACATGCGATAGCCGAGCGTCTTGATATCGCCTTCAGCGGTCGACTGCCGCGTTTCGATCGCCTGCAGGCGCTGATCGACGCGGGCTGAATTCGCTTCCGTCTGGACGATGAAGTCTTTTCGCCAGCCCTGCAGGTCCTCGATGTCGCGGCTTTTGTTCGCTGTGACCCAAACACCCATGCCGACCGAAGAGGCGATCGACAGAATTCCGACGAGGGTGTTGATATTCGCCCCCATCTTCTTCGCGCGTTCCGGGATTTGCATCTCTTCATCTCCGGTTTCGTCAGCCACCATCTTTCACTTTCAATGCGGTATGGAGAGGAGGCCGGCACCGATAGCGAGCGCAAGGGTGCCGGCACAGAGGAAGAATAACGTCAGCAGAACGGCGCTGCTCATTTCTCGACAGGAGGCTGAGGCTTGATCAAACCGCCAAACCCATCGCGGACGATATTGATCAGGATCTTCGACGAGCCCAGTACCGCGACAATCGCAGCGGCGTATTTGGGGCTGATCCAGGACTGCGAGCATTCGAGCAGTCCAGTTTCCAGTTGTGTGCAGCCGGTGGCGATCAGGAATGCCGTGACGGCCGCCAGAACGGCAATCAGGATATTGAGGAGGTTATGGATGGCGTTCGTATTGAACATGGTGGCTTTCCTTTACTGAGCGGCCTTGGCCTGCTGGAGGGCGCTGCTGACAACCGCGTAGGCCTGTGCGACCTTCACGACCGCATCGACGACTGAAGTGTGGGATGGATCGGCGCAGATCGTCTCAACGCCGGCATAAGCCGCGGCTTCCTTGGAAACTGTGCCGGCCTTCAGCTTGCCGGTGGCGGCCACAGCCGAGAACGCGACGTGAGCGATTTCGAGCGCCGAACAGACCTTGGGCAGGTTCTGCTCAATGGCAGTGTCGACCTGACTCGTGGTCTTGCATGCGGAGAGGGAAACAGCGGACAGAACGAGGCTGGCCGCCATCGCGAGATGGAGGATGCGCATTAGAAGATATCCTTCGATGTTCGGAGGGTTTACCGCGAGCCGCGCGGCCGGTGTTATGCCGCCAGATTGGCGAGTGTCTTCGGGCCGACCTCACCGTCCGCCGTTAGCTTCGAAGCGCGCTGGAAGGCTAGGACGGCCGATAGCGTGCCATATCCGAAGATGCCATCCGGATTGCCGGGCGTGTAGCCAAGCGCGATCAGACGCTCTTGAAGCTGGAGGACGGAACTACCTCGCTCGCCGCGCTCAAGAATGCCATCCGCCATTGCTGGATCTGGCATCGTCGCCCCTACCCCGCCGCTGGCATAGATGCCTTTCGAGATCAATCGAGCTTCATCCTTGCGCCGTGCGACGAGACCGGCAAGAACTCTGCTCTTCTGCGTTACTGCTGTCGTCAGCAGGCGAGAACCGGCGAGATCGTATTCAGATGCCTTGATTGCAGTTGCCCATGTCCAAGACAGAGCATCAGCACCACAGTTGAAGACAACTGACGTTGCGCCATCGAAAACGGTCTGTGGCGTCATGCGGCCAGAAAGGAAGCGATCGACTGCGGCGCCGTATTCTTCATCGGAGACAAGTTGCAGAACCGCGTCGGATTCTGCCTTGGTCATGGTGGCGCCTCGGGCGAATGTCTGCCCCGGCCGGTTCCTTGCCCACCAGTCCCGAAACGCTGCTGACGCCCAGGTGAAGCCGGTACCGATCGTGCCCACACCGCCAGGATCGGCATACCAGGACGCGGAAAAACCTTCGTGCAGCCGAATGTCGGCCGCTCCGTTTGCGGAGAGACGCATGGTGAAGTCCTTGTATTTTGAGTATGGAACGTGCGTAGTCGGTCTGGACCGACCAAATCTTATCCGTGAGAATGTCGTTTTGGATCATCGATTGCGTTATGCTAACGCTACTGCCACCGAGCTGTCGGAGCTGAGCATGTTAACCTTCCTGATCTCCAAGAAATGGCGCCCGTATTTGGCCCACACACCGGTTGTGGACATCAATGGCAACAGGATTGAAGGGCCCGTTATGCGTCGGCGCAATGGCTCGATCGTCGAATATCGCGAGCTGATAGAAGGCGAGACGGTTGAGGATCAGTGGATTGGCTCCATCCGCGACTGACGACACTCACTCGCGTTGTGGCTTTCGGCCCATTGACTTGCAGTTCCGTAGGTAACCCGCGAACACGGTTGGTCGAGCGCTTGCGAAGAACTTCGCGCGATCCATGAGATTACCTTTTCAAGAGTGTGTGGCGGATTAGGAGGTGTAGCCGAAATCGGCAGACACGATTAAGAACGTTAGCAGATACAAAATCTACCGATAGTTGCCTTTTTACAATAGTGAGGAGCTGCCCCAGTCGCTAAGAAAGACTTACTGTTTGTGGGGATCAGCTCGATGCAGAGGAACGAAGAACTCGATCGATTGCGCGCAGTGGCGATTGCCATGGTCATGTTCAGACATTCGGACGCGCTAACCCTCCACCAGTTTCCAATCCTCGACCTCTTTATGCAGAACACGATGTTCAATCTCGGGGTGATCTTATTCTTCAGCATTTCGGGCTACGTGATCAGCGCCACCCTTATCCCCGAAATCGACACCGGCGAGGATATTCGCGCCACATTCCTGCGCTTCTGGATCAGGCGCATCACCAGAATTTCGCCAATGGCCGTATTGTGGGCCGGGATACCGCTAGCCTGTTGCGTATGGTTCAATTCATCTGGAGCATTCGGCTCAATCGAGAAGAATATTCCCGCTGCGGTCGCCAGCATATTCAACTACTTCAATTTCTACACCATCACGCCGCATGGCGATATATATGGGGTGTTTTGGTCGCTTTCGCTGGAAGAGCAGTTTTATCTTGCATTCCCCTTTCTCCTTGTTGCGGTAAAAACGTCGAGGTCGCGCCTGATCCTTCTTGCGACTATCTGGCCAATCCTCTTGGCTCTGCCATCCTGGCTTGGCGCCGTCATCCCACTTTTTCCGATAGGCCTAGGGGTGATGATCTACATTGCCGAGAAGGAAGCCTGGTTGCCCAAGCTTCGGATTGGAATGCCTTATGGGGTGGCACTCGCTTGTTTCCTGATAATTGCGCTTCCTCTCGCGCCGGCGTACGTCCCGAGAGTTGTCCACGAGTTCATTCCGGTTATGCCGATTGTCGCCGCAAGCCTGGTCTATCTTGCCATTCAACGCCAACAATACATCTTGCCGTTCTCTGCATGGAGGATTCCATTACGCTGGATCGGCACGCGGTCCTATGGACTGTATCTTATTCACTATCCTATCTTTCTTTTGGCCATCGAGATCGGCCAGCGATTCCCTCTTGCAAATACAACGACCTGGCGCAGCGTCATTGCCCTTCTGTTGACCGCCATCCTGGCCGAGATCTGTTTTCGATTTTTCGAAACACCCATCAGAAACTGGGGGCGCAGTCTTTCGGCTCAGGTAGCGAGTGAGAAAACGCCCACCACTTCCCCAGCTTCGTCAAAGGCAGCATGAGAGGAAGGGCATGATAAACGTTCTTGCGGTGGGGTCATAGCCGATATGGTTCTCGCGACTATGTAGGCGCGCCAGCACTAGAGCTTCGCCGCCTCATTAAAGAAGTCATCGATCTGCTGGGACGTGAATTGCATGGCAGCGAAGCCTTGCTGCATCATCGGCGAATCCTTCACAAAGGCGCCTGAATATTCATAGGCGATTTGCACCGATCGATCCTGCGTCTTTACCCAAGCATCAACTTGATCCAGTAAGCCGGCCGCAAGAAGCTGCAGTTTGAATTGGCGCGCAGATACGATTTCGACAGGTCTGGGCGCCGGATTGAGGAACGCGACAACGGCTGGGTCGTCGTCCGGCAACGCCTCTTCAGCGACCCCTGGACAGATTTCAATGAATACGCCGGAAATTGCACCATCATTATTTCGCTGCACGAACATTCGGATTCTCCTTCAGCCCAGCCGTCCTCGGGTGTCTACCCATCCAGCGACTGCAATCTTCAAAGTGACCGACGCATCGGAATTCAAAACTCGGTATCGGATTCGACCAGACGTGTCGGACAGGATTCTGAACTGCCCCGCAGGGTCAAACGTGCCGCCAGCGGCATTGATAGAGCCACCTATGGAAAGGAGAGGAGCGACCAGTTCACTAGGAACATCATCGTTTTGATTTGGCGATGAAAACAGCACGCTCGATCTAAAATTGTACGAGCTGCTGTTTTGGAGCGTGGCGTTGAAAATGATTTCGCTCTTGATAGCCGGTGTAGACAAATTCACAAGAACACCGGATGTCCCGGGGTTTACTTGCGAGACGGACAGCAAAGACGTCTTATAGAAAAAGTTATCGCCGTCCTGGTAAAACTGCCTGATAGAACCGGATGCTCTGACGAATGCTCCAATCCGCCTCTTTCTGTCGTAGCTGGCCGGCATCACCGGGGATGTAGGCGAAGTAGAGGTCAGCCCATCAACGACGTTCGTATCCGACCTTTGAATAAGCCAGACGTAGTACACTCCGTCCGCAATGCTTCCCGTATCAAGACTGCCGTTTCCCGAGCCTACTGCCCAAGCGACATTCGATGCCTTTGTCAGCGTTGCAGCAAGCGTCATCAAATTAGGAGCTGACACGCCCTCCTCCGCGCCAGTACCCGCGGCTATATCGATGCTGTTTGCAGTATCGCCGGCATTGTTGGAAAGCATAAGACCATAGATGAACCCGAATGTGCCAGTAGCAAGTCCAAGGGCCGATCGCGCACCAGCAGCCGTAGAGGCACCGGTTCCTCCCGCCACGATCGGACGTGGCGTGTTGGCGTCTGTAGCAAGGTCGGTGTTGATCCCGTTGACGACAGAACTTTGGATGAGCGTGTTGGGGGTGAATGTGCTGCCAGGCGGCAGCGAGTAGACCCCAGAGCCATTTCTTGGCATTCATGTCTCCATAGAAAAAGGCGCCCAAGAGAGCGTCTATTTGCAATTGAATTGATGCGGAGAACTGCTATATGTTCTCGCTATGTCCCAAGACCGCAAAAATCTGCTAATCGCCATTTGTTTCGTCATTTTCGCCGTGATCATGGGCGGTTTGACGTGGTTTCTGAGGTTCATGGGCCTCGAATTTGTACTTGGCGCTGTCTTCGGCGTTTCCCTGATGCTCGGATGCTTCGGCATCATTTCGCGCGATTTCCGCAACCTATCGTAACGCTTGCCGTCCTGCGCTCTGCACAACAGCATTGATGAGGTTCTGGACGGCAGGATTTGCCGTTGAGCCAGATTGCTGCGCACGGGCGACCAAAGCCTGCACAAGCTGATCGCGCGTCGTACCTGTCGCGACAGAGACGCGGCCCAGATCATTCGCGAACTTTGCGGCCAGATCTTCGCCGCGCTGTTCCAACAATGCATTCGCGACCTTCTTGGCGCTTCGGGCTGCAACACCCATTGCCGTGAGGTCGCCTGGGATCTCAGTCGGCTTACCGACATCGTCAAGGAAATTGCCGAACCGGTTTGCCATGGCCGTATCGGAGCCTGCGGTCACGCGATTGGCCGTCTGCCCGAAGGTTGTTTCGCGATCGATCGCATTGAGAGCCTGATCGGCATTGTCTTGCCCGAACAGCATCCCGAGCTTTTCCCGGTTCCAGTCACCTTCGCCGCGGACGATATTGCGCAACGCGGTCGTGTCGATCGCATTCGTGCCGGCGGCGCGGTCGATCTCGGCGCGGACGCCCTGCTGCAAGCGCGTCGGCACGCCAGACGGTCCGATCTGCTGCCCCTGAGGCAATGCGCCCTGCTGGAGCATGTCCTGGACTTCCTGAGGTCGGAGAGCCGTAGCCTGATTGTTCAGGACCGGACGGCCCTGCTGCAGCGCCTCACGCTGACGGGCAAGTTCGGCATAGGCGGCGTCGGCGTCCTTGATGCCAGGGACGGCCCGCGTCAGACCATCATCGACCATCTGGCGCGCTTCCGACAAGGCGCGGATCACCTTCGGATCAGTTTCGCCCGAGAGCATCCCATCGATCGCCTGCCGGGTTTCGAACATGACGCGCGGATCGCTCGAAAGCTGATCACTTCCGCTGACATTAAGCATCCCGCGCACCCGAGCCATTGCCGCTTGTGCCGGGCCTCGGAGTTGATTGACGTCCTGTGCGAGCGCGTCAGCAATCGGCTGCGTATCGAAGGGCTGCGCGTTGGCAAAGGCCTCGCGATAGAGCGGGAGAATTTGCTGCTGGCTTGCCTGTAGCGCCTGATCGACCTGTGACGGCACAACGGCCGGCCCCAATGACGAATCGAGATCAGTTGCGAGACGCGCATTAGCGCCGGATTGCCGATCGAGAAGCGTCTGAACGATCGCGTCACGCGTACCGGGGCGAGAGGCCGCGCCGCGGGCAACACCCATCCATTCGGGGGACACGTCGGCCAACGTGGCATCCGGACCAAGTCGCGCCAATTGCTCCTGATAGCCGCCAAGTTTCGTCGGGTCGGCGAGTTCCTGCCCAATATAGTTTCGGGCAGCACTGGAAAGGTCAGATATGGCGTCGGATGGCTGAGTGAAATACCGAACGCCTGCACCAATCGCTTTGCCTATCGCTGGTCCCGCGGCCCCGGCTAGGAAACCGACGCCTGTGCCCATAGCAGTTTGACGAGGATCGAGATCGGACCGAATAGCAGCGTCCGTACCGCCTATGCCCGCACCAACCGCGCCCGCCACTCCAGATCGTGCAAGGATCGGACCTGAGCCAATACCAAACGCGCCAGGCGCGGCCATCATCGCCGGCACGGTCCCGGCAACGCCACCGGCGACATTCAGGCCGGTATCGACATACGGATGCTCCTGATGAAACGCCTGATCTCTGCCGGACTGAATATCAAGTGCATGCTGGTACCGGTCGCTCCAATTCTGCTCGGGCAGCTTTTGATAGCTGTCGGGCAAAATCGGATCGAAGATCGGAGCCAGCGTAGCATTCGTAGCGGCGTCGATACGGTTCAGCATACCACCGACGATGGGAACGCCAGTCGCGACGGAGCGCACGGCGTTGTTTGCCGTCAAATCGCCCTGACCGGCCGCAGGCTGACCGCTGATCAGCCGTGCGATGCCCGTATCGGTATTTCCCGTTCCTTGCTGGGGCTGATCAAGCGTGAAGCCTTGCGGCGGCGCAGGGATAGCATTCGCCGTCTGCGGGGCATCGATGGTGAAACCGGCCGGCGGCGGTGGGATATTGGCCATCGATCAATTTCCGTTCGGGATGTGGTTTACGTTCGAATTAGGGTCGATTGTAGGCCCGGAGACCGGCACCCATGCACTGCCGTTCCACTTGATCTTTTCCCCATTTGGACCGGTCGCCGTTGGCATCGCAGAGGGCGCAGTAGTGGGCGCCGTCGTCGACGGTGGCGATGCGGTTGCCGGCCCGGTACCGCTTGCCGTCGTCTTGAGGGTGTTGACCTTCGAGAAGTCAATACCGTCCACGTCTGGGACGTCAGGAATGACGTTTTCGACGGTCAGACCGTGAGACTTGGCGATTTTCGTACCCTGCTGCGCATCGATGTCCCACGCCTTCTGGTATTCCTGCATCTTGAGCTCAGCGATTTTCGCCATCTGCGCACGGGCGTCCTGTCCCAGCTCGCCATTGCCGGTGAAGGCCTTGAGGATCTGGCCCTGCAGATATTCGGGCACCGACTGCGCATCCATGTTGAGCTGGAACGAACCGGTGGTGACTGCTCTGCCCGGGTTCAGGATCTTGGCGAAGTCGTCGACGATGGCCTTGTCGGCGGCCGGTGTGTTGTCCTGGATATGCTGGGTAAAGGAATTCCACGTCGGAACGGCAGCCGAATATTCCTTATAGGAGGGCCGAGCCATCATGCTTGAGGCAAATTCGTTTTCGTCCTTCGCCGATGGCGTAGCGGCTTCTGCGGCACGCGTTGCCATCGTCTCGCGATATTTCTTCGGATCGACACCTGGAGGGGGCACAGATGCGTTTCCGGCTTGCTGAGGAGCCTGCTCAGAACCCGCAGGCAAAAGCTGTCCATTCGGGCCAATAGTGCCCTTGACGCCGTCGACAGGGTTCCAAAGCAGTTTCGTCGGATAGCCGGTCTGCGGGTCAACCGGGCCCTCGACGATGCTGTCCGTCTTCATGGCGGCCGCCGGAGCGGCCATCTGCTGCCCCGTGATCTTGTTCACAGCGATGATGGAGCCATCCGGACGCGTCACGATATCCAGTTGGGCGGAAGGATCGCCCATCTTCTGATAGACACCCGTGCGCTTGTTGAAGATGCCAATCGGATTGCCATTTGCATCCTTCTGAAGCTCACTGTCTGGGGTCTGTCCCTGGTCGATCAGCTGCTTGGCGCCGGTCCAGGTATCGACGAGATAGGTAGCACCGGTATTCGGATTCTGGACGATCTGGGTGTGAGGCTGCATCTGCGTTTGCAGTACGGAGCCGGCGAGCGCCCGAGCCTGCGGAGAGGCGTACGGATTCATCATCGCCGCCAGGAGGCCCTGCGCACGCGGATTGTTGGCAATCGCGTTCGATGCTCCATTCGTAGCGTTCATCATGGCCTGTGCGATTTGGGCTCGCGGAGCGCTCTGATCCGGCGTAGGCGAGGCAGCCTGTGGGGTCAAAGCTGCAGGAGCCGGTATCTGAGGCTGGGCTGCAGCTTGCGAAACTGCACCCGCATTCGGGCCAAGGGAAGCCGTCTGCATAGGATCTACGGGCGCTTGCTGGTTGATAGCGTCTGCCGCCGGCGGTATTGCCTGAGGCTGCCTATATGCCGTCGTCACCATGGGGTCGACATACCCCGGCGTCGGCTGCGGACCGAGCATTGCCTGCATCTGATCTGGCGTTACGGTTGCCATGTTGTCGGGCTGCGCGGTCGGCGATGGGGGAGGAACAGCCGGTCCCGATTGCGGCACGGATGCCAGACCCGCAGACGGATCGAGGCTCGCGACCTGTGTCTGAGACGGCGGTGCAACGGGCGTCGGAGCACCTACCTGCGCGAATTGAGGCAGAAGTGCCCGAGCGGTGGCGAGTCGATTGGCAGCATTGGCATTACCGGGCACGTTGTAGCCCTTGAATGCCCATGCGTTGTTCATCAGGTGCTGGGCTTCGTCGACACTCTTGGCGTTGTTCAAAGCAGTGATGAGCGCCGGATTTTCTTGTAGGAAGAATTGCGCCTGCTGTTGCGGCGTGCCGTTTCCGCCGCCGGAAAACCTTTGCATCGCAGCTAGGCGCGGCCCATTCCAAGACATGATGCCGCCGGCGTTATTGACACCATCATTCCATGAACCGGCCGCATTACTAGGAGAGAAACCGCTCTCGGCCTTTCCTGTGGAGGCTACGGCAGCGAGCGCATAGGGATTGCTGATGCCAGCAATTTTGCCATTCGGGCCATCATAGCCGTTTTTCACGGTATCCATGAAACCAGAATAGATTTGGTTGCTGTCCAGGCCGGAGAGATCAGCAACATGGCCGGTTGCGCCGGGATTTCTCGCGGCCATCTCGCTCTGCGCGCCAGAAGATGCAGGGACGCCTTTGCCGCCGCCGAAAAGGCTTCCGAACAAGCCCGGAGACTGGGCCGGTGGGGTATATGGCTGTCCGGTGATCGCCGACATGATCTGAGTGTTGGCGTCCTGTTCCTGCTGGAACTGGCGTCGAGCTGCGAGACCGCCCATAAGGGCCTCTGACAGACGCGCCACTCCCTGCCATGGCGATTGGATCGGCGAAGACTGCATGCCTTGCTGCAACATTGCCGCAGCCAACCGGCGGCGCATATCGACGGCAGAGGAGCTTTCAGTTTCACCGGCGCTAGGATTGAAAATGAACGACATTATGCAGCCCTCGCATAATCGACCATGAGGAAGCCGCCCGGGCCTACGCGAACGGCATCCGGCACCATCTCGGCAACTTCATCAGCCATGAAGCCGGCGGACGGTTCACCCCAGATGTAATCGAACGCATAGAGCTTCAGACCATTGGTCATTGTCCCGATCTGCCGGATATTCGTCTTGAGACGCCTGTCGGACATCGCCCACCCGCCCAAAAGCGACGAACCAAGACCAAATAGGCCGCCCATTGCGGCGTTGGACTGCTGAAGCTGGGCGTTATACCCGGCCATCTGGTTCTGGTAGCCTTGGTTGACGATGCCGGCATAATCCGTAGTCGGAATAGTGCTCGTCGATGTGCTCGACGCATAGTTCGGCTGGGTGACCTGCGATCCGCTCAAGAGTGCCGAAATCTCATTGATGGGCTGGTTGCGCTGCGCCAGGATTGCCGACTGCGCCCGGTCATACATGTCGCCGAGATACTGGTCGTTCGCCGCCTGCTTGTTGTTGGTGAAATCGCGATAGGCGTTTGAATAGGCTTCGGAGCCGATCGAGATACCCTTGTCGGCCAAGCTCTGGTCAAGGTTCGCCTGATTGCGGTCCCACGTGTTGTTGAAACCACCCATCCAGTGGGTATTGGTGTAGTTGTCTAGATTTTGAGCGCTGAGATCGACCGGCTGATTGAGATAGTCGATCATCTTCGCAGATTGCTGATTGGCGAGCGTGCCAAGGTTTAGCTGCGCGGGCTGCGTTTGATCGAGGATTTTTTGCTGTTCGGGAGAGAGCGTCTGAGTGGCTGTGTAGGTCGGGACGTAATAGCCTTTTGTGGCTGTCCAGCCATCCGGCGTGTAGGCTACATCCTTGGTGCTCGCGGCCGTCGCGCCGGTATTCGTATAGATCGGCTGGCCGTTCTTGTCATAACGCACGACGCTGCTCTGCGTGCCCGGGGAGCCTGGCGTGGTGACGCTGTGCGTTGGCAGCGACGAATGATATTGTCCGCTGCCATCCACGTAATATTGCTGCCCGTTCGGATCGGCGATGAAGTTCTGCCCGGTCTGCGAATAAGTCAGGTTGCCGTAGGGCGTGACCTGATTGACATTGTTCATCGCAGCATTGGCTTGCGCGGTCGCCAGATTGGTCGACGTCTGCGCCGATGCGGTTGCCTGCGGATCAGGCGCTTTGGGCGGTGATGGGGTGCTGACCAATGGGAAAATCCTCTTTCATAATTCCGTAGAGCAAGCCATCACAGTCGCCGAAATAGGCTCTCTGGCGCCCTTCCAGGCGCCCTCCGAGGCGTTCAAGGCATTTCTGGGCATTCACGTTGTCAGCGCGCGTCCTAAAGGTGGCACGGCGGCAGCCGAGATTATCCACGACATAGGAGAAGGCCGATTTGATCAGCGAACGCGATAGCCGGTCAGCCGCGAGCGACACCTCCACGTCATATTCCGTCCAGACATTGAAGACGTAGCCGGCAATGATCTTGCCACCCCGAACCTCTGCAATCGCCGTGTATGGGGGCCGGAACTCGACGCCTATCCTCTGCCCGACCCATGCGGCGACGTCCTGCCTCGGTTCCGAGACGATCAAACCGGCTGCCCCTTCTGGTATAGGACTGTCCCGCCGATGACGCCCGCTTCCGAAATAGAGGTGGAATCGCCGGAAATCACCGCACGAATAACCGGGGCGAGAGATACGCCTGTTGCCGTCGCCGTGGCATATTGTTTGCCGAGCGTCGTCCCCGCAAAATAAGAGGCATCCCAGAGGGACACATCCCATTTGGCGGCCTTCGTCGTTGGCAGTAGGTTCGACAGCGCAGCCGGAATGGTAACCGAATAATCAGCGGAGACGCCGAGATAGAACGTCGTCTGCGCCCCTTCTTGGAGGTTCGCGCCGATCATGGTCGGATATTTTGGAGAAATGCCGTCTCCGAATGTCTGCCATGCGCCGACCATCAAGCAGTCAATGGGATTGCCGGAATCTGAAGATCCAACTTCAGCCTCGCAGACGTTGCCGTCCGCCCTGCCGAAGAATAGCCGATCCTGCCATGTGCCCCAGCATGTCGAGGCCAGACCATAGAACCGGCACCATGCGCCCGTTTCCGTGTTCATGACATACTGATATGGGCCAGCAGTCTCAGGAAGATTGACGATGGCCATTCTGCGCCGCGCAAAGCCGGTCAATTGCCACTCGTCCGATATCGTTCCCTGATCCGAGACCGTCTGCAGCCAGGTCGGCGCTATGCCGGCGGTAACCGCCCCGAGGTCGGTCGCGCCGCGATCAAGGGAAACGGCCTTGGTGATCGGGATAATACCATCCGTCGTCATGATTGCGAGATCAGCGCCGACGTTCAGGAAGCACCTGTCATAGCCGAGCGGGTGACCAACCTTGAACGTGCCCATCAGAGAGAAGCCGCTCGCCGTCGTCGGGTCCGATCCCTGATAGACGAGGATTTCCCCTTCCGAAGACATCAATACGAGGCATTGCTGAATGCCGGTCTGCAAAGGGATCGTCCAAACGCCCATCCCGACCAGGACACCACCGTATTTCATGCTGCCGCCGACCGGGAACGCCGTTGCGGCGCCGCTCACGGCATCAGTCGCTAGATACCAGATCTTCGTCGTGCTCTTCTCGATGAACCAAAGCCTGGACCGATAGGCCACGACCACGGACAGATTATTGGCCGTCAATCCTGTGCCGGTGATCGCCGTCGTTGACCACGTGCTTCCGTCATAGAGCAGCGGCGTATCGAGGCCGTTTACGAGCCGAAGGAAAGATCCGCCGACATTGGTGTATTGCTGGACAGACCATCGGGCGCCGGTCTGTCCTGTCACGACCGACGACGCAACGCCACCCGACGTTATGTCAAATATTTTCGTCCCGGCCGCCGCAAACAACTTATTGGATGCGCCGGAATACGGAATAATCGTCTGGACCGTGGCACCAAGGCCGGATGCGAAAATATTCGATCCATAGCGCGCTCTCACGCGGTTCGATTCCGGGAAAAAATTATCCAGTTGATAGGCGGCGTTTTTCGGCATGTCGCCCAAAGTAACGTCCGTGCGCCACCCACCGGTGGGAGCAAGCCACGGCGCAGAAAGTGCCGTGCGCGCAGTAAGAGCCTGGCGACGAGCTCTCATGGCGTCACCGTGATGATGCCGGGCCAATAATTATCCGGGATTTCTCCGCGGTTCGGCATGGACAGGGTTTTAGCCGCCGCAGAACGATCAGAACCGATGTCGTTTTCCTTGGCGCGCTCGAATTTGTCGAGCGACGAGCCGAAATCAAGCCCCTTTGCATCTTTCCAGCGCCAGATCAGTGAGAGGCGCACGAGCCGTTCGGGAAACAGCGTCGTATCGAGGTCAGATGCAAATGTCGTGCTGGTGCCGCCGGCATTGAGCTTCACCCAATTCAACGAGATATATTCGAAGCTGATCGTCTCCCCGACCGTGTTCGGATAGATGTCGAGGTCACCTTGCAGGATGCGCCAGATTTGCGGGACTGGATTGGAGTTGATCACCGTGTTTCGCTGCCACGTCTGGGCATCGACGGGGCCATTGAGCTGCCACAGGCGCGAATTATTCCAGATGACCGAATTATCGGCGAATTTCTGCCAATCTGTCGGCAGTGCATTCGGTTCCGGATAAGCACCGGTCGTCGTGAACTGCCGCAGAATATGCAGGTTGGACCAATCATAGTCACGGGCCAGATCGTCGCCGGCTTCCTGCGCCAAATACAGCAATTGCGTCACTGTCGGATCAGGATTGCCGATGACGAGGCCTGGCACGTTGATCGAGAGGGTCGCGCACGCCTGCTGTACGATGGTCAAGAGAGACATGCGCGGATCTCGGTCTTAGAGTTCAAGATTGGTTTCGCGAGCCGACTTCGGCGGCCGGCCTGGACCGCGACGTTCGCCGCGTTCGCTTTCTTCCAGGCGATCGGAGAGTGCCTTCACCTGCTCGCGGAGTAGATCGAGGTCAGTCTTGAGGCGCTCGTTTTCAGCAGCAAGAGCGGAGGCTACAGAGCCGTCTTTCGCGCTCGCCAGGAATGCCTGTGCAGCAGCGACGATTTCATGCGCACCCATTCCGATATTTTGTTTCATCGTGTCGGAGAGCGCCGCCATCTGCTCGACGGTGTAGATGTTGATCGCCTCGAATTCCCTGATCTGGCTCGGCTTCAGGAGCGGCCATTGCGCCAGCGGCGTACCGACGATCTGCTCACGTTCGCCAAGGCCACGTTTGAAGCGCGCATAGGGCTCATGAAAGCGTTCCTTGTCGGTGTCGGTTGCCTCGCGAAAAACTTCGGTGTTCTTGTCGCCGGCGATGACGATGCGAACGAATTCGCGATCCTCGAAGATGGGCCGGCCGGCTTCCTTGGATTTGAAGGACTGCTCCACGGGCTCAAGGGTGAATGCTGCATAAATTCCGGTTGATTCGGACATGGTTGCTCTCGCTGTTGATGGCGGGGAAAGGAAAAGGGGCTCCGAAGAGCCCCATGATTATTGCTGTGGTGCCGGATCGGGTTCCGATGGCACAGGTTCAGGAGCCGGAGCTTCTTGCTGCGGTGCATCGGGATCGACGGCGGCTGGTTCCGATGCGGGCTGAGGTTCTTCGGCCGCTTCCGGCTTCGTCTCCTCAACAACAGCATCCGGTGCCGGAGGGTCGATGGTCTCGGCAATGAGGTGCAAAAGCTCCTCGATCACCGGCGGGACGTCGCGGCCGAGTGAACGGGCTTCCGCGACGGCTGATTTCAGTGCTTGGACGACGCCCATTGAATTTTACTCCTCAGTTCGTCTTCGCGATGTACGGCCACATCAACCGGGCTTCGAGAACGCCGGTTACCGTCATGGTGATTGCCGTACCGTTGGCCGTGGCGTTGTTGTTCAGCGTGATCGATTGAACAACTCCATTCGGACCGTAGGTGATACCGGTGACCGTGGTGGACGCCGGAATGCCGGTACCGGCGATAGATGCGCCGATGAACGGTCCGGACGCCGAGGACGCGCCCGACAGGAGGGTCAGGACGTTGGAACCGTTGACCGTCGTAGCCGTGAACGTGATGTTCGCGGTCTGGAACGAAACAGGGGTGATCTGCTTCGTGCCAACGGTGGCCGACGCCGGGACGTTCCCCTGACCAGCGGTTGTCGTGGTCTCGGCAATGACGAGTGCCGCCGTGGTGGTTGCGCTGACGAGAGCTGGTGCCTGGCCGGCACGCTGCACCCACAGGTAATAGGTGCCAGCGGCAAGCGTGATGGTGCCAACAGGACCGCCTGTGATGGTCGGTGGCTGCATGGCACCAGCAAAGACACCAACGCCATAGCCGACAACAGCCGTAGCCGTGGTCAGCAGGTTGGCGTTATAGTCCTTGTCCCATTGCAGCCACATGCCGGGCTGCAAGGTCGTCTGCGAGGCAAGCACGAGCTTGCAATAGACCCATTCCGCTTCGGCATCGCCCCATGCGAGGGAGCCGAGCGTGAAATTCGGGCCGGGAATGCCAGAGCCGGAAACGAAGGGGCCGTCCACCTGGAACGGGTTCGCGCCGAAACGCTCTGTCTGAGTACGAGCGACAGCCATTTGATTGATCCTTTCTGGCTTAGGCGAACAGGACGCCCTGGAGGAAGGCGTTGTTCATCGTCATGTTGCCGGCCCAGCCCCAGAGACGGACGAGAGCGTCCTGATTGGGGTTCATGCGATCGTCACCAATCGGGCTCATGTCGCGGTCACGATGCGGTCGGTAGAACAGGTACTTGGTGTTGAGCATGAACATCTGGTTGGACGGTGCACCACCGCCGAAACCACCGTCGAACACCACGTCGGAGCCCATGTATTGGAGGGAGTTGAAGCCTGCCATACCCTTGTCCGAGGACGTGATGCGCTGGATCGCCTGCAACGATTCCCAGTAGAGCCGGAAATAATTGTTGTCCGCGATGATGAGATCCGGCTGATCCGGTCCGCGCGAGCAGCTCAGATAGAGCCGGTTCATGTAGGACTGGATATTGTTGGACGCTACAGCGGCGCCGCCGTCCGACGTGCCGGAGAACTTCTGATTACGCCAGAAAGCCCATGTGGCGCGGTTGATGCCGCCAATGGTGCCAGACGTCGGAGACGTGGAGATCAGAAGATTGAGGCCGCCGATCTGGCGCCCACCATCGGCCGTGCCATCGGAATAGCAGTCGAGCGCGATGTTGTTCTTAAGCGTGATTTCAGCGTTCTCGATACGGCCTTCCAGCAGGTCGAGCACCGCATCCTCGCCGGAATTCTGGAGCTGTTCCAGACCGGAGATCGAGACGGCAACAGCGGCCTGCTTGTAGTCGTATTCTGCCGCCGTGATGACGTCAGAGGGCTGGACGTTCAGGAGGTCGTAGCCGGAATAGCGCTTGAACGTGCTGTTTTCCTGGTACTGCAGTTCCTGAACGATGGTGCGGCCGCCGGAAACGGGCTTCTTGCGGCCGCGGCTGTTGAGACGGGACAAAAGCCCGTTGTTCTTCGTTACGTCGTCAGCGATGACACCGCTGCGGTTACGCAGGGTGGTCGTGACGATTTCCGAAAGGTTCGGAGAAATTGCCATGTGGATTTACCCTATGATCAGACGCGACCGCCCTGGGCTGCCATAGCCTCTTTGAGCGTGTCGCGAAGTGAGGATGACTTTCCGACGCCGGCGTTTGCACTGGGGCCAGGGGCGGAAGAGCCGGTGATGGATTTGGAGGCCTTGCGGGCTTGATCTGCCGCAGCGGCGCGCCTTGCTTGCTCGTCCTGAGCGGGTGCCGGCGCAGCCTGATTGATGAGCTGCTGGCGAATGTCAGGACGCATCCAACATGCGGCGTCGTAAGCTTCCTTGAGGTCCTTGGCGCGGCCCGTGCTGATTAGGGACGCCATATCATCAATGAGAACTTCGGCATGCACGTTGGCGGGATCGGAAAGGAAAGCGTTGAGCTGAGTTTCAACGTCTCGTTTCCGCAAAACTTGGTTGACCGTCTCCTCGACGTTGACGCGCGGCTGCTGCGGCTGCATCTGCTGGGGCGCCGGCTGCTGTCGAGGAGCATTCTGAAGATGAGCGGCCAACTGCAAAAGATCGACGCCGCCGAGGCGCGCGACATGCAGAACCGTGTTGACCGGATCGCGCTGCAACGACGCTTCCCAGTCGAGCGCGCGCTTCATCGAAGCTGCGAATGTCGTGCCGGCCGCTTTCACATACGGCGAGAACTCTTCGAGCCCCTTGTAATCTTGCAGGACCTTGAAACCGTTATCGACCTCCTGCTCGCGATTGCTGATCGCGGCTTTTACATGGTCGGGAAGCGTATCGAATGATGCCTTGGCCTCTGCCGACCAGCCAGGAGGGGCTTTGTGCGCCGGCTGCGCCACAGGCTGGGCAACTGGCTGCGTCGCAGCGGTTGCTTCAGGCTGGGGCGCCTGCCCAGTGGTTTGCTGCTGTACGGGCTGCTGAGTAGCGGCGCCCGTCGTCTTCTGCTCGACGGGCTTGGCGGCAAATCGGCCAGCCTCGTCGCGGGCCCGGTTATCGGCCGGTTGCGTAGGTTCGGTCGATTCCGGCGCCATCGCGGCCTTGAGGCTGTCGCGAATGCTGATCGGAGGAGAATCGGCAACGATTGTGTCTTCGCCACCGTCCACGACGGCACCGTTATTCAGGTCTGACATGTGAGATTTTCCTTTTTCGGGGATTGATGCCCGTTCAGGCGGAATGCTGCTGATATGCTTCTTTCAAAGCCTTACGGATGCCCTTGCGATCCGACTTCGGCTTTTCGATCGGCTGCGGCTTCTCGTTGCCGATCTCTTCGGCACCAGCGGCGCGATAATCACGGCGCATGGTGGATTTGCTCGTGTACATCTTGCCGTTGAGCATCGACTGGATTTCGATCGTGTCACTGACGAAATGCGGCGCCGGCAGATCGGATGCTGCGAGATTGCGCTCCGGCAGACAATTGTGGGGCCAGCGGTCGAGTTCGTGCCAGCCACCGCAGACGCGGCAAAAACGCTGCTTCATTGCATCATCCTCGGCTGTTGCGGCTGCGCCGCCGCCTGCTGCATCTTCTGCTGATGCTGCATCACGTTCAGCGCTGCCTCGCCGCGCATTCTTTCCATGCCCATGCGATGCTCTGCCTCGGCCTGGGCGACACCTAACTGAGCCTTTTGCTGCTCGGCTTGTGCCTTCACCTGCGTCGTTTGCAGTTTGATCTGCTCGCCCGGCGATGGTTGCGGCGGCGGTTTCGGAGCGGTCGCCTGCTGGCTTAGCTGGCCAATCGCCTGCTCAAGAGATGTTTCGAGCTGGCGGCCAGCCCGGAAACCGCGCGACACCCACAACATGACCTCGCCCATCACAGGGATAAGCATGGGCTGCTGCTGCGCGATTGGTCCAGCCTGCTCAATGAATTGACCAATGACCTGCGCAAACTCCATGCGGCGCTGCTTTTCGGCGTCCTCGTCGGGCTCGATAGTGGAGTCCGTCTCGATGTCGATACGAAAGCCGCGCATGCTTTCATTGCGGAGCAACTGAACAACCTCGTCGATCGTCGGCTGTTGCATCATCTGTGCGAGCTGCGGAGGCGGTTGCGGCGCTTGAGGAGCGGGCTGGCCCATTTGTTGCGCGCGTGCCGCCATCTGCTGCGCCTGCTGCATCTGGAATTGAGCCATCTGTTTCTGCTGCATCGTCGGCAACTGAATGCCGCTCATGACCATCAGCGTTTCCGGTTGGAACTGATTGCAGATGATCTCACCGGCAATGCGAACGATGTCTCGGGCAAAGCGGGCAAGCTCGCTCTGACGGTCGCGGATGCGGATCGATCCCCACTGGCTCTTGATGCGCTGCGCCGTGGCCGTTTCCGATGCCTGCGTATCGCCGCGCACGATGTCCGAAATACCGGTGATCTGATAGACATCGTCTATCAACTGCTTGCGGTTCTCAATGCAGGCTGTGATGACCTTCTGCACCTCGTCGATCGGCAGCGTGACGATAGCGTTGGAACCGCCCTTGTCCGTGAATGCAGCCCATTCGGGAATCGGCACCATCACAGTGTCGTTTTCGGGCCGCATCGCCTTTTCGATCGCCGGCGAAACCGAACCGTCACCCGAGGGATAGAAAATCTTGAGACGCAACTGATCGGAGAGCTTATTGATGCGCTTCGTCAGGATGTCGATTTCTTCGCACTGGCCCTGATAATAGACGTAGTCAGGAACAGGGATCAGCGAGCCCGTTGAGATCGTACCGTAAGCCGGACGTGGGCAAGGCCAAAAACCTTCGAGATCGAGCGGCGGCTCCGAAACCTCAAGCGCGGTCGGCGAACCCTCAGCAATCCAAACGGTGTAATTTTCCGTCTTGCACCAGATCTCCCAGACGTAGGTTTTGCCCTCGTTCTGAGCGCGGTCGGTGTCGTTCTTGCCCTGATCGGAGCCAATCCCAAGGCTGGCGATCTGAATGACGGCCTGCTCGCCGAACCGCTCCTTCAACTCGCCATCGGTCATCGGCACGCGACGGGCGACCCACGTCACATCTTTCCAGCGCCTGGCCGGCGAATGCAGGAAATCCGACCAATGCACATAGTCGATGCAGACGCGCTCGTCTGTGATCTGCTCAAGCGGCGGCCCACCATTGTCGCCCATGCCGCCGCCGAGAAAGCCAGAGTTGGCCGGTTCGGATGGTTCAACGCCCAAATCGAGCGGCGAGATATCAGCTTCATAGCGCAGCCATGCTGTCCCACGGCCACACAACAGGAAATCGTCGCGAGACTCGCGCATCGTGGAATCGATGTCCGCAGCCTCCATCAGGTAGGAGAGATTGCGCTCGACCATCTCAGAGGCAGAACGCGCCACCGGATCTGAATCCTTGAACCGACGCTCGACGGCCGGCTGAGGCACCCTGGCATAGACGGCCGGCTGAAGAACCGAGATATTTGCCCACAGCATTGGGAAATTACGCTTGGCCTGTGTGCCGCTGTCGTTCTGCTGCTGGAGATAGATTTTTTCGATCTTCTCGCAGCGGTCACGCCATTTCTGGAAATAGCGCTTGGCTCGCTCGATCTCCTGCTGCCAATGCGCGCCGACCTTGACGAGGTCATAGCTCTGCGCGTCCTGCTGATCTTCCGTCGCTTCGTATGCCATCAAACTCTCTCGCTACGGGACGGGGTGGATTCCAGAAGGTCGTTGAAGGTCATGGTTCTCAATGTTTTCGGCGGCTGTGGCCGATCATCTTTTGGTCTGACGTAAGGACGCGACATGCAGCCGTAACGAGCTTCGTCGGCGACGTGATCTTCCGCATCGGTGTCCAAATCCTCAGGGCGGTCCGGATCGTGCTGCAACAGCGGTACGGTTCGAATGAAATCCTTGCAGGTCGAGAAGACGAACATGCCAGGACGCTCTCCATCACCCTTTAGACGTGCTCGCATCTGATCCCAGCCGCCCATCGCACCACGCTGCGAGACGCGAGCATTGTCAGCCGGTTTGAAATAAGCTTTGTAAGCGGTAGCCCGCGCCATGCGCTCCGCAATGGATGGTCCGCCGTCTTCGGAGAAAGCCGCAGGATCAAGGACGCCGTAAGCGATGCGATCCCTACCGTCGCGCTCCACGATACCTCGCCCAACCTCTTCGGCCGTCAGCTTCAATCCGACGTTGGCCTCACCGGCCTTGCAGCCATACCACTCGCGATAACGGACGATTGCACCGCGTGGGATAATGCCGTTTTCGGTCTGATGGTCATCAGAGGCAATTGCCCACCAGCCGACAGAGAACGGCCGAGCAGAGCCCCAATCCATCGACCGAAAACGCGTCCAGTCAGACGGAATCGCAAACGGCCGAATGATATGCTTCGACGTATCCCAGCAATCGAAGAATGCGCCCTCGATCGCGTTCCAGTCACCGGAGAGCCATGCTTTCACGAGCTGATCGGAGCCGACCAGATAGAGGTTGTTCACATAGTCCGGGTCGTTCTGCATCAGCAGCTTGTTGTCTTCGATCCGGCTCGGGATGAAGACAAACCGGTGCTGCTTGCCATTCGGCAACATCCTGACCAGCGGCGTCATTCCCATCGGCGCGGAGTCGATATACCGCTGTTTTATCCAGTGCTGGCCAGCGCCACCCGGATTACCGGTCAGGAGCAATTGCGTCGGAACACCTCTTGCCGAACGCAGGACCGCGAACAGCCGATCGATAGGCTTGGAGTCGGGATAAAGGCCGGCCTCTTCCACGCAAGCATCGCTGACGTTCTGGCCCTGATATTTGTCGGCGTCCTGGACTCGTTCCAGAGGTCGAAAGCGGAGACGACCACCACCAGGGAATACCCACGTCTTTTTCTGGTCATTCCAGCCAGCGCCGATCTTTCCGTAAATCTCCTTGCTGCGCTCGATCGCGTCATCAAGCATCGGCAGCTCACGCCGGCAAAACAACGCATTGAAGGCAGACCCATACATCGCAGCCTTGATGGCATACTTGCCCAGCACACCATCCGTCTTGCCGCCGCCTCGGGCTCCTCCGAAGAAGATTTCACGGAACGGACAATCAACGAGTGCCTTCTGTGGACCTTCCTGCGGTGCCCAGACGACTCTACGTGTCAGATCCACCATGCTCTTTGAGCCATTGCTCCTCGGTCACAGGCTTAGCGCTTACAACGAAAGCAAGGGCGCCGGTCAGATCGACGTCGAGCTTATCGCCATAGACCTTCGGCCGCAGCTTTGCGGCCACCCATTTGCGGGCATCGATCTGTAGGCGACGGTGCTCAATCATATCGGCCTTGGTCATCTCGATTACTTTGCCATCGGCATCGATCTTGGTTTTTTCGCCGGTCACCGGTGTGTTGGCGATGTCAAGAATCTCGTCAAAGAGGGCATCGGCCTGAGCTTCGCGAGCGCGTGCGTACTGGTCTCTAAAGGTGTCGTGAGCAGCCAACCATCGAAAGACAGTGGCCTTCGCCGGCATGTCTTCATCGCCGCAAATCGTACGGAGGCTTTTCCCTTCTGACAGTTGCTCGCAGATCGCGTCGGCAATTGCCTGAGTGAAGTCTGATGGTCTGCCTGTCATGTTCCTGCCTTCTGATCGGCTGGGTGGAAATTGCATTGATTGTCGTGGCGGCCAAGATAGCGCTTCACTTGTCTGCCAATGCATTTTTGCGATATAATTAGCGATCGGACCCTATGGCTGTAAGGGGTATCGACATGATCAATTATGTCAGATTAGGAATAAAGATTAGCGAGGACCGTCTTACGACATTTTCGCAGAGTCTAGAGGCGGTTGCCAGATCGCGCGAGCTTCTAAGTCGAACTGAAATGCACTTGCGGCAATCAAACAAGTTGTTAGGCCGAGAACCGCGACCACCACAGCGGAAAGGTGATCACGCTAATGCTGCTCCCTAATCCCAAGTCATACGCGAGGCGTTCCGTCTGGGTGGCGAGTAACAGCCACATTAGCCCACATGGCATTGGAGCGATGATTACGGATCACGAACGTCTTGTCAGGACCATCGGGGAGCAGCTCGGCTAATGCTTGCCCATACGCTGCTGCGGCTTCGCGAAGTTTTGCCATCGCGGCGATCTGCTCCTCACTGGGCTTCAGGTACTCGTAAGTTGACGGATGCATCAGTCTCTCCAAAGAAAAAACCGCCCCAGTTACGGAGCGGACTGTGCTGAACTCTATTCAATCTCTTGCGTTTTAAAGCGCGAAGACCGCTTTCATTGCCGGAGGAATGAGATGAGCTTCGTGCAATTGACCCTGATTGGACAAGCTGCGATGCCTGTTTTCGTAAACCCAAACCAGGTCGTATCGCTGGTAGCGCTTCCTGACCGTACGCAGATAGTGACGACTGCAACTGGCAACCATGGCGCCGCGGTTGTCTACGATGTGACAGAGCTGGCGGCGGAGGTCGTACGTCTCCTGACGACCAATCCTTCTGTCGCCTCATCAGGGCGAGCTTAGGACAAAAACCGCAGACTGGTTGCTGTGGCGGGTTGTGTGGACGGGCGCACCATAATCGGCCCCGAAGGGTGGCAGCCTACCTGGGCTTTCGTCTGCCGTTTAACCGACTAGCGTAGCGTTCTTTCGCAGGTTTTCACCACGCTCGGCTGCGATCCGCCGCCCGTATTCTTGTCCTCTTGCGAGGAATTGGTAACTCAATTAGCCGGAGCGGCAGCCGAAGGTCTATTCCATATCGTCTGCAACCCAAAGGCGCTGGTAGTTCCATTTGCTTCTTTAACTTTTCCGCGCTGAATGCTTTCCACTTCGGCGCATCGTTGTAGTATTTCCACTAAGCGGTTCACCGCATGCTCATCCGCCTTTGGCTGGATAATGGGATAGAGTTGCTGACCTATCACAGTGACGGAAACACATGGGACTCTGATAACAGCGTTCGGCTTGCCTCGAGCGACAATTCCATCATCGCCGAAAGAAAAAATCGCCACACCGGTTTCGCTAGTTGTTCTTGAGCAGAACGTGTCAGCATCTACTTGACCTATCAAACCGGAAAGGCGAGCGACCTTCATTTTTTCAAATAGCTCGCCACTTATTTCTTCGTCCACAGCTACATAGCCTCGGTCGAAAACACGGGCCAGTACGGTCTCACAAGCTTCTGCGGTGGGCTTATCCAGAACGGATAGGAACTGCAATGTTCGGAGGGAAAACGAACTTGGCTTTCGAATTTCTCCGGCGAGCACTCTGGCCCAAGTTTGCCGCAACTCTTCGGAGTTTGCTTTTTCGGCATATTCCTCAAAGACATTCATCCAATCGTCTGAGGGGCCTGGGCTTTCGCTTGGAGCCGGCTCGTCAGCAAGTTGCTCTAACGCCTTCTCAGCAACAGCTTCTCGATTTCCCTGTTTACGATGGAGGTCAGAGATGTATCGGGAGAGGGCACGGTCCAACAATTGTGGATCGGCCACCGCGGCGTCGGCCGATGCCTTCGCTACAGCCTTCATTATCGTGCTCCTGGCCGTGGTATCGTCCTTGATGCGTTGCGCACGTGCGTCGAGCCATGCCGCGGGAATGTCTGTCGCGCCAGCAACCAATCGACTAATTGCCTTACCGGCTGGCCCCGCCAATATTTGAGGCAAGCCGCCTTCCGACAAAGACTTGACGACATCAACCCAACTTGTGGGCAGTTTTGCTGTATATTCCTCAGACATGATCGAATCCCCATTCGAGGGAAACAGATCATTTTTTTCGCGGTTAAGTCGAGTCTTTTACTCAGGCGATTACCATTGCTCACGGATTATCTGCCGCGCCCGGTAACCGGTGTTCGAATTCTCGATCGAGAAGGGTCGATTGCGGCTCTACCGTTCAGTCCGCTCCAGGAGCTGCCGACGGCGTTCGTTGCGCCAGTGGGCGTGAGCAAGAACGTCGGCTCTTACCTGCGCCTTCTGGCCGGTCACCTCGTCATCGCGCCAGTCCGTCGCGCAATTCTTCGAAGCTACCGTTATTGACGTGTCTTCTACGGCGATTTGCGTCACCTCGTCAAAGGTCACTGTCAACCGGACGCGGTGTTTTTGGTTGAGAGCGTCCGCAATCCGTTGACAATCAAACTGAATGCGGCGCTCAAAAGTTCTTCGCGATATGTCGATTTTCCGCAAATAGCGGTCGAGGTAGATGCCCTTGCGGGTTTTTATGAACGCGTATTCGTAAACGCGCTTGCGCTGTTCTTCGTTCAGGTAGGTATTCACCCAATCCCAAACCTCGTACATGCGGCTGATCGCACCGGCCGAGGGGATGCGCGGTGCTTTGGCCTCCTGGTAGCCGTACGCTTCCATCATGTCCCGAACTACGTCCGACATCGCACCGGATGCCAAACGCGGCCCCAGGTCGCCCGGCGAGGCGCGCAGCGTATATGCCGCCTCGATGATCTGGGCTCGCACCTGTTCGTAAGTCCATTCGGCGAATGCTATCGTCATGCCGCTTCTTCCCCTTGATATGGCCAGAGGCCGAGTTGCTGACGGAGCGCCACAAGGATCTCATCGCTCATGGGCATTCCGTATTTCATGGACCGGGCCCCGCGGCGGATGGCACCGAAGTCGATCGAATTGAAGTCTGACACCAGCGACGGCCGGCGCACGAGATCCGGGTTGGCGATGAGAAGACGCGACACAGCTTTCAGGACATCGGCATAGAGTTCGCCGGCGTTGCGCGAATTGCCGGTGATGAGCATCAGGACTAGGCGAAGGTGCTCCTCGCCGTGCCTGCGCCCGATTTCGCGGATGGTAGGCTTGCAGAAGCATTGTCGAGCTTTTCGGCTGGTCGAACTGTGAAGTTGCCAATCAAGCAGCGACACGCCGCACTCGCGCGCAATCTTGTGGATGTTACAATGATAACTCTTTGCCTCTGACATCTTTGCATCATCCAGTTTGCTAGACCGGCGTAGATGTCAGCGGATCCAAGGCTGGCGATAGCGCACTCGGAATCGGTTTTCCGTAGAAATCATCAAGGACGACCATGTTGCAGTAGTAGGCGCCCACATAAGTCTCGGCACGCAAATGTACGCCGATCCCCTCCCATCGAAAAACCAGAGAGATGAAGGGGGATTGATCATTTCGGCCCCATTGTTCAAGCAATGCCAAATTTTTATCCCGCAAGAACTGTGTCGCATCCTGTATGTCGTCGCGCAGCGAACGAAGCGTTTTCAGCATCCACTCTGCCCTGCGTCCACGCCCAATGATTTCTTTGGCGGTGTCGTTGTCTCCATCGATGGGCTGCCAAGTTGGCAACGGCATCCTAATGTCGGCGCAAACGTCAAGTATTGAGAGCAAGGTCGAATGGGGTCGGAAGTTGCGAGATATAAACGTGAGACCGTCGACCACCCCCAATAAAACATCTGAAAAAATTATCTGACCTCGATCTCTCGCGCCGGTATCTTCCTTGATAAAAATCCGGCCGTCGTGCCGCGATAGTTCACCACGTAAGAAGGCTGCGAAGCCATCGGCGTTGCCGTCCAAATGCTCCCTAGTGAATTGCACAGCCTTCGCGACCGGCATCAATGCATCGATAAACTGCTCCAGGCCATCGATCCGCGGCTCGAAGTTTCGCCACATGTGCTGGTAAAAACGGCAGCGCTGTTCAATCTTGTAACGTCGATCAGCTATCCGATAATTTTCACCAAAATGGCGAGCAGCACAGTCATGCCCAATAAATCTAACCGTCTGCTCATCTGGAAACCAAGCCATCCTCCCCTTCGAAAACTTTGGCGTAGTGGGCGAGCAAATCGGGCATGGCACCAATCTATTTCCTAGCCGCTTGGCTGGCGGGACCTGCAGCTCCCCTGATAGCAAGACGACATTTTCCAAGGCGTCCGGTTTGTTCGTGGAGACGTTTTCGTATGTTTCTGGCGATCCGGTCTCATCCATGTGCCTGTGCCAGCCCTGGATGTATTCCTCTGAGGGTCGTTCATTAAAAATCGGATAGACCACTAAAGCACTTCCATCCATCAAGTCGCTCCTTGAGCCGCCGACGAGAGTTGCGTTGTTGCATTAATTACCACAGAACATTATCGGAACAAATGTTATGGTTGTGTATTGCGAACTAACTTGGTTGTGCTTTATTCACCCCGCGCTGCTTTCTCGGCAAGGTAGGTGGCCGGATCGATACGCTTGACCTCCGAAGCCGCACCGAACGTGCCGAGCCGATGATCGCGATATGCGCGATTGCCTGTAGGATCGAACTTCACAGCAGCGATATCCCGGACCCAGCCCACCGCCTTATGGGCATTGCGTTGCATCTGCTTTTCCTGCTTCGCAGCGCGTTTCTTTTCCTTCTTGCTCTTCTTCGAAGTCCGGTCCGGCTTGCCCCAGAGCACTTTCTTGTTGCTGCGGCGGCGATCGGGAATGTCAGCGGATTGCGTGTCGAGACGGTCTAGCGCCTTCCATGCCGCTGCGTTCGTTTCAAATGGTCCCTCTAGGAGCTTACCGCGCGCGTCGGTGATTTCGTATTGACCTTCATCGTTTCGCGTGACGTTGAGGATTTTGGTCACATGCGGACCCTCCATGTGCGGAGCGACAGCCGAAGCTTGAGCCAGTAGATTTCGAGAATGATCATTGCGCTGCCCTCCTCGGAACAAAGCACCCGATCGCCTGTTGTGAATTCGGAGGAGAAATGCCATGCCCAGGCAATGGTGGGATAAAACCCTGATGTTGGAAACGAAACATCTCGGCAGAGCAGTCACGATCAACAGTACCGAACGAGCTGCGGAATTCCTGCTGTACGAATGGCCGAAGGAGAAGACCGGCCAAGCCTATGACGCGGCAAAGCAAGCGCTTATTGATGCCCTGGAGGGGACAATCACAACCGAGGCAGCGCGAAACGCCATGATTGCGGCTGCGCGAGAAGACGGCGTGTTCGTGTACGGGGAATGAGATCACCATCAGGCCACCCCCTTCGCGGCACTGATCTTGGATTGGCGACGACGCCTGCTAAATTCCTGCATGCCATGGGAGGGCGGCGGAAACGGCGGATGGTCCGCGCAGGTCGCGGGCTTGGCGTACCGCTGAATGAAATCCGGCCAAGCGCGACCGTGTGATTTGCTTTCCTCCGAAAGGGGCTCGTTGATGGCACGCGGGACCATATGACAGAGGCGGAACCGAACGGTCTCTCTGAACGGCTCCGGCCACAGGTCAGCCGGATCTTGATCCTTCCGGATAGCAGCAACCAGATTGTCGAAGGTTGGCATGTTCGCGACTAGGTCTCTCAGAAGCAGGGCGGAAGCTCTGCTTTCCTTCGATCGGCCATCAATGCGACCGCGAGGATTATTGCAGGCAAGCGCGATGTCCCAGTTCAAGAGACGCTTGAAGAGGAGATCGTACACGATGACGGCGTCAGCCTTGTTCATGCGACCCTCCTTTTGAGATGCACGAGTTCGCCCGCCTTCGGAGTGGGAGGCCACGGAGTCTCGGCCGCAATCTTCCGGATGATCACCGGCATGACATCTAGGACGTTCGGGGGAAGCATAGACGGGTCTCGGATGAAAGGAGGTAGCGGACTCATGCGGCGCTCCTTGCCTGAGTTAGAATTCCCTCAAGATCGTATGGGCTAAAATTGCCGCCGAGGAGGTTCCGAAGGCAGATGTCGATCTGATCCGCCGGAACTCCCTTGCCTAGAAGGAAAGCTTTCCCTTCGGCCGATGATGTTGGGATGGGATACGGCGTGAACATCGTCTCACGCGTATACGTACCCTCTGTAGTGTCTTCTTCATCCAAAGCAGAATCTAAATCTCTGTTCTCTGCTCTCTGCTTCTCTGCTCTCTGTATAGGGGAAGCCTTCGGGTAAGCCTTACCGGTAGCCTTCGGAAAGGCCTGATGGACAGCGTCCTTGAAGCCTTTGCCTAAGCCTTCCGCGTAGGCTACAGATCTTTGAATTATAAGCTCTTTCAGTCCGCACTCGGGCAACATTTCGGCGGCGCTCGCCCAAGCCTTCACGACGTTGGGAGACTCCGGTTTATTGTATTTCAGGAAGTTCGGCAGGGCGATTAAGTTGGCTTTCGGATCGTAATCCGCCATGCCTTTGTCGATGATATCCTGCAAGGCTTGCCGAAAGGCTTCCCGAAAGGCTTCGCCGCCCATTGCCAACTCGGCAGCAAGGCCTTCGGGCGTGGCGCGAACTGCACCGAGCGAGGTCATCATTGGATGGGTGAGCAGATTGAACCAAGCAAGTTTGCCCTCAAGCGACAGAGACATGAACCTGGCGTCATTCCAGACGTGGACATCAATTTTCCGGTAGTGGCTCATCCGAACGCTCTCCTGCAGACGCGAAAGGATTTCGCTAACGTGCAGGTCTGTGCAGCCTGGACGCGCGTCAGACCGAAGCGTTGTTTGAGAACGGGAATGACGACGCCGGATTCGTCGCCTTTGCGATCGGCGAGCCATTGAGCGGCGCGAGTAACGGCGTCATTTTCTGCGCGATGGCGCACTGTTTCAGAGGCGCCCATCATGCGGACACCTGCGAAGTTTCGACAATCGGCGGAAAAATGTCGGGGCGAAGATGCGATTTAGAAATCGCTCCTTTTGTGGCCCGATCGATTCCGACGGCGATTTCTGCTGATACGCGACCCTTACGCTTCGCGGACCAAATGGCGTTCTGCGATTTGCCTATGAGCTTACCGAGCTTTGCCTCGGAACCGGCAATCGAGATGGCTGCTTCTAACAGCCGAGTGATGACTTTGGGATTCGGTGTGTTTGTCATGGCCCACCCTTGATAACACAAGGCGCCATTAACCATCAAGTAAAATAACACACTTGGTTGTTATGCAGCGCGGCTTTAATGTGTCATTAGATGAGTATCAGACACACAAGGGCACACAAGGGCGACCATGATCGAAAGAAATGAAACACTCATCGACAAGCTGATGTCGGCAAAGGGCGAAGAGATAAAGTCGGCAAGAGAGAAGCTTGAACTGTCCCAAGCCGAACTCGCCTCACGCGCTGGAACAAATCAGCAGACGATAGATAGGCTGGAGCGGGGATTGACTAGGCAATCAAAATACATGCCAGAGATACGGAAGGTCCTCGGGTTGCCATCGCCGATTCAGGAAGAAGAAAGCCTTGTCCGATTTTCCGCCAAATATGGGGCGGGCTACGGTGTACGAGCCCACATCGCCGAAGACTATCGAGACCGCGAGAGAATGCCAGTTTTCACAATGGCACTAGGCGAAGAGAGTGGGGAAACCACATGGATCATTAACTCGAAACCAGCAATATTCCTGCCACGCGGTTATCCCGTTCAAGAAAGTCTTGGAGCGTACGGCATTGTCGTTCCCGACGATCGAATGCACCCTGTCCTAAAGAAAGGCGAGATAGCGATTGTCGACCCCGATGCGGGAAGCGAACCATTGGGCGAGGTCTTTATGATCCACGGAATGCCGGATGGGCGCACCGCGGGTATGCTGTGTACTTGGACCGGCTTTGAAAACATGCATTCTTCAGAGGGCGAGCTCCAGGTAAAGGTTAAGTTCTGGAATCCGCCGGAGGCATTCCTCGCGCGCTGGCTCACTTGGCCGGCGATGGGACCAGTCGTGGCAAGATTGCCCGCACCCAGGGACATTAACAATTGAATGTGTTGACAACAACACATTAGAGCGTTAACTATAGCTTCATCTTAACCGATGGAGTGAATATGAATCCGCTCATCCACATCAATGCACCAGTCACGATGTCGAGCCAGGACATCGCCGAACTGGTGAATTCGCGCCACGATAAGGTTAAACAATCGATCGAGCGCCTTGCCGAGCGCGGCGCGATTCAACTTCCCCCATCAGGGGATGTTAAAAATCATCTCGGGCAGACTGTTCAAGTCTATCAGATCGGCAAGCGTGACAGCTACGTGATCGTGGCACAGCTCTCGCCAGAATTCACCGCTCGCCTTGTTGACCGCTGGCAGGAGCTTGAACAGCAGGCGCATCAGCCTCGCATGCTGACCACGACCGAAACCCTCATCCAAATGCTCACGATCCAGGCTGAAGTAGAACGACGTCAGGCCGAACAGGCAGCGGCAATCACGGCCATCGATGCCCGTGTGGAGCGTGTCGAAACAGCGCAAACCATTCTCAGTGCCCGGCCTGCCAATTCGGAGAGCATTATCCACGTTCGCAAGCGGATCAGGAAAGCGTTCGGTCTATCCGCGGCCATCGTGGACGCTGTTGTGCGCCAATCGCCTTATGCGCCAAAGCCGGCTGGTATGGTCCGCAATGAGCATGTCGAGGCAGATGGCGCTGCATATGCCGTCTATTGGCAGAAGGACGTGACTGCTACATTCGAGCGTTTCGTTTCCGAGGCGAAGAAGGTCACTGGTCAGTTCTTCACCCATCCCTATGTCGACGGCCGCTTCAGAATGGTTGCCATCGACCACAAGACCCAAGCCAAACGCGAATAACCGGCGCGACAGCGCGTCAATTCCCCTTCTGAAAATTTGGAGAACACCAATGCCGAACACACCAGTTGTGGCAGCCGCCGAAGGCTTGCCTACTTCTCGCCGCACATTCCTTTCCGCCCTTCCCGGTCTAGCTGCGACAGCGGCTATCCCACCAGTATTCGCCTCGGTCGCCAGTGAACCGGCGAAGCTCGCTCTGACACCGCGCGAGCGTGTCGAATATTATTTCGACCAACTGCGTGCCGCTCTCGCAGAAGCAACGGGAAAAGAGGTCAACGGGAAGATCGCGTGGGATCTCGAATTCTGTTTTGTTTGCAGCCGTGTCCAGGGGAGCGCCGAGTCATGAAACACGTTCCCGCGAACTTCGTCACTGAAGCAAAGGCAGCGAAGGCCAACGAAGAAATCATAGATGCTTTCCGCGGCTTAGATCACGACATCTCGTGTCTCCGCAATATGGCTCGAATCCTGGCTGACCTCTTGGACGATAGCCTCTTTGACCGTAGCGTCGACGCCGGTTCTGCCGTTCTCACCATCAAGCTGACCGATTCAGAAATGGAGATGCTCTCGTTCGCCTGGAACGACGTTGCCTCAAGAGCATCGCGGTTACAGGTGGCATTTGACGCGGCAGCTAGAGGGGAGTGCCTTCAATGACCCAGCGCCCCTCTCCATGAACTGGATTGGAAATATGAGCACGAAGACCGAATTCGAAGATTCGCTTGGTGCCGCCAGAAGCTTCCTGCACGCGATCAAGATGGCGGCCGAATCCCTTTCCGACAACCGCGAAAACTGCGCTTTCCAGATACTGGCAGAAGCTGCCGACAAGGAAATCATCAACGCGCAGAACCTCGTCGACACTCTTCCGGAGAAACTGTGATGGTCAGCAACCTTGAAATTCTCGATAAGCTCGCCGAGCTTCGCCATGTCCTTGGGCTGCTCAATTTGGCAGCTCGATCACTCGAGATGAAGCACGAGCGCGACCCACTCGATCACGGCACCATGATCGCCGTCGATCTGCTTGTGACGATCGAGGCAATGGCCGACGATCGGATGCCTGAACAGCAGGAGGCATCTGAATGAGCGGCTCCTCTGTGGATAACGGGGGTAACCGAGACGTGCCGCTCTCCTCCTCCGAACAGATCGGCGATGACGAGCCGGTCACTCTTGCTGAAGCCTGCCGATTATTCTTCGGTGGTCGGCTGACGAAGTCCGCTCTTCGCACTGAAGCGCGCAAAGGCAACCTGGAAATCCTTCAGATTGCCAACAAGGATTTCGTCACACGTCGATCAATCGAGAGGATGATAGAAAAATGTCTCAAAAGAAACGACCAGCCCGTCTCTGGCTCAGGCCAGACACCGGGACATGGTTCATCAAGGACGGAGGCAAGCGTGTCCCCACGGAATGCCGCGAAGATGAAATTGCGGCAGCTCAGGAACGCCTTGCCGAATACATCAACGACCGATACCGGCCTCAGCGCAGCAGTCGTTCCGCTGAAGTCACGGTAGCAGACGTCGTCATCGTCTATTCGGAAGAAAAGGCGCAGCAGACGGCCCGGCCGAAGGAGACGTTGGCAATGCTCGATCGCATCACCGACTATTTCGGCGATATGCTGCTGACAGAGGTCAAAGGGCAGACGTGCAGAGAATATGCTGCCGATCGGGGAAATCTGGGTGGCGCTCGCCGGGATCTGGAAGTCCTGCGGGCGGCCATCAATTATTACCACGCCGAGCATACGCTCGATATGGTTCCCAAGGTCACTTTGCCCGAAAAGGGCATGCCGCGGCAGAAGTGGCTCACGCGGAAGGAGATTGGCCGCCTTTTGCGCGCCGCCAGGAAAGAAAAGCAATGCGGCCACCTGGTCCGACTTATTATGATCGGCCTTTACACCGGCACACGCCTTTCCGCCGTTCTGAACCTTCAATGGATGCCGAATACCACCGCCGGCCATGTCGATCTCGAGCGCGGTGTCATCTATCGCCGTGCCGAGGGCGAGCGGGTCGCGCACAACAAGCGCCGTACACCCGTCAAGGTTCCCCCTCGCCTTCTGCGCTTCCTTCGGTATTGGCACAAAGCCGACACCACGACCGATTCGGAAGGCAACGAGGTGACGCTACGCTATGTGGTGACGTATGCCGGGGAGAAGATCATCAAGCCGCATAAAGCCTTCAGGACTGTGCGTGACGCTGCCGGCTTCGGAGATGATGTCACCCCTCACGTACTGCGGCATACGCGCGCAACATGGCTTGCCCAGGCCGGCGTTGATACCGAGCAGGCTGCAGCGTCTCTTGGGATGACTTCGGAGGAGTTTGAGCGGACATACGCGCACGCGAGTCCCGACTTCCAACAGCAGGCAGCGAACGCATTCTAATCGGTCCGATGCTTCAAACGGTCCGCAATCGGTCCGTTATCTAGAAAATGGCTTTCGCGGAGGAAGCTTTCTTCGGGATGAAAGCCTTGATTTGTAAGGCTTTTCGCTGGTCGGAGTGGAGTGATTCGAACACTCGACCCCCACGTCCCGAACGTGGTGCGCTACCAGACTGCGCTACACTCCGTGACCAGCGGCGCTTCTATAGACCAGCCATTTTTGATGCACAAGCACCAAAATCAAAAAAACCAATCGATTTTTGACGAAAAGATTACAGAGGCAATTGCTCAGAAAATCGGCAGAAAAACAGGTCTCGAATCGGCCGAAGTGCGTAAGACGCAACACCTTTGGCAAAATCCCGCGTCTTCACGCGGATTGGAATTTTCTTTTGCCGGCTTTGGCGCTAAAGCCTTTGCGGGACAGGCGGAAATGTCGTGGGACAGCGGCATTTTCGCAGCCGATTGCGAGACAGAAGCTCAAGGACGATACGATGAATATCCGCATGATCACCGCGGCAGGGCTGTTACTGGCCCTGGCCGGCTGCAGCACCACAGGCACAGCTCTTCCGACGATTGCCAGCAACCCGGTTCAAGACCGCTGGGAAGGCCAGTCGGCCGGCCGGTTCTTTGCCTCCTACGGCCCGCCGATCTCCGACCGCGACGAAGGCGGCAACCGCGTCTACACCTGGCGCGGCGGCTACAAGACGGTCGCCATCGGCGGCAAGAAGGGCGCGAAGAAGAGCAAGCTCTATCTTAGCTGCAAGGCCGATATCGTCACCAACCAGAGCTATGTCATCCGCTCAGTCCATATTCTCGGCGACCAGCCGGGCACCAACGGCTCCTCCTACTGCGCCGAACTGCTGGCACCGGCAGAAAAGGCGAGCTGAGTTTCTCGGATTACCGGGGACGGACTATCGCAGGCGGCTCGAAAGGGTCGCCTGTTTTTGTTTTGGTGGGCGGGGCGGCTATTTTGCGGCCAAATCAATTTAGATTTTTGGAAATTTGAGTGGCTGGGGCGCCTGGATTCGAACCAGGGGATGGCGGTACCAAAAACCGCTGCCTTACCGCTTGGCTACGCCCCAACAGTGCGACATGGCGACTGTTCGCGCCAAATCGGCGTCTGATTAGCAAAGGTCGCATCCGCTCACAATCATTAAGTTATGCGTGAGCGCATATTTCTGTGTGCTTCCAGCGGGGCTATGATAGGGCTTGCTGTTCCAAAATCCACTTTAGGAGATCCAATGAGCCAGTTTCGCGCCCGCCCTCCGGCCGTTCCGTCCGTTCTTATCGACGACGCCATGGTGCGCATTACCCGCTGGGATTTCGAGCCGGGCGCCGATACGGGGCATCATGTTCATGGTCTCGGCTATGTCGTGGTGCCGATGACGGATTGCCAGTTCCTGATCGAAGAAGCGGATGAAAGCCGGCGTGTCGACCTCGCCAAGGGCGCGGCCTACCGGCGTGACGCCGGCGTCGAGCATAATGTGGTCAATGCCGGGGCGGAACCGATGTCCTTGATTGAAATCGAATACAAACGATGAGCGTTCCCGAATTCGACCTTGCCTTCGAGCCTGCCTACGGGCGCGCCGTGCCGATAGCGCCCGGTGTCGAGCGGATGACGGTCAATAATCCCAGCGCTTTCACCTTTCACGGCACCAACAGCTATATTGTCGGCGGCTCGTCCGTGGCGGTCATCGACCCCGGCCCGGAGAATGAGGCGCATTTTACGTCTCTGATGGAAGCGTTGAAGGGCCGCGAGGTGACGCATATCTTCGTCAGCCATACTCACCGCGACCACTCTCCCCTCGCCAAGCGGCTCAAGGAGGCAACGGGTGCCCTGACGGTCGGCGAAGGGCCGCACCGCGCGGCCCGGCCCTTGCATGAAGGCGAGGTCAATCCCTTTGCCGAAAGCTCGGATACGGATTTTCTGCCGGACATCGCGCTTGCCGACGGCGAAAGCGTCTCGGGAGACGGTTGGGAATTGACTGCGCTTTTGACACCCGGCCACACGGCCAATCATGCCTGTTTTGCGCTGGAGGGCAGCGGCATCGTCTTTTCCGCCGATCATGTCATGGCCTGGGCGACGACGATCGTCGCACCGCCTGATGGCTCCATGGCAGACTATATGGCTTCGCTCGAGCGGCTGCTTGCCCGCGACGATCGCCGGTTCTTTCCCGGCCATGGCGGGCCGGTGATGGAACCCGCCTCCTTCCTGCGGGGCCTCAGGACCCATCGGCGCATGCGCGAACGCGCCGTGCTGGAGCGGATCAAGGCAGGCGACCGCCTGATCCCCGATATGGTGAAAGCCATCTATCGCGACACCGACCCTCGCCTGCATGGCGCAGCCGCGCTCTCCGTGCTGGCACATCTGGAGGATCTGGTGGGAAAAGGCCAGGTGGAGACGGACGGGCCGCCGGCGCTATTCGGAACGTATCGGCTGGCGTAAGCGGCTTCAGCTTCCGGCAATGCCAAGGAGTTCGGCGTCGAGCGCCTTCAGATAGGTTTCCGCTATGTTGGCGCTAATGCCGAGATCGTCCTGGCCATAGCGGGAGGCGACGCGGACATCGACAAGCGTCGTCTCCGCCTCTTCACGCAGGCGGATCAGCACATCGAAATTCAGGCCGAGAATGCGGGTGCGGGTCTCGCCCTGCAGGACCACGTCAGAATTCTGGCGAATCAGATCAGCCACATCGTCGCGGAAGGGGCGCGGCGTCGGCACGGGGACGACATCGGGCATGTCGGTGACGGCGCTGTCGTCCGGTGTCTGGCTCTGGTTCTGCCGCGGTGCGCGGCGCTTCGGCTTTTCATCGCTGTTCGGATCAACGACAGCGGCGCCTTCGGCCTTGACGATGGTGATATGATTGTCCTTGGCGACCTTACGCACGGCCTCAAGCACACGGTCAACCGCGCCTTCATAGCGCCGGCCGGTCAGCGCCGGATAGGCGGCATATTGCGCCTCGCGATCCTGTGCTGTCACGAAATGCCTTGCCGGCAGCCAGATCTGTTCGGCCTGCGGTGGCGCCAGCCATTCCGGGGCATCGACGAGATCGGTGGAGACATCGTAGATGGCGGGCCGTGTCCAATATCGCTCGACGCCGAGGCCGACGATCGCCAGCGGCAGCGCAGCGTAGATCAGCGCCTTGAAAGCCGAAACGCCCCCAACGGCGGCAACCCGCCAGAGTTGCGACAAGCCAACGGCCGCAAGCAGCACCGCCAGCGCCGCGAAACCAGCGGAAATCAGCATCAGCAGGACGAAATAGGGCGTTTCCAGCGGCCCGAATCGATGGCCGATCAGAATCACCGCGCATAGCACCAGCGCAAAGGACGCAATCAGGCGCGCGGCACGGGCGGCATGCGAAACGGGACGGTCGAAGCGAATGGTCATCAAAAGCTCGTCGGCGCGTCGGATCGGAAGGCGGATGCTACCCAATCCCGAAGGTCGACTTCATGTTTAGAGCAAGACATGGCGAAAATAAATCGGCTCTCGGCCCGGATGAACAACGTTCGATCGCAAGCCGGTTAGAGGGGTCAATCGGTGCGAAATGTGAGTACTTGCTTAAATTCTGAAAAGAGGCCATGCTTTTTGGGTTCTGCTTAGGCCATGAAAGGACTTGAGGAGATGGAAACGATGCAATCGCCGGACATCGCCGCCAAGCCGTTGCCTGCGGCCGCCGGCACGATCGCCGATGCCGCCGATCCCACCCTGCCGCTCGAACTTCTTGAGCTGGAATTATCGCTGGAAGGTTTTTCCGGTGGCGAGGCTGCCTTTTGCGAAGCGGTGCGGGATGCCGCCCGGGCTGCGCATGGCGAATTTCTCTTCGATCTTCCAGCCACGGGATTGATATCGGATTGCCGCCGGCTTGCGGTGCTGCGGATCCCTGATGATGGAGAGACCATGCGCGTCATCTTCGCCGTGCTAGACGAAGACGATGCGGAAATCCGCCTGCTGCAGCCGGACGAGGAGACCGAGCCCCTGCTCCGCTTTGCCGATGCTTTCGTCGATCTGCTGCAACGCCTGCCGGCAAGGCCGCGCGAAGACGCTTGAACAGCTTCAGTCTTACCATGCCGTTCAACGGTTTCGTGATGAACCGGCGGCGATATGCCTTTCGCACCTTATCGAGGGAGACTATAGTTTTCGCGTGCATATTTTGTGCCGAGGATATCGAGTCATGCGTATTTTTCCCGCACTTTCTCTCATTGCCATGGCTCTGGCTTTAACCGCCTGCCAGACGGCAGAGGAGATTCGAGCGGCGGATGAAGCGAGATGCAGCAGCTACGGCTTTCGCCGCGGCACCGAGAGTTTCGCCAACTGCCTGATGAATCAGGATCTGAGCCGGCGCGCCGATCAGCGTGCTTTCATGGAAAGCAATGATGATTTCTTCTGGGGACCGTCCATCGTGGTCGGACCGCGATATTATCATCGCCATTGGCATTGATCACTTCGCCTCTCCCCGCGACGAAAACTATGCCTTGCCTCTGATTGCCGCCTGCGCCGCCGCAAGCCTTGCGATCGGCACGCGGAAGGGCGAGCACGAGACGTAATCCAGCCCGATCTCCTCGCAAAAGTGGATCGACGCCGGATCGCCGCCATGTTCGCCGCAAATGCCGAGCTTCATATCGTTGCGCGTGCGGCGGCCGCGTTCGGCCGCGATGCGAATCAGCTCTCCGACGCCATCGAAATCGAGCGAGATGAAAGGATCATGCTCGATGATCCCCTTGCGTTGATAGGTGGGAATGAAGGCCGCGGCATCGTCGCGCGACATGCCGAAGGTGGTCTGCGTCAGGTCGTTGGTGCCAAAGGAGAAGAATTCGGCCGCTTCGGCGATGATATGGGCGCGAAGGGCGGCGCGCGGCAGCTCGATCATCGTACCGACGAGATAGTCGATCTTCATCTTCGCTTCCGTCATGACGGCGCGGGCCACCGCATCGATACATGTCTTGACGTAATCGAGCTCCGAACGAAGGCCAACCAGCGGCACCATGATCTCCGGCACAACTGCCGCACCCGTCTCTTTTGCGGCGGAGACCGCCGCCTCGAAGATGGCCCTGGCTTGCATCTCGACGATCTCGGGATAGGAAATCGCCAGGCGGCAGCCGCGATGGCCGAGCATGGGATTGAACTCATGCAGCGCATCGACGCGCTGGCGCAATATGGCCGGCTCCATGCCCATGATGCCGGCAACCTCGGCGATCTCCTCGTCCGTCTTCGGCAGAAATTCGTGCAATGGCGGGTCCAGCAGGCGGATGGTCACCGGCAGGCCGTGCATGATGGTGAACATGCCGGTGAAATCGAGCCGCTGCATAGGCAGGAGCTTGGCGAGCGCGGCGCGTCGGCCCTCCTCGCCTTCGGCGAGGATCATCTCCCGCATGACATGGATACGGTCGCCTTCGAAGAACATGTGTTCAGTACGGCAAAGGCCGATGCCTTCGGCGCCGAAGGAACGGGCGGCGCGGGCGTCCGCCGGCGTATCGGCATTCGTGCGCACCGTCATGCGGCGCGAATGGTCGGCCCAAGCCATGATGCGGCCGAAATCGCCTGACAGTTCCGGCTGGATCATCGGGACTTCGCCCTTCAGCACCTGACCGGTGGAGCCGTCGATCGTGACGATATCGCCCTTTTTCAGGGTGACGCCAATGCCGATCAGCTTTTCGTTGCGCATGTCGATGCGCATGGTGCCGGCGCCAACGACGCAGGGAATGCCCATGCCGCGGGCAACTACCGCCGCATGGCTGGTCATGCCGCCGCGCGTCGTGAGAATCCCCTCGGCGGCATGCATGCCGTGAATATCCTCCGGGCTCGTTTCGATGCGCACGAGAATGACCTTGCGGCCCTCCTCTTCGGCGATAATCGCCTCCTCGGCAGTGAATACGACCTCCCCGGTCGCTGCCCCCGGCGAGGCCGGCAAGCCGGAGCCGATGACCTCGCGATGCACGCGCGGATCAATGGTCGGGTGCAGGAGTTGGTCAAGGGTCGAGGGCTCGATGCGCGAAACGGCCTCCTCCTCAGTAATCACACCTTCGTCGACCATGTCGACGGCGACCTTCATCGCCGCCTTGGTGGTGCGCTTGGCCGCGCGGGTCTGCAGCATCCAGAGCTTACCGCGCTCGATGGTGAATTCCAGATCCTGCATATCGCGGTAATGCGCTTCGAGCTCGGCGCAGATGCGGCGGAATTCGGCAAAGGCTTCCGGCATCAGTTTTTCCATCGACGGCCGGTCATAGCCGGAGGCGATGCGGGCCGCCTCGGTGATGCTCTGCGGTGTGCGAATGCCGGCGACGACATCCTCGCCTTGCGCATTGACCAGGAATTCGCCGTAGAGCTCCTTCTCACCCGTCGAGGGATTGCGGGTAAATGCGACGCCGGTGGCGGAGGAATTGCCGAGATTGCCGAAGACCATGGCCTGGATATTCACCGCCGTGCCCCAGGCTTCGGGAATATTGTGCAAATGGCGATAGGTGATCGCGCGCGGGTTCATCCAACTGGAAAACACCGCACCGACGGCACCCCAGAGCTGCACCTCAGGCTCCTGCGGGAAGGCCTCGTCCAGTTCCTCTTCGATGACGGACTTATAAAGGGAGACCACATGCTGCCATTCGACCGCGGAAAGATCGGTATCGAACTCGTGGCCAAGGCGGGCCTTCTCATCCTCCAGAATTTCCTCGAAAATCTCGTTGTCGAGACCCATGACGACATCGGCATACATCTGGATGAAGCGACGATAGCTATCCCAGGCGAAGCGGGCGTCGCCGGCGTCATGGCCGAGCGCCTGCACCGTATCGTCGTTGAGGCCGAGATTGAGGACGGTATCCATCATGCCCGGCATGGAAGCGCGACCGCCGGAGCGCACAGAAACGAGCAGCGGGCGAGCGGTATCGCCGAACTTGCGCCCGGTGATCGTCTCCATCTGCTTCAGTCCTTGCATCACCTGCGGTTTCAGGTCTTCCGGAACGTTGCGGCCGTTCTTGTAGTAGAAAGCACAGGCTTCGCTGACGATCGTCAAGCCAGGGGGAACCGGCAGGCCCAGGCTGCACATTTCGGCAAGATTAGCGCCCTTCCCCCCGAGCCGCTCATAATCCTTGGCGCGACCTTCGGCCTTTCCGTCGCCGAATGTATAAACCCACTTGGTCATTTTCCCCCGTCCAACTCCTAAGGTTGAACTTAATTCATTGAGGTGGAAATGAAAATCGACAAATGCGGCGAAATGTTGCGCCGCACAATAAATATCGGATTACAGCGTTGAAAACCGCGTCCATTACAACGGATGCGTAAAGCGTCACTTGACGCACGACGCACGCTCCACTAAGTAAAATTCATGAAGATCAGAAACGTGATTCATAAGGGGCTACGCCGGTTCATCGAAGAGGACGATGCCTCCGGCTTGCAACCGGCCTTCATACCAAAACTGCGGCGAATTATTTCCTTTCTCCAGGATATGGAACAGGAGGAGGAATTGCGGACGGTGCCGAGTTGGAAAGTGCATCTGCTCGCCGGCGATCGCAAAGGCACCTGGAGCCTCTTTGTCACGAAAAACTGGCGGCTGACATTCCGGATAGACCGGACAGAAATTGAGATCATCGACCTCGATTATGAAGATTATCACTAGGAGGCGGCAATGAACGCTGCACAGGGCATCCGCATGAAAAATCCAGCCCATCCGGGCGGATTCGTCAAAAGCGAGATCATTGAAGCTCTTGAGCTTTCCGTCACCGACGCAGCCAAGGCGCTGGGCGTTACACGCCCGGCCTTGTCCGCGCTTCTCAACGAACGAGCCCATCTGTCGCCAGAAATGGCGCTCAGAATCGAGAAAGCATTTGGCGTATCTATGGATACGCTAATGCGGATGCAGAATAGCTATGACATTGCTCAAGCCCGCAAGCGGGAGGGAGACATCAAGGTGGCACCATTCAAAGGCAAGCCAAACGATCCGCCATCGACCGCAACCTGATGATCGGATTAGGCGACTAAGCCGTCCCCTCCCGCTTTGCCAGAATTTTGTCAATCCGCATGCCGTCCAGATCGACGATCTCGAAGTGCCAGCCGTCGAATATGAAGCTCTCGCCGACCTCCGGAATATGACCGAGCTGGTAGAGTGCAAAGCCGGCGAAGGTGTGAAAACCGCTGTCTTCGGAACGCTCGCGGAGCCCCAGCCTCTGGAAAGCATCATAGACCGGCATCATGCCTTCGATCAGCAATGAGCCGTCGGCCCGCTCGACGATATCCGGCCCTTCGTTCTCCATGTTCGGCAAGTCGCCGGCGATGGCTTCCAGCAGGTCCGTCTGCGTGACGATGCCCTCCAGGCTACCATATTCATCGATGACCATGGCGAGACGGACGGGCGCGCGCTTGAAGCTTTCGAGCACCTTGAACACGGCCGTCGCCTCGTGAACGATAAGAGGCTGCCGCATGACAGCCATTGGATCGAGCGATTGACCGTTGAGGAGCTGATCGAGAAGATCCCTTTTCAGGATCATGCCGATCGGTTCATCGATCGTCCCGCGCCCGACCAGGAGCTGTTCGAACCGGCTTTCGCGAATAGCCTTCAGCATCTCCTCCGGCGTGTCCTCGGCGTCGATCCAATCGACCTCCAGCCTCGGCGTCATGATATCGGAGACATCGCGATCGCCGATGTTGAAGACACGTTCGACCAGTTCCTGCTGCGCCTGTTCCAACAGGCCAGCCTCCTGACTTTCGGCCACCAGCATCTTGATTTCCGCGGGGGAATGCAGCGAGCCTTCGCCGGCGCCCGGCCGCAGGCCGAAGAGGCGCAGAACCAGATTTCCGAGACCGTTCAGTACCACGATCGCCGGGCGGAGCAGAAACAGGAACAACCCCAAGGGTCGCACGACGCCCAGGGCAGTGCCTTCGCTACGCTGCAATGCCAGGCTCTTCGGCGCCAGTTCGCCAAGGACGATGTGCAGGGCGGTGATGATGATGAAGGAAATCACGACGGCGACGGCGTGCGATCCGGCGGCTGCCCAGGAGCCGGGCAGAAAATCGAGAAGCGGCTCCAAGAGATGGGCAAGCGCCGGTTCACCCACCCAGCCGAGAGCGAGCGAAGATATGGTGATGCCGAGCTGAGTGGCCGCGAGATTGGCGTCGAGATTGTCGACCGCCCGTTGCAAGGCGGTCGCGTTCATCCGCCCCTCTAGGACCAGTTCGGCAACGCGGCTGCGCCGAACGGAGACAAGCGAAAATTCGGCCGCAACGAAAAAACCATTGGCGGCGACGAGGAACAACACGGCAAGTATTCCGAGAAAATCGAAAATACCGCCATCAAATCCAGACATGCTTCCCTTCCGGGCGGATGAGCGCCACGTATTATTGATCGAAAAGAAATCTAACACGCTTTCCGGCTGTGCGGCAGCCGAAGCGGCAATTTCTTGTCGATATGGAAATGGTTTTTCTTTTTTCCAATCGGAAAAAGGCGTTTCAAGCAATTTCCCGCAGCCGCTCGGCGGTCTGCAAATCAACCGAAACAAGCTGTGAGACACCCTGTTCGGCCATGGTCACGCCGAAGAGGCGGTCCATGCGGGCCATGGTGATGGGATTGTGGGTAATGACCACGAAACGCGTCTCAGTGGAGGCGGCCATCTCGTCCATGAGATTGCAATAGCGCTCGACATTGTGGTCGTCGAGCGGCGCGTCCACTTCGTCCAGCACGCAGATCGGCGCCGGATTGGTGAGGAAGACGGCAAAGATCAGCGCCATCGCCGTCAGCGCCTGTTCGCCACCGGAAAGCAGCGTCATGGTCTGCGGCTTCTTGCCCGGCGGACGGGCGAGGATTTCGAGGCCCGCCTCGAGCGGATCGTCTGACTCGATCAGTTGCAGTTCGGCCGTGCCGCCGCCGAAAAGATGGGTAAACAGCCGCTGGAACTGAACATTGACCACGTCGAAAGCAGCGATCAGTCGCTCGCGGCCTTCGCGGTTGAGACTCTGGATCGCACCGCGCAGCTTACGGATGGCGTCGATGACGTCGTCGCGCTCCTTGATCAAGGCCCGCAGCCGCTCGGCCAATTCCTTGCTTTCTTCCTCGGCGCGCAGGTTGACGGCACCGAGGCGCTCGCGCTCGATCTTCAGCCGCTCCAGCTCGCGCTCGACCTCGCGCAAATCGGGAACATTCTGCCCCGCCGACTGCCCGGCAAGCCGCAACACCTCGTGCGGCTCGACATTCAACGCCTGACGGATGCGCAATTCACTTTCCTGGCGGCGCTCGCGGGCAGAGACCAGCCGCTCTTCGATACGGCCACGCTTTTCGCGGCTTTCAGCCAGTTCCGACAACGCCGTGGCGGCCTGGCGATCGGCCTCGCGCTGAACGATTTCCGCCTCGACCAGGCGATCAGCCGCGGCGCGGCGCGCCTCCTCAGCCTTTTGCAATTCATTCATCAGGCTGCGACGCTTGTCATCAAATTCATCCGGAGCAAGGTCCAGCTCGGCGGCTTCGTCGCGCGCCTCTTCTTCGCGGTCGCGCAAGGTCTGGATATGCTCTTCGGCACTGGCGGCGCGCTGGCGCCAACCGTCACGCTCCTGCCGGATAGCCAGAATGCGGCGCTGCCGCGCCTCGTTTTCCCGATTCAGCCCTTCGTAACGGGCGCGCGCCTCGGCGAGCGCTCCGCGATCTGTGGCGACATCTGCCTGCTGATTGCGCAGCTTGAGATCGATGGTCGTCAGATCGGGCGCATCCTCCAGTTCGATGCGGGCATTTTCATCTTGTAGCATCACCTCTTCCATCTGCGCCTGCAGATGGCTGGCAGCTTCCGAGATGACGTCGCGACGACGGATCAGATCGCCGGAGGCGCGCTCTGCCATCGCCAATGCTTCGCGAGCCTCCGCGAGCTGCCGGCCAGCAAGCCGGCTGGTATCACGCGCGACGACAAGACGACCTTCCTCGGCCCGGATCGCGTCACCGGCAATTGCCAAGCGCTCCTCGGCTTCGACCAGGACATCACGTGCCATCTCGGCTTCGGCTTCGAGCTCCGCTAGGCGATTTTTCTGCGCCAGCCGCAGAGCGGCCGCGCTGGGGGCATCTGCCCCGGTCACATGCCCGTCCCAACGAAATACGGCGCCGTCCTTCGTCACCAGCCGCTGCCCAGGCTTCAACGCCGGCATGAGACGCAGGGCATCTTCGGCTGCGACAAGGCCGATCTGGCGAAGACGTCGCGTCAATGCCGCCGGTGCCCCAACATGCGAAATCAGCGGCACGACACCTTCCGGCAAGGCAGGATCGGTGGCACCGCTGCCGTTGTCCGACCAATAGACCGGCGCTTGCGGATCCAGCGGCGATTCCAAGTCGTCGCCAAGAGCTGCACCGAGCGCTGTCTCGAAGCCGCGATCGACGCGCAGCTCTTCCGCAACCGGTGCAAATGTGGCCGAAGCTGCTCCCGCCGCTAGCATATTAGAGATCGTGCGCGCCTCGGTTTCCAAGGCGTTCAGCCGGGAACGGGCTTCGTCGACCGGCGCGCGCGATAAAGCTTCGGTCTCGCGGGCCTTGGAAAGCGCCGCTTCGACGAGCTGGATCGCCACATCGGCATCGGCAACGACGGTTTCAGCAGCTTCGACCACATCGCGCTTTTCGCCAGGGTCTGGCAGGGCGGCCATCTTTTCATCGATCGCGTCGAGCTCTCGGCTGGCCTCGTCCATCTGGCGTTCCAGCCGCATTTTGCGGTCGGCAAGATCGCGGATGGCGCGCTCGAGCTGATTGCGGGCGGCTGAAGCCTCGGCGCGCTCGGCGGTCAGCGCGGCAAAGATACGCTCGCTGTCTTCCAGCTTGGCGGCGGCGGCATCGAAAGCCTCGCGCGTCTCCTCGGCAAGCCGGCCGGAATCGGCGAGGAGTTCGGCAATATCGGCCTCCTCAGCATCAAGCTTGGCGAGAATCGCGGCATTATCGGCGACAAGGCGCTCCTCGCGGCTGATATCTTCGGCCAATTGCGCCAGTCGCCGGGTCAGTTCGTCACGACGGCGCAGGATGCGGTTGGCATCCTCTTCCAGTTGATTGCGGGCAAACTGCAGGCGCTGCAAGGCGGCCGCGGCTTTCGCCTCCTCTTCGCGCAGGTCCGGCAGCTTGAAACTGGCGATGCCCTGCGCCTTCGCCGCCTCCATCTGTATCTGCGCTTTTTCCGCGACCAGAACGGTTGCCTGGTTGAGAGCGCTGTCGGCCTCCGCTTCCGCCTCCTTGGCCTGCTTCCAATGGATATGCAGGAGCATGGCCTCGCGGGCACGGATGTCGGCGGACAGCATCTTGAAGCGGTTGGCCTGACGCGCCTGGCGCTTCAGGCTCTCGATCTGGCTTTCAAGCTGCGAGGTCACGTCGTCGAGACGTTCGAGATTGCCTTCGGCGGCACGCAGACGGAGTTCCGCCTCATGCCGGCGCGAATGCAGGCCGGAAATGCCTGCCGCCTCTTCGAGAAGCTGCCGGCGAGCCTGGGGCTTGGCTTGAATCAGCTCGCCGATACGCCCCTGCCCCACCATCGACGGCGAACGCGCGCCGGTCGAGGCATCGGCGAACAGCAGTTGCACATCCTTGGCACGGGCCTCCTTGCCGTTGATGCGATAGAGCGAGCCCTGCTCGCGCTCGATGCGGCGAGTGACCTGGATTTCGTCGCTGTCGTTAAACGCGGCAGGCGCCGTGCGGTCGCTGTTGTCGAGATAGAGACCGACCTCGGCGGTATTGCGCGCAGGGCGATTGCCGGAACCGGAGAAGATGACATCATCCATGCCGGAGGCGCGCATGTTCTTATAGGAGTTCTCGCCCATAACCCAGCGCAGCGCTTCGACCAGGTTGGACTTGCCGCAACCGTTCGGGCCGACGACGCCGGTCAAGCCGCGCTCGATGACGAATTCCGCCGGCTCCACGAAGGATTTGAAGCCGACGAGACGAAGCCTGTTGAACTTCATGGGCATTCCCCCCCTTCTCCCCGACGGGGAGAAGGTGCCCGAAGGGCGGATGAGGAGGATGAGGAGCGCAACGACGAATACCTTAAGCCATGCCTAGAGCCCAGTCCTCCCCGTAACGCCCCCTCAACCCACGCTACGCGCGACCTTCTCCCCGCGGGGGAGAAGGTAACAGCCGGGCACAAAAAAACGGGCGCGCAGGTTTCCCCGCCGCCCGCCGTTTTGAAAAGGCACGGATCAGAGAAGGCTATCGATGAGCTTCGACATGGCATTAACCGACATGTCCCCTGCATAACGCTTGCCGTTGATCAAGAAGGTCGGCGTAGCATTGACGCCGAAGTCCTTGGCTGCACGTTCCCTAACTGAGTTGACATCATCCAGAAGCTTCTGGTTCGTCAAGCATTTCGTAAAGCTATCCTCAGTAAAACCGGCAAGTTTCGACATTTGCAGCAGTGCGGCACGGCCATCGACATCCGGCGACGCCCAGGCGATCTGCTGCTTGAACAGCATATCGACCATCGGCAGGTACTGTTCCTGCGGCGCGCAACGGGCCAGCATGAAGGCGGCGGCGGCGCGCGGATCGAAGGGGAATTCGCGGATAATGAAGCGAACCTTGCCGGTATCGATGTATTTCTGCTTGATCGCATCGAAGGTGGTCGTGGCGAAATGCGCGCAGTGCGGGCAGGTCAGCGACATGTATTCGACGATCTTGACCGGAGCGTCTTCCTTGCCAAGCGCGATTTCCGGCAGCGGGCCGGGCTTCAGCACCTCGTTCATGTCAACATTGCCTTCCGACGACGGAATTGCATCCTCCGGCGAGGCAGCGGTATTGGTGTTCTCCTGAGCGCCGCCGACCGTGGTGGCGTTGGCGGCGGATGCCGTGTCGGCAAAAGCAGCGAACGCCAGGGAGAGAGCCGCAACGGCGGTACCGCCCAGCAGGCGGCGTTTGGTCAAGAGCATGTCGGACATCGGCATAAGTCACCCGTCGTTTAAGAGGTCTGTGAATGGTTCATTGCGATATAACGGCTAGTTGCTACGAACAAGGCACGGTTGGCCAACTTTCTTCAAAGAATTGTGACCTGCCGAAGACAAAGAGGTTAAATTATCGTCAGAATTGATGGGGATGGGCGGTCGGTCCTAAATACGAACCGCGATGTGGAACTATCTTCGATAAACCTCACGGCGATTTCCGACCCGGACAATCAGAATTCGTATGGCGCTATCTTCGATGTGTGCGATTACTCGGCAGTCTCCCACCCGATATTTCCAGAAATCACCGAGATCAGAACCCTTCAAGGCCTCTCCGATTGAGCGCGGATTGTCCAGTTTGGCGACACGCTCATGAAGAAATTTAAGAATGCGGCGCGCAGTCTCATGTCCGAGCTTTTCGAGTTCGCGCTCCACAGATCGCTGAAACTCAATCGTCCACGCCATAGCGTGCCATTAACTCAGCCAGGGAAACGGTATCGCTCTCCCCCCGGCGAAACTCTTCCAAGCGCTTCTCCGCGAGATAGATATCCTCAAGGTCGTCCAGGTGCTCCAGGATCGCCTCACGGGCATAAAAGCTTTTACTGCGCCCGGTACGCTTGGCGAGCTCATCGAGTCTTGCTTCAATTTCCGGCGGAAGCCGTAGGGCCAACATCATCTTCACTCCAAATTGCTATACAAATATAGCATTCCGGAACCCGCCGACCAACTGCTTTCGTCGCAAGAACGAAGCTATCTTTTACCCCGCTTCCAAACCATCGCCGTGCCTAACCTCTGAATTGCCGCACGCAGCTTGTCGTCCTCGATGCCGTCCATCATGTCTTCCAGCTTTCGCGCTGCCTCGCCTTTCAGCGGCGGGGGCGTGCGCGAGCGTTTGGAGGCCACGAAGACCGGCTTTTGGACGATGCGGATCTGGCTGACGGCGTGGAAGCCGAAGAAGCCGTTGATACGCTGGATGAGTTCTCCCTGTGCATGGGTCAGAAACAGGGCGCGCGCGCCTTCGCAGGCGATGGTCAGCACACCAGGCTGGTAGCCACCGTCTTCGCCCGACCCGCCGCGTTTGGCCCAGGCGATCTTCTCCGGCCGCGTGCATTCGGCGAAATCCTCGCCGGCGATCTCGTCCCAGGAGCCGAGCAGCGCGGTATTGATTCCCGCACGCTTTGCCAGCACGGGATCGATGATGCCGTTGGTCAGCTCGGAAATCTGCTTTTCGCCTTTTCGGGGATAACTCATTGGATAGTGAACCCGGGACCCTGTTTGCGCATCCAAGGCCTTGATTGGCTAGCGCAGCTTGGCCAAGTATAGAGCACTTCCCCTCGATGCGGCAAATCATGACGACGACAATAGAATCCCCGACGGCCGCATCCCTGCTTTCCTGGTACGACCGCCATCACCGTGACCTCCCGTGGCGCGTCTCGCCGCCAATGGCAGCGCGTGGCATCCGACCTGATCCCTATCATGTCTGGCTATCCGAGGTGATGCTTCAGCAGACCACCGTGCCGGCAGTTAAGGCCTATTTCGCCAAATTCCTGGAGCGCTGGCCGACAGTCCGTGACCTTGCGGCGGCGCCCACCGACGATGTCATGGCTGCCTGGGCAGGGCTTGGTTATTACGCCCGCGCCCGCAACCTGAAGAAATGTGCGGAGGCCGTGGCGGCGGAGCATGGAGGGCAGTTCCCGGACACCGAAGATGGACTGCGCGCCTTGCCAGGAATCGGCGACTACACCGCCGCGGCAGTCGCTGCCATCGCATTCAACCGGCAAGCGGCCGTCATGGACGGCAATGTCGAGCGGGTTATTTCCCGCCTTTACGCCATTGCCACACCTTTGCCGGCCGCCAAGCCGCTGATGAGGCAGAAGGTGGCATTGCTGACGCCAACCGATCGTGCCGGCGATTTCGCGCAGGCGATGATGGATCTGGGCGCGACGATCTGCACGCCGAAACGGCCGGCATGTTCGCTCTGTCCCTTCAACAATGCCTGCAAGGCGCTGCGGCTGCATGATCCCGAGCATTTTCCTGTCAAAGCGGCAAAGAAGGAAAAACCGGTACGCCAGGGTGCCGCTTTCGTGGCTGTGAATGGCGATGGCGAGATTTATCTGCGCCGGCGCATCGCCAGTGGCCTTCTCGGCGGCATGACCGAAGTGCCGACGACCGGCTGGACGGCACGCATCGACGGCGAGACCAGCGCCACCGCCGCCCCCTTCCCGGCCGATTGGCAGGCAGCAGGCATTGTAACGCATGTCTTCACCCACTTCGAACTGCGGCTATCGATCTATCGCGCTCAGGTGGCATCTAACATGATCCGCAATGACGGATGGTGGGAGCCGGTTACAAATCTTGAAGCGCAGGCCTTGCCGACCGTCATGAAAAAAGCGATCGCACAGGCTATTCCACGCGCATTCGCTAAAGCCAGCGCTTACACATCAGGACCCAATTCATGACCACGGAAATCCGCCACATCGTCTTCGACATCGGCAAGGTGCTTGTTCACTATGACCCGAGCATCCCCTATAGCCGAATCATCCCGGATGAAGCGGAGCGAGCCTGGTTCCTCGCCAACGTCTGCACGAATGAATGGAATATCGAGCAGGATCGCGGTCGGACGTGGGAAGAGGCCGAAGCGCTGCTGATCGCCGAGCATCCCGAGCGGGAGGAACAGATCCGCGCCTTCCGCAAATATTGGCATGACATGGTACCACATGCCTACGACGACAGCGTCGCCATCCTGGAGAAACTGATTGCCGAGGGCCGCGATGTCACCATGCTGACCAATTTCGCCTCCGACACGTTTCGCGAGGCACAGACGCGCTTCGATTTCCTGTCCAAACCGCGCGGCGTCACCGTGTCCGGCGACATCGGCCTCATCAAGCCGGATGTTGCAATCTACGAAGCGCATGTGAAAAGTTTCGGTCTGGATCCGGCCTCCACCATCTTCATCGACGATTCGCTCGCCAACGTGGAAGGTGCAAAGGCTGCGGGTTGGAACGCCGTCCATTTCACTGGCGCCGAGAAGCTGCGCCGCGATCTCGCCGGCTACGGCATCGAGGTTTGAGCTCATGGTTTTCGATCCGGCAGAACGCATCACCCTGTTTCATGACGCGATCAACAGGCTCGACTACGAAGCAATCGAAAATTTCTTCGCGGAGAATGCCACCTACGTCTCGAACGGCGTCGGCAGCCTTGCCGGTCGCGAGGCGATCATGGAAGCTTTCCGCGGCTATTTCGATACCTATCCGGATCAAACCGCCGCTAATTCCTTGGTGGAAACGCTGACGCCGCTTTCCGGCCGCGCCGTCTGGTCCGTCCGGGCAACGAACAGCAAGACCGGCAAGCCGTTGATCCGGGAGGGTGAAGAGACGATCACCTTCGACGAAAACGGACGCGTCGTCCGGGTCGAGGTGACGGATTATCAGGAGTTTTGAGCCGTCAAAAAAAGACGCCCAGGATTTGTGAATCCTGGGCATCTCGCCTTCCTCCCTAACTGGAGGTACTCGACGGAAGAAGGCGGATATGCGGATCCGGCTGCAGCATGGTCGCGAAAGCCGGGAAAGGCTTTCGGATAAACCATGCCGCTTAAATAATTGCGATTATTCCGCCTTGGCCAGATCATTGCGGACGATCGACCGCAACTCGTCAATCGGGCGCAGGGACTGCCCGTCGTCGAAGTGCCAGAACGTCCATCCGTTGCATGCATCAAGGCCCTGGACTTTTGCACCGAGGCGATGAATGGAGCCTGCTTCGCCGCCGGAGGCGACCGTACCGTCGGCGCGCACGATGGCGCTATAGCGGCGCCTCGCATCCGTCAGCACCTGGCCGGGCTTGATGAGACCGCTTTCGATCAGCACGTTGAAGGCGACGCGAACTTCGGCCTTCTTGCCGGTCATGACGGTCAGTTCCGCCTTTCCGAGTGGCTCGACGGCTGCGATGCGGGCGCTGGCCGCGTCGATGTAATCCTGTTCGCGTTCGATGCCGACGAAGTGGCGGCCAAGGCGCTTGGCGACGGCGCCGGTGGTGCCAGAGCCGAAGAAAGGATCGAGAATGATGTCGCCGGGCTTGGACGATGCCATGATGACGCGCGCAAGCAGGGCTTCCGGCTTCTGCGTCGGATGCGCCTTCTTGCCGTCCTGATCCTTCAACCGCTCGCCGCCGCTGCAGATCGGAAACAGCCAGTCGGAGCGCATCTGCACGTCGTCATTGGCGGCTTTCATGGCGTCGTAATTGAAGGTGTAGCCCTTGGCCTTAGCGTTAGGGCTTGCCCAGATCATCGTTTCATGGGCGTTCTGAAAGCGACGGCCCTTGAAATTCGGCATCGGGTTGGTCTTGCGCCAGACGATGTCGTTGAGGATCCAGAAGTTCAGATCCTGCATCGTCGCACCGACGCGGAAGATATTGTGATAGGAACCGATGACCCAGATCGTGCCCGTCGGCTTCAGCACGCGACGGCAGGCAAGCAGCCAGGCGCGGGTAAAGGCGTCATAGGCTTCGAAGGAAGCAAACTGGTCCCACTCGTCATCGACGGCGTCGACCAGCGACTGGTCGGGGCGATGCAGCGTGCCGCCGAGCTGCAGATTATAAGGCGGGTCGGCGAAGATGACATCGACGGAATGCGTGGGCAGTGCTTCAAGAGCGGCCACGCAATCGCCCTTGATGATCGTGTCGACCCAAGAGCCCGACGTTGCGGAAGTCCTGAGGTCGGCAAGCGGGAAAACTGACGCCATGTGATACTCGCTGTTACACTTACTCGATACGCTTAACTGAGTGTTATGGTTACCTAAGTTGGTTACCAAAGGCTGAAGCGGGCATCACATTTTGCAAATTCTCAAGGCTGCGTCGATTGTCCGTCGTCGCTCGCGGTCTCCGATCCATCATGCACCGCCCGGCTATCAGCCGGGGCCTCGTCCCTCTCATTCATTCCATAATCACGCACCACATGCGCTATACGCAGGCGATAATCCGCAAAAACGCCGCCTCGCCCGGCCTTTTGCGCAGCGCGATGGGCCTCACGATTGCGCCATTCCTTGACCGCCGCCTCGTCGCGCCAGAAGGACAGCGAGAGAAGCTTGCCGCGTTGCGTCAGGCTCTCGAAGCGTTCGATGGAGATGAAGCCGTCGATCGTCTCGAGTTCCGCGCGCAGCTTGCCGGCAAGATCGAGATAGTGATGCCGTTCGCCGAGATAGGGAACGACTTCGAAAATGACGGCGATCATGGCGTCACCTTCGGGCCATGCGGCAGCGAAACATTTTTCAGGAAGATACGATCTTCCCTGATGATGAAGCGTTCGCGGCAGGAGAAATCGTAGTTCGCCTTGCCGAGCGGGTCGGCTGTGAGGCGAGCGCGGTAGGCTTCATAAGCAGCCAAGCTTTCGATGTTATAGACGCCGTATGCCGTCGTCTCCGAACCTTCATGCGGTGCGAAATAGCCGATGAGATCAGCGCCGTTGCGTGGGATGACCTGGCCCCAAGCCCTGGCGTATTCGGCAAAGGCATCCTTTTTGAAGGGATCGATTTCGTAGCGGATGAAACAGGTGATCATGGTCGTTTCCTTTGGTGATGGGGATGTTTTCGCATATTGCGTGACGTCGATGCTTCGGTTACGATCGAAGTATGAAGGAAGGTCCTGACATAGCGCAGATCGGCGCGCTCATCGGCGATCCGGCGCGCGCAAACATGCTCACCGCTCTGATGGATGGCCGCGCCCTGACGGCAACGGAACTGGCCGAGGTCGGCGGTATCACCCTGCAGACGGCGAGCACGCATTTGTCGAAACTCGAAGCGGGCGGGTTGCTCGCGCAGCGAAAGCAAGGCCGGCACCGCTATTTCGCGCTGGCCGACGATGGCGTCGGCAAGCTGCTTGAAAGTATCATGGGCTTTGCTGCCACGCGAGGACATCTGCGCCACCGGCCTGGCCCGAAAGAGCCGGCGCTGCGCAAGGCACGCATCTGCTACGACCATCTTGCCGGGGATTACGGCGTGCGCATGCTTGATAGCCTGATCGCATCCGGCGCGATCTTGGAGGTCGGCGACGGTTTGAATTTGACGGAATGCGGCGAAGCGCGGCTTACCTCGATCGGCATCGACGTGACGGGGCTGCGCTCGACACGGCGCCCGCTCTGCCGCTCCTGCCTCGATTGGAGCGAACGCCGTGCACATCTCGCCGGCAGCCTCGGCAAGGCGCTGCTTTCCAATTTCTTCGACAAGGGCTGGGCTCGGCGAATGGAAAACAGCCGTTCGATCCTATTTACCTCGGAGGGTGAACGCCGGTTTCTGGCGCTGTTTCCTATTGAAGCCGGCGAGTTGGATAAAGGACCCGAGAGCGTCGACGCCTGAATGTCGGACATCTCTCCAGGTCTTGACGGCAACTTGACTTGGTGCATATGCACATGCATATTGGCATCATGCAAACCGAAGACGATCTTGGTGCTCTTGCGTGCCATTGCTTGGCGACCAGGCAACTGGCAAGGCACGTCTCGAAACTCTACGAGCGCCATATGGCGCCGACCGGCATAACCAGCACGCAGTTTTCGCTCCTGAACTTCCTCCGGCAGAATGAGCGGATGACCATGAACGAACTGGCGGCCGCGATGCTGATGGACCGCACGACCCTGCTGCGGGCCGTGAAGCCGCTGCAGCAACAGGAGCTGATCGTCAGCGCGCCCGAAACGGACGGGAGCCGTCGGCTGATGTTGAAGCTCTCGCCCGCTGGGCGAAGCAAGATTACCGAGGCACAGCCATTCTGGCAGGCGGCTCAAGAGGAATATGAGGCGCAGGTTGGGCAATTGCATGCCAAAAGCCTGCGCAGCGACTTTTTCAACATGACTCATCACGGTTGACCCTTTTAGTCGGCCCCAAAACTCGGCCTATCCTTTCCGCCAACGCAATACTGCCATGTCTGCTCGTTGGTTGAGCTTTGCCGGAGCATCGTGTAAAGCCGCACAATCCCATTCAGAGCAGGCCCATTCAGAGCAGGCCCCAAGAAGCGCCACGCAGTTTTTGGATTAAGGCCATGCCTATTTAGAGCCCCACTAAAGGCAGTGTATTCTCATGAGCAATGGCTTCGACCTCATCATCTTTGACTGCGACGGCGTTCTGGTCGATTCGGAAATCATCGCGGCGGATGTTGAATCCAAGCTCCTGACGGAAGCAGGTTACCCGATCGGCGTCGAAGAAATGGGCGAGCGCTTTTCCGGCATGACCTGGCAGAACATTCTGTTCGAAGTCGAACGTGAGGCGAGCATCCCGATCTCGGCATCGCTGCTCGACAAGTCCGAAAAGCTTCTGGACTTGAGGCTCGCCAACGACGTCAAGGCTATCCCGGGCGTTCCTCTTGCCCTGTCACGCCTGCCGATGCCGCGTTGCGTCTGCTCGAACTCCAGTTCCGCACGGCTCGACATGATGCTCTCCAAGGTCGGCTACAAGGAACTGTTCGCCCCGCACATCTATTCCGCCAAGGATCTCGGCGCCGACCGCGTGAAGCCGAAGCCGGATATTTTCCTGCACGGCGCCAAGCAATTGAACGTTGCGCCGGCCAACGTCATTGTCGTCGAAGACTCGGTCCATGGCGTCCACGCGGCACGCGCCGCCGGCATGCGCGTCATCGGCTTCACCGGCGCTTCGCACACCTATCCTTCACATGCCGACCGGTTGACCGATGCGGGCGCGGAAACGGTGATCTCCCGGATGGCCGATCTGCCCGGCGTGGTGATGGCGCTGGCGGAGTGGGAAGGCGTTTTGTGAGGCCGGTAGGCAATAGGCAATAGAAGCTGCGCCTATATTGTCGGCAGTGGCAAGGACAAGGTGACCTTTTACTACTGCCTACTGCCTACTGCCTACTGCCTGCCCGATCACAACCTTACTGATGCTTCTTGCGGACTGGCTTCTGGCCCTTCTCGGGTTTCTGCGGCCCTTGATCGAAGCTGACCTGGACAACCGTGAAGCCACCGGAGCCGCCGGCGACGTTGATGTCGTCATCGGTGAAGAGGAATTGCGTCGTGGTTTCGCCCGGCGGGATTTCGGCGGTGAAATTGACGGTCTTGCTGTAGAGCGCGGTGTTGTTGTCCATAACGGCAACATGGATCGGCAGGGTCACCTTACCGGGTCCTCCCATCGGGCCGGCGACAAGGCGGCCCTGCGCGACGACATGGATGCTGAGACTGCTGCCATCGGTCGTGCATTGGCGCGTTGCCTGGGCGAGCGATGCCTGATAGGTCAACTGGTTCGGATCGTCCTTGGCACCTTTCGCGTAGGTGCGATAGCTGGACGCCTCATCACGGATTACGACTTGCGGGCACTTGCCGGCCACATAGGCCTGGCCGCCGGTCACCTGCGGCGCGGGGCTGGCGGAAGATGGGTTGCCGGCCGTTGCCTGCGGCGCTACCGTCACATCCGTTCCAGCCTGCTTGTCGCTACCGCCGAAACCGAGAGAACTACAACCAGCCAACAATGCCAAAGTCGAAGCGGAGAAAAGACGACGCGAAACCCTGCCAAACACTATTATTCCACCCTCTGCAATAATTCACATTATCGGCCTGCAGCCTGTTCGACGGGCCTTTTATGACACTTGGCGATGGTCTATACCAGCGGCGCAACGAAAAATCGATTGGGTAGGCACCGTTTTGGCTCACTTTTCGACGTCGACAGATTGGCGCAAGCCGCCGCCCACCGGACAGAGCCGGGCGGGCCTTGTGCAAACGCGAAAACCACGCGGCTGATCCGACGCAAAAAGACGGGCTGCCATCGCTTCGTTCTTTTACCCTCTCATCCCACCACTCCGGCAATTTTGCGACCAAAGGAATTCTAAACCGTGGATTACATCTCAACGCGGGGTGAAGCCCCTGCCCTTGGCTTCTGCGACGCCCTTCTGGCCGGCCTTGCGCGCGATGGCGGGCTCTACGTACCCCGTGAATGGCCGACCCTTACAAAAAAAGAGGTCCGTGCTTTCCGAGGCAAGAGCTATCAGGACGTCGCCTTTGCCGTGTTGTCGCCTTTCACCAACGGCGAAATTCCGGACGATGTCTTCCGGAGCATGATCGACGAAGCCTATGCCACCTTCCGCCATCCGGCCGTCGCGCCGCTGGTGCAGACAGGTCCGAACAGTTTCGTGATGGAGCTGTTCCACGGCACGACGCTTGCCTTCAAAGACGTCGCCATGCAGTTGCTGGCGCGGCTGATGGATTACGCCTTGGAAAAGCGCGGCCAAAGGGCGACCATTGTCGGCGCGACCTCGGGCGACACCGGCGGGGCGGCGATCGACGCCTTTGCTGGACGCGGCCGCACCGACATCTTCATCCTCTTCCCGCATGGCAAGGTCTCCCCGGTGCAGCAACGGCAGATGACCACCTCGACGGCGGCCAATGTGCATGCGCTGGCGATCAACGGCAATTTCGATGACTGCCAGAACCTGGTCAAAGCCATGTTCAACGACACCACCTTCCGCGACCACGTCAAACTTTCGGGCGTCAATTCGATCAACTGGGCGCGCATCATGGCGCAGGTGGTCTATTATTTCACCACCGCCGTCGCGCTCGGCGGCCCGGACAGGAAGATTTCCTTCACCGTCCCGACCGGCAATTTCGGCGATATTTTCGCCGGCTACGTCGCCAAGCGCATGGGCCTGCCGATCGACCGGCTGGTGATCGCCACCAATGAGAACGACATTCTTGCACGCACGCTGAAGACCGGGCGTTATGAGATGCGTGAGGTCAAGGCCACCACCGCGCCGTCCATGGACATTCAGATCTCCTCCAACTTCGAACGGCTGCTGTTCGAAGCCCATGGCCGCGATGCGTCGAAGGTCCGCGCTGCCATGGAAAGCCTGAAACAATCGAAGGGTTTTTCGATCGGCGAAAAGGCTCTGAAGACCATCAAGAAGGACTTCCGCGCCGGCCGCGCCAACGAGAAACAGGTCGCTGCGACGATCCGCAAAACACTCGATAACACCGGCTATCTCATCGATCCACACACGGCCATCGGCGTCTTCGTGGCAGAGAAAAACGAGAAGTCGTCAAGCCCGATGGTTACGCTTGCCACCGCACATCCGGCAAAATTCCCCGCCGCAGTAAAATCGGCATGCGGTATTGACCCGGCGCTTCCGACGTGGCTTGCTGGACTGATGAACAGGGAGGAGCGTTTCGATATCCTCGATCCCGAGCTGAAAGCCGTTGAAACTTTTATCGGCAAACATGCCCGGGCCGGGGAATGATAGACGCAGAAAGATAGACGATGACAGTGGAGTGCACCCGGCTTGCGTCCGGGCTGACAGTAGCGACCCAGACGATGCCACACCTCGAAAGCGTGGCACTCGGCGTCTGGATCAAATCGGGTTCGCGTAATGAAACCGAGGCGGAACACGGCATCGCGCATCTGCTGGAACACATGGCATTCAAGGGCACGGCCCGCCGCACGGCGCGCGAAATCGCCGAGGAAATCGAAAATGTCGGCGGCGAAGTCAATGCCGCCACCTCGACCGAGACGACCTCCTATTATGCCCGCGTGCTGAAGGATCATGTGCCGCTCGCCGTCGATATCCTCGCTGATATCCTCACCGAATCCGCCTTCGACGAGGATGAACTCCAGCGCGAAAAGCAGGTCATCCTGCAGGAAATCAACGCAGCGAACGACACGCCCGACGATGTAGTCTTCGACAAGTTTTCCGAAGTCGCCTATCGCGGCCAGACGCTCGGCCGGGCGATTCTAGGGACGCCGGAAACCGTGGTCTCCTTCTCGCCCGGGCAAATCCGCGGTTATCTCAGCCGGAATTACACGACCGATCGCATGTTCGTGGTTGCCGCCGGCGCGGTGGATCACGAAAGCTTCGTGCGCCAGGTCGAAGAGCGTTTCTCCACCCTGCCGACCAAGCCCTCGGCGCCGCCCGTCATCGAACCTGCCCGCTATATCGGTGGCAATATCCGCGAGACGCGAGACCTGATGGATGCGCAGATCCTGCTCGGCTTTGAAGGCCGCGCCTACCACACGCGCGATTTCTACTGCTCGCAGATCCTCGCCAACATCCTCGGCGGCGGCATGTCCTCGCGGCTGTTCCAGGAAGTACGTGAGTTCCGCGGCCTCTGTTATTCCGTCTATGCCTTCCATTGGGGCTTCTCCGACACCGGCATCTTCGGCATCCATGCCGCGACCGGCGGCGAGAACCTGCCGGAACTGCTGCCGGTCATCGTCGACGAGCTGCACAAATCCTCCCACAAGATCGAACAGCAGGAAATCGAGCGCGCCCGCGCCCAGATCCGCGCGCAGTTGCTGATGGGCCAGGAAAGCCCGGCAGCCCGCGCCGGCCAGATCGCGCGGCAGATGATGCTCTACGGCCGGCCAATTCCAAATCAGGAAATGCTGGAGCGGCTGCAAGGCATTACTATCGACCGGCTGACCGATCTGGCCGGCCGCCTGTTCTTCGACACGGTGCCGACGCTGTCGGCGATCGGACCGTTGGAGCAGTTGGCGCCGATGGAAGATATCGTGACATCCCTATCATCTTCGACCCCAGCCTCCATAAGCGCGAGCGGCTAAAACCCACATCGCGCGCCGATGGGTTCAATCTTCCGGGGAGTACTGGGCGGAATGCAAAAATCGGTCTTTCGGTTTCTGTCACGTCATCCGGACGCGGTTGAACTCGAAAACGAGACCTATCTGCTGCGTCTGCCCCGCTATTCCGATTTCAATCAGTGGCACCGGCTGCGCGCCGAAAGCCGCCGTTTCCTGGAACCCTGGGAACCCACCTGGCGGCATGACGAACTGACCGAGGGCGCCTACCGGGCCCGTGTCATTCGGGGAAAACAGGAATATAGTTCCGGCCAGGCCATTCCACTTTTTATTTTCCTTAAAGAGAATATGACCTTGCTGGGTGGCATAACGATCGGTTACATCCGCCGTGGCGCTGCACAAAGCTGCATGATTGGTTATTGGATGGGCGAGCGGCATTCAGGCCAGGGCCATATGTTCGCCGCACTTCAGTTGGTTATACCCTATATCTTTTCCGGACTTGAGTTGCACCGTATTGAAGCAGCCTGTATTCCGGATAACGAGCGTAGCATGCGGCTTTTGGAAAAGGCCGGTTTCCAGCGGGAAGGTCATTTGCGCGGTTATCTAAAAATTAACGGTCAGTGGCGTGATCACGTGATGTTTTCCCGGTTGGCATCCGATGCCGACCTGAGCAGAAAATCCGACAAACCATGACCGTCGACCTCACGCCGGCCCCGCCGTTGACCAAATGGTTGTCCGCGATCCTCGCGACGCTTGCGGCTGTCATGTTGTTCCTGCTTGCCGGCATGGCGCATGCAGCCGAGCCCGTGAAGATTTCGCGCGACGATACCGCGCTTGATCTGACGGCGACGACCGAGATCTACACCAATCAGGGTGAAGCCTTTCAGGTTTCCACAGCAGCCGGCGCCGACGGCATTCGCCGCCGTATTGAGGTACGATCCTCGTCGCCGAACCATCAAGGCGACTGGGCGGTCTTCGCACTCGCCAATGTCTCGGAAGAGCAGCTCGAACGCGTCATCGTCGCGCCTCACTTCCGTCTGGTGAATTCGAAATTGTTCTGGCCGGATCTCGGCTCGCAACGCATCATCGCCATCACGCCGAGCGAAGGCTTTGCTCTCGACCGGCAGCCGAGCGACGAGGCGGATGTCTTCCGCATCACGCTGAACCCCGGCGCGGTCGTCACCTTTGTCGCCGAACTCTCCTCACCGAACCTGCCGCAGCTCTATCTTTGGGAACCGAACGCCTACAAGGACACGGTCAACGCCTTCACGCTCTATCGGGGCATCGTGCTCGGCATTGCCGGTCTGCTGGCGGTGTTCCTGACCATTCTCTTCGTGGTCAAAGGTACCTCGATGCTGCCGGCGACGGCTGCGCTTGCCTGGGCGGTGCTCGGCTACATCTGCGTCGATTTCGGTTTTCTCGGCAAACTCATCAGCATTACCTCCAGCGATCAACGAATATGGCGCGCCTGTGCGGAGGTGGCGCTCGCGTCGAGCCTGGTGGTCTTCCTGTTCACCTATCTGAACCTCAATCGCTGGCATGCGCATCTCGGTTATGTGACGCTTGCCTGGGTGCTCGGTCTCGCCCTTCTCTTCGGCGTTGCGATCTATGATCCGTCGATCGCGGCCGGCGTCGCTCGGCTATCGCTGGCGCTGACGGCAACGGCGGGGCTACTGCTGATCATCTATCTCGGCTTCAGCCGCTATGACCGCGCCATTCTGCTCGTGCCCGCCTGGGCGCTGATCCTCGTCTGGCTATTCGGCGCCTGGATGACGATAACGGGCAAGCTCGACAACGACATCATCCAGCCCGCCCTCGGCGGCGGCCTCGTTCTGATCGTGCTCCTGATCGGTTTCACGGTGATGCAGCATGCCTTTGCCGGTGGCGCATTTCAGCAGGGCCTGTTCTCCGATCTCGAGCGGCAATCCCTGGCGCTCACTGGTTCCGGCGATACTGTTTGGGACTGGGATGTGGCACGCGACCGCGTGGTGACGACGCCGGATATCTCGGTGAAACTCGGCCTGTCTCCAGGCACTATGCATGGCGCAGCGCGCAACTGGCTGCCGCGCCTGCACCCCGATGATCGCGATCGTTTCCGCGCGACGCTCGACGTGCTTCTTGAACACCGCCGCGGCCGGCTGAACCATGAATTCCGCATCCGCGCCGAAGACGGGCATTTCCATTGGCTGTCGATCCGCGCTCGCCCGGTGCTGGGTTCGAACGGCGAAATCATCCGCTGCGTCGGCACCGTCGTCGATGTCACCGAGCAGAAGAATTCGATCGAGCGTCTGCTTCACGACGCGCTGCACGACAATCTGACCGGACTTCCGAACCGTCAGGTCTTTATCGACCGCCTGCAGGCCGTTCTCGCCTTGGCGCCGGAAGGCAATCAGGTGCGTCCGACGGTGATGGTGATCGACATTGATCGCTACAAGCTGGTCAACGATACGCTCGGCGTCGCTGCCGGCGACAATATTTTGATCGCGCTGACGCGGCGGCTGCGCCGCCTGATGAAGCCGCAGGACACGCTGGCGCGGCTTTCCGGCGACCAGTTCGGCCTTATCCTTGTTTCGGAGCGCGATCCGGCCAAGGTCGCCGATTTCGCCGATGCCATCAGCAAGGCAATCATGGTGCCGATCAATTTCGCCAATCGCGAAATCATCCTGACAGCTTCGATCGGGCTGACGTCCTGGGTCGATCAGCAGGAAAGCGCTATGGGTCTTTTGAGCGACGCCGAGCTTGCCATGTACCGCGCCAAACGGGCCGGCGGCAATCGCGTCGAGCCTTTCCAGCCCGCTTTCCGCAGCTTCGGCACTGATCGTCTGCAGCTTGAAACGGACCTTCGCCGTGCTGTCGAGCGCAAGGAGCTGTCGCTGGTTTACCAGCCGATCGTTCGGCTGGAGGATGCCGAAGTCGCCGGTTTCGAGGCACTGATGCGCTGGGAGCATCCGAAACGCGGCAATATTCCGCCGTCGGAATTCATCCCGATCGCCGAGGCTTCCGATATCATCGGCCCACTCGGCATGTTCGCGATGGAGCAGGCAACCAACGATCTGATGGCCTGGCAGCGCCAGACCGGCGATCTGCCGCTCTTCGTTTCCATCAACCTGTCCAGCGTGCAGCTCCTCAACAACGAGCTCTACGACGATATCCGCGCCCTGCTCGCCAAAACCCATTGCGAGCCGAACCGCATCAAGCTCGAATTGACGGAATCGCAGGTGATGGAAAATCCGGAACAGGCCCGCCTCGTGCTCGGCAAGCTGCGCGAAGCCGGCATCGGTCTGGCACTCGACGATTTCGGCACCGGTTATTCCTCGCTCTCCTATCTCACCCGCTTCCCCTTCGACACGATCAAGCTCGACAAAGCGATGGTGCGCGATGAAAGCGACAAGAAGGCCGTGCTTCTGCGTTCGGTGATTTCCATGGCGCGCGAGCTCAACATGCGCGTCGTCGCCGAAGGCATCGAGTCGGAAGAGGATGCACTCGAACTCGCCAAGATGGGCTGCGCCTATGGCCAGAGCTTCATCTTCGGCCCGCCGATGGGATCGGACTCGGTGCTGCGGCTGCTGAAGGAACGATTTCCGCTGACGAAGCGGGCCTGACGGTTCCCTTTATACTGGCGGGGATTTTCTCCAATAACTCCCCTTCCCGCTAGGGTGAGGGAAATTATGCTGCATCAATCACCTGCCGAATATAGTCCAGTTTGGAGACGACCGGCGGCGACAGGATGAAGGGGTAGGAATCCCGCTCACCCATGCTGCGCTGGATGGAATTGATCGCGACGCTCAGTGGAATCCAGGCGCTGACGAGTTGTTCGGCGCTCTCAGCCTTGTAGGGATTGAAATCCACCTCCGCCGCCATTTCGTGATAGCCACGAGGATCGACCGCAAGACCGAAGGAGCGGGCAGTCTCCAGCGTATCGACGATGTGAAGATAATGCGCGAAACACTCGGCAAAATCTTCCCAGGGGTGGGCGCTGGCATAGGCGCTGATGAAATTCTCCTGCCAGTTCGCCGGCGGGCCATTGTCGTAATGCTGCTGCAGGGCCGCGCCGTAATCCACCCGCTCATCGCCGAAGATGGCGCGGAAGGCATCGAACTGATCGCGGTCGCGGATCAACTTGTTCCAGATGAAATGCCCAGTCTCATGACGGAAATGGCCGAGCAGCGTGCGGTAAGGCTCGTTCATTGACGTGCGGGCCTGTTCGCGCGTCACATCGTCGGCCTCGGCCGCACGGATGGTGATGAGGCCCTCCTCATGGCCAGTGGTGGCCGGCACGACGGTGCCGTCCTGCACCTCATCCTCGAGGAAATCGAAGACTAGCCCGCCTTCCGGATCCTGCTTGCAATCGGGATGCGGCAGACGCCAGCGTAACAAGGAATAGAACAGATGCCGTTGCGCCTGGCCGATGCGCCTCCAACGGTCTATGCCCTGCTGCGTATCCGTATTCGGCACCAGCCGGTTATGACGACAGGCGATGCAAAAGGGTTCGGGATCTTCCGCTTCGACCATCCAATTGCAGATATCCAGCGTAGCATTGGCACAGAAGCGGACGACCTGGGTCGGCTCGGCAACAAGGCGCCAATTCGATCCATCGGCCTCCAGCGCATGCATCGCGAGACGCTCGGGAACAAAGCCAAGCCGATAGCCGCAGCGCACGCATTGCCGGTTATCGAAATGGACCGGTTGGCCGCAATGGTCGCAGGCGTAAAGCCTCATGGAAAGCGCTCCGAATTTGGCCCTGGCAAATATGGAAAAGAGCCTGTCGCGAATTCGTGACAGGCTCTTTCACTGCACCGGGCATGCGACAGCATGCGAAAGGGCGCAGCACTTAGTTTGGCGCATACCCGAACTGCCGGATCACATCCGGTCTACTGCGCCCTTGGCTTTATCCTTGGCCTTGCCAACGGCCACTTGGGCCTTACCTTTAGCCTTCTGGGCCGTGCCTTCGGTTTGCATGCTCTTGCTCTTGGTGGCCTTGCCAGCCACCTGTTTGGCTTTGCCAGCCGTCTCGTTGGCTTTGCCGGATACCTTGTCACTCATGCTGCCCATGGCGAACGCCTCCTCATTCAGCACCAGCGGAGTTGCCGGCGCGGTGACAAAGAAACGTCACTATCAATATTTCGTTCCACAAGGACGTTGAGGGCTAGGCATGCCCCGCGTGCGGCGACAGCATGGCGGCATTGATACCCATCAAAGCCAAGGCACGTTCATACTTATCGTCAAGGCTGCGGTCGAAGATCAATTCCTCGTTGGCCGGGCAATTGAGCCAGCCGTTATTGCTGATTTCCGCCTCCAATTGACCCGCACCCCAGCCGGCATAGCCGAGCAGCATGGTGGCGCGCTTTGGCCCGCCGCCCTTGGAAATGGCGCGCACGATATCCAATGTTGCGGTCAGGCTGATATCGTCGCTCACCGGAATACTGCTGTCGCTGATATAGTCGTCGGAATGGAGGACGAAACCGCGGCCGCTTTCGACCGGCCCGCCGGTCTGGATCGGGAAATCACGGGCGACCGGCGGCAGAAGAATAGCATCGTCATCCTTGATCATTTCGAGATGCAGCAGCACATCGGTAAAGGTCAGGTTCTGCGCGCGGTTGATGACGAAGCCCATGGCGCCCGCGGCGGAATGGGCGCAGATATAGATCACCGTGCGATTGAAATTCCGGTCTTCCATACCGGGCATGGCAATCAGGAACTGGCCGTCGAGAAAACCTCTTTCGCTTCTATTCTTCAGAGTCGATAGGGACATCGTACCTCCTGACTGCAGTCTGTAACTGCGCCCCTCGAAAAGAAGATGGGGCAATGTCATAAATCAATCAACTGAAAATGATCATTTCTTTTTCGCACCGTTCTGGCCGAGGCCTGCGCCATCCGGTAAATCCTTGTTCCATGATCGGAAAACTCTCTTTTATCCCGCTGTTGACAATGCTGGCAGCCGCAACGCTAAGTGACAGCACTGCCCATGCTGCCATGAGCGACTGGGCAAACAATGAGGGCGGCCGCATGCGGCTGGTGGCGCTGGCGGCGGATGCTCAGGGCCATATCCGCGCCGCTCTGCAAATCGAGCCTGCACCCGGCTGGATTACCTATTGGCGCGAGCCGGGCGAAAGCGGAATTCCGCCGCAGGTCAGTCCAGCGCCCGATAGTGGCGTTACGCTGGAAAAGACCAGCTATCCTACGCCGAAGCCGATCACCGTCGGCGCGATTCAGGAAATTGGCTACGATGCCCCGGTGACGTTTCCTCTCGATTTCCGTGTCAGCAGCCATCCGCCAGCGACACTCCACCTCACAGCCTTCATCGGGCTCTGCAAGGACATCTGCATTCCCTTCCAGACCGAATTTTCGCTGCCGCTGCCCGCTGCCGGCCAATCGACGGCGCATGAACAGGCGCTGCTGGACGCCGCCGACGCCTCGTTGCCGCAGGCTCCTTCTCCTGATTTTGCCGTCGAAGATCACCGGCTCTCGCCCGACGCAAAGACCCTTTCGCTGCGCCTGACGCTACCGGAGGCAACAGCAAGCGCTCCGTCGATCTACGTGACCGGGCCGGCCGGCTATGTCTTTTTCAAACAGGCGAACGGCACACGCGACGGTAAGATCTTTGCGACGGATATCGCGATCGGCAAGCTTCCGAAGAATTACGATATCAAGGGCAAAAGCTGGGGCATCCTCGTCATTGACGGCGAACACGCCATGGAAACCACGCTTGCGTTCGAATAGCGCGGACCTATAGTTTCGCCCAACCATTTTCATTCAAAGGGCGGCGGTTCAGCCGCCTTGATCGCAACCAAAGGAGAGTGCCATGACCATCGCTATCGGCGACAAACTGCCTGCCGCCACCTTCAAGGAAAAAACTGCAGACGGTCCGGTGGAGCTCACCACCGACCAGCTTTTCGCCGGCAAGCGTGTCGTGCTTTTCGCCGTTCCCGGCGCCTTTACGCCGACCTGCTCGCTGAACCATCTGCCTGGCTATCTGGAAAACCGCGACGCCATACTTGCCAAGGGCATCGACGACATCGCCGTCGTTGCCGTCAATGACTGGCATGTCATGGGCGCCTGGGCGCAATCCTCCGGCGGCATGGGCAAGATCCATTTCCTTGCCGATTGGGACGCCTCTTTCGCCAAGGCCCTGGGCCTCGATATCGACCTCTCCGCCGGCGGCCTCGGCATCCGCTCGAAGCGCTATTCCATGCTGGTGGAAGACGGCGTGGTGAAGACGCTCAACATCGAGGAAAGCCCCGGCCAAGCGACGGTTTCTGGCGCGGCAGCGATGATCGAGCAGCTTTAGGCTTTGAGGATGAAAGGACAAAGGGTATCCGAAGACCGGCGCCCTTTGTCCTACTAGCTGCCCTTGTCAAAATGGCGTTCAAGGTCTCGATGGCCTTCGAGGATGTTCGCAACTTCAAAAACATCATCGACGTAGCGGAAGAAGATCACGTACCCCTGAAATGCAAAACTGCGAGCATCGGTCAACAATTCGGGCCTTGCACGACCCATCTGACCTGGCAGTGTCGCCAAGTGACGACACTTGCCACGAAGTTTGCCAATAAAATTTCGAGCGCTTTCCGCGCTACCTCCTTCTTGTCTGATATATCGATAGATATTATCGAAATCGGCTTTGGCACTCGCTAGATAACGAATGCGCGGCACATCAATAACCTTCTTTCTTCAGCTCGGCTTCCACCGCGTCTAGCGATGCATCGAGCTCTTCTTCCGATACATCGCCACCACCAGCGATCGATGCCTCCAAAGTGCGTCGCAAAGCTGCGATTTTCGCCTCACGCTCCTCTACGAGCCGGAGACCTTCCCGCACAACTTCGCTGGCGGAGCTGTACCGCCCTTCTTCGACCGTTTTTTCAACGAATTTTTCCCAGCGCTCACCAATTGAGACGTTCATGGGCGTATCCTTTTGTGCAGCCTTCACAATGAGCCGTGTAACATATAATGCGCAATCTATAGCATTGGCAGCGATTAAGGCCAATCGTCATCGTGATTTTTTCTGGCGATCAAAGATATAAGCGCCGCATTCCGCCACTTTTCCGCCGCATTTCCTGGGTTACAAGACGTAATGTTATTACATAATGGAAATTGCCATATGTCTTTCAGCAAAGATCCCTTTATCTCATCCCTGATCGGGCGATCGGCATTGACACGCCTCGCCCTTGTTGCGATCGGCATTGCAATTCTCTGGGCTGCGATCGGTTGGGCGGTGGCGCTGGCATGAGCGCTCCCATCCGTCTCGACAATCTCACCGTCGCCTATGAGCGGCATCCCGCCGCACACCACATTTCCGGCACCTTCCAGGCCGGCAGCCTGACGGCGATTGCCGGGCCCAATGGCGCCGGCAAATCGACGCTGCTCAAGGCAATCATTGGAGAATTGAAGCCGGCGGAAGGGTCTATCGATCGCGGCACGCTTTCGCGCAACGATTTCGCCTATCTGCCGCAGGCGGCTGACATCGTCAGACGTTTTCCGATCTCTGTGGCCGATACCGTCATGCTCGGCGCTTGGAAGAATTCCGGTGCCTTCGGCCGTTTTTCACGCGCCGACGCAGAACGTGCCCGAGATGCGCTCGCGGCTGTGGGTCTTGCCGGTTTCGAGCGCCGGCACATCGGCTCGCTTTCAGCCGGGCAATTCCAGCGCGTACTCTTTGCGCGGCTGCTGCTGCAGGACGCCCAAGTCATCCTCCTCGATGAACCCTTTACCGCCATCGACCAGCGCACCACGCGCGACCTGCTGGACATTGTCCTGCGCTGGCATAGCGATGGACGCACGGTGATTGCGGTGCTGCATGATTTCGATCAGGTGCGTGCGCATTTTCCGCAGACGCTGCTGATCGCCCGCGAACTCATTGGTTGGGGCCGGACAGAGGACGTTATGAGTTCCGACAATCTCATCAAGGCGCGGGCAATGGCCGAGCAATGGGACGAGGACGCCGAAGACTGCGTCCCGAAACGGGAGTTTACCCACCAGCAATTGGCGAAGCGGGAGCCGGCTCAATGACGGCCTATGACATCTTCCTCGCGCCCTTTGCCGACTACGGCTTCATGCGGCGCGCGCTCGTCGCCTGCCTTTGCCTCGGGCTTGGTTCCGGACCAATCGGCGTCTTTCTGATGCTGAGGCGCATGAGCCTGATGGGTGATGCCATGAGCCATGCCGTACTGCCGGGGGCCGCCATTGGCTATCTGATCGCCGGTTCGCTGTCGCTGACGGCAATGGGGCTTGGCGGGCTTGTGGCCGGCCTGTCGGTGGCGCTGCTTTCCGGGCTTGTCAGCCGCATGACGGTGCTGCAGGAGGATGCGAGTTTCGCCAGCTTCTATCTAACGTCACTGGCGCTCGGCGTACTCATCGTATCTCTGCGTGGCTCCAATATCGATCTCCTGCATGTGCTATTCGGCACCATCCTGGCGATCGACGCCCCTGCCCTCTACCAGATCGGCGCGATCACCACGGTGACGCTTTTGGCGCTCGCCGTCATCTACCGGCCATTGGTGATGGAGTGCTTCGATCCCGGTTTTCTGCGCGCCGTCGGCGGTCGCGGGCCGGTCTATCATTTTCTCTTCCTGCTGCTGGTGGTGCTCAATCTCGTCGCCAGCTTCCAGGCGCTCGGGACGCTGATGGCGGTCGGGCTGATGATGCTGCCGGCGGCGATCGCGCAGCTCTGGTCGCGCAGCCTGCCTGCAATGATGGTGATCGCGGCGGCAACAGCGACTGCGTCTGGCTATGTCGGGCTTATCGCCTCCTATCACCTCGAATTCGCCTCCGGCCCGACCATCATCATCACGGCAAGCCTGATCTACGGCTTTTCCATTCTCTTCGCACCCTCGGGCCTCGCCCGCCGGTTTATTCCCCGCCCCCATCTCAGGGGCTAATCTTGATCAAGGAGATTTTTATGATCAGACGCAGACTGCTTCTCTCCGCGGTGCTGCCGGCTTTCATCGCCTTCGGCATCGCGGCACCGGCTTCGGCTGAAACCCTCGACGTTGTCGCCTCCTTCACCGTGCTCGCCGATGTCGTCAAGCAGGTCGGCGGCGACCATGTGAAGGTGTCGAGCCTTGTCGGCGCGAACGGCGATCCCCATGAATTCGAGCCTTCGCCGACTGACGCCAAGAAGCTCAATGCAGCCAAGATCACCTTCGTCAGTGGCGAAGGTCTGGAAGGCTGGATGGATCGGCTGATCAGCGCTTCCGGCTATAAGGGCACGCCGGTCGTCGTCTCCGAGGGCATCAATACCCGCACCATGGTCGACGATGGCAAGACCATCATCGATCCACACGTCTGGAACAGCCCGGTCAATGTGAAGATCTGGGTTGCCAATATCGAAAAAGCGCTATCCGCCGCCGATCCGGCCGACGCCGCCGATTTCAAGGCCAATGCCGAGCGCTATACCAAGACGCTGACCGACCTTGATGCCTACGCGCAAGGCAAGTTCGACAAGATCGCCGGGGATCGCCGCAAGATCCTGACGAGCCATGACGCATTCGGCTATTTCGGCCGCGAATACAACGTCACCTTCCTGTCGCCCCTTGGTGTTTCGACCGAAACCGAGGCCTCGGCAGCCGGCGTCGCCAAGCTGATCGAGCAGATCAGAACGGAGCACGTGAAGACCTATTTCTTCGAAAACTCGAACGATCCGCGTCTCGTCCAGCAGGTTGCCAAGGCCACCGGCGCCGAGCCTGGCGGCGAGCTCTATGTCGAGGCTCTCTCCAAGGCGAACGGCCCGGCTGCGACATATGAAAAAATGTTCCGTTATAACGTTGATCAGCTTGCTGCCGCGATGGCGAGGTCGAGCTGAGAAAACCGGACAAACGTGGCCGCGGGGATGTGCCTGCGGCCTCGGTCCATTTGAAAGATCAAGAGCGGAAGCCATGGGAAGGCAAAAACAAATGGACAATACTTCCATAACAATTTATATAACAAGTTATATAAATGAAGCCATAGGCGCATGGTTGAAGATGTCGTGAAATCCCTGGGCTTACTGTGTCTCGGCAGTCGCTTCCGCCGTATCGGCGAACGCCTTCAAGCCGATACCCAGCAGGTTATGGATGAGCTCGGCGTTTCCCTCCAATCCGCCCAATATCCCTTCCTCGCGGCCATTGACCGCGCCGGCCCGCTGACCATCGGCGAACTTGCCCAGGCTGTCGGCATCACTCAGCCCGGCGCCACGCGCACGGTCTCGCAACTTCTGGAGCTGGGTTATGTCGACATGCAGGCCTCGCACGCGGACCAGCGACGAAGACTGGTCTCACTGACGCCGCAAGGACAGGAGCTCGTCGACTATTCGAAACGAGCGGTCTGGCCTCGCATCGAACAGGCGGTGACCGAACTCTGCGGCGAGAGTTCCGGGCCGATCCTGGACCAGCTCGCTGCAATCGAGGACGGACTTGCCGAAGCGCCCCTTGCCCGCCGAGGCAAGCTCCACAAGGAGCAGAAACCATGAGCCATATTCTCGATCGCCCGGTTTGGAACGCCCTTCGAACCGCCCATACGACATTGGCCGAGGGCAACGAGCGCGCCTGGCGCTATCCGCCCTCCATCGTTCCCTTCGCAGCGCCCGCCGATGATTCGACGGAAAGCCTCGAGGCTCTGGCGAACCTGCCGGCCGCCGACGAGGTCATGGCGCTCGTCGAAGCCAATCCCTTTCCGCTCCCTGAGGGGCTGACGATCGTCTCTGAAGGCAGGCTGGTGCAGATGATCGCCGAACGGCCCTATGAGCGGATTTCGGACAGCCGGATCGAGCCGCTGACGGAAGCCGATGCGGCGGAGATGCTCGCCCTAGCCACGCTGACCAAACCCGGTCCCTTCACGCTACGCGCCCAGAGCCTTGGCACCTTTTGGGGCGTAAAGATCGATGGCCGCCTCGTCGCCATGGCCGGCCAGCGCATGCGCCAGCCGGGTTTTGCCGAGCTCAGCGGGCTCTGCACCCATCCTGATTTTCAGGGACGCGGTCTTGGCACCCTGCTCTTCCGCTTCGCTGCCGGCGAGATCTCCGCGCGGGACGAAACGGTCTACCTGCATGCCTATGCCGCGAACACACCGGCCATCTCGCTTTACAGGGCGATGGGTTTTCGCTTGCGCTCCGAGATGAGTCTTCGCGTCGTTATGCGCCGGCAGCCCATATGACCAGGCCCGCAGACCTATGCCTGCGCCTTTAAAGGTTGAGATCGAAAACCAAAAGACCCGCAAGGCCGCCATCGGTCGAGGAGACGATGCGCTCACCGACAGCCACGTGTTCGGGATGCACAAGATAGGCATCGCGCACTTCAGAGCTCTCGAACGTCACCACAAAGCCATCAACGAAGCCGCCATGCAGCCCCTCCGGCGAGACATTCGGCCCGTATTTGATATCGAGAATGCCGGGGATGACCTGCTGCAAGGCGGCGATGGATTCGAAAAGCGTTTTCTTCTCGTCCTGTGTCATGGCGGATTTGAGCCGCATGAAAACGCAATGCAAGATCATATTCATCTCCCTGGGTGTTTTGGCGCAGCATAGAGGGAAAGGGCTGAGGGGCAAGATGCGGTGTTGCGATGTTTGGGCTTTTTGGTGAGCACCTATCATGGCCGATTTTGGCCCATTGCGGCCTCTACGAGATAGCGGGCTGGGGGAATTCCTCGGCCCGACTAGGCCACTGCTGACACTATCCATACCGAGGCAGCCAACGCTACGCTCGGCCCATTGCCAAGGCTAATGAGTCCTTCTCGCAGCTTAGGTTCGGCCGCCAACTTTGCGGCGGGGTTTTCGCGGGCGATCTTTCCCAGCGGGCCAACGCTTAGAAGGACGCGCGTCATTGCATCTACGCCACCGCTTGTCACCGCTTCGTCGTAGGCTGCGATCTCGATATCCTTGAATCCGGCAGAAGCAAGGACGTTGCGGACGTAGTCAGCGTCAGCAAAACTGAACGGCGTTTCATCCGATGGCGATCGAAATCCCGCTGCAAGTAATGGAAACCTATCCAATTCGTTATCGCTGAAAGCGCGCCAACAGCAGAATGCGATCCTTCCATCAGGTTTCAGTAAGCGATGAAAATTCGAGAAGGCAACGATTGGATCATCAAATGCCATCACGCCGAAACGAGAGAAAATCGCATCCGCACTGTGGGAGGGAAGCTCTAAAGCTTGGGCATCAGCGTTGATAAGCTGAACACGCTTGAGATGGCTCGTGCGTTGATTGGCGACAGTCAGAAGCTCTTCTGCAATATCAACGCCGTAGATCAATCCTTTCTCACCGACCCGCTCCGCCAACTGTAAGATCGTCTGCCCTGTCCCGCAGCCAACATCGATGACGGTATTGGCACGAGCTAGATGCAACTCTTTCATGGCTCTTAAACCGAGCGGCGAGAGCTGCCGATCGATAAGTTCGTATTCGTCAGCCCAGGCCTTGGCGTGCAATTGCCGTGGACTCAAACCATTGATGCTTGCCTCTGTCATGGACTGGTCCACCAAGTAATTCCGTTCGCGGGGAACTATAGACAAATCGATACGATGAATAGAATTGGCATGCCCCACCCGAGAGCTTGTTCATCTACCGGCCCAATCCGGCCATTAAGGACCGGTCAATTTGCGGCCTGTACGGCGGAAGTTTTGCGGTAGATCAGGTTGAGATCGCCATCGCGAAGACAATAAAAACCGTCCTGTGGAACAGGTAGCTCCAGCATCTCACGTTCAGAGAGGCCCGCATAGACACCGCGGATTATCCTGCCAAAAAGGCCGTGCGACAGCGCTACGGTTGGGCGTTGAACGTCGGAAATCCACGCCTTCGCACGATCACACGCATGGTCAAACGTCTCGCCATCGGGCGACCTGAAATACCAATCAAAAGCGTCTGAACCATCAAGGGCACCCGGAAACTCGGTGTCGATTTCGAATTTGGTCATTCCATCCCATGAACCGACCGTCACTTCCATAAGCCGTGCATCCTCGCGGATCGAGAGCGGTAGTACACGTTTGAGCCTGCCGGCTGTCTCAAGAGTCCTACCGAGAGGGCTGACCTGAAAGTCGAACGAGCGATAGTCGTCGGAAAGCTCCTGATAGAGAAGTTCGGCGACCAAATCGGCCTGTTCAATGCCATAGTTGGTGAGCGGCGAGTCCTTCTGTCCCTGGAACCGACCAAGTGTATTCCATACAGTTTCGCCGTGCCGCAGGAGATAAATCATCAAATTACTTTCAAAGAATTCGTTAGCAAACGTGATCCTTAACCAACAAGCACTTTGCTTGATCCAATTGCATGACAGTCTGATCACTGCCCTTGGCGCAAAGCAACTATCCAATATTGGCCGACCGCCATGCCTACTGCCGCTTAAACGGCTCCATGCCCCTGCGCGCCAGCTCGTCGGCGCGCTCGTTCTCCGGGTGCCCGGCATGGCCCTTGACCCAATGCAGCGTCACCTTGTGACGGTTATAGGCTTCATCAAGTGCTTGCCATAGCTCGGCATTCTTCACAGGCTTCTTGTCCGCAGTCTTCCAGCCGTTTTTCTTCCAGCCGAAAATCCACTTGGAGATGCCGTCCTTGACGTAGACGCTGTCGGTATAGAGATCGACTTCGCAGGGCGTCTTCAGCGCACCGAGCGCCGAGATCGCCGCCATCAGTTCCATGCGGTTGTTGGTCGTTTCCTGTTCGCCGCCGAAAAGTTCCTTTTCGACATCGCCATAACGCAGCACCGCCCCCCAGCCGCCGGGACCGGGATTGCCGGAGCAAGCGCCGTCGGTAAAGATATCGACATGTTTCATGCCTTCAGCCCATATTCGGCGCTGGAGGCGACCTGGCGATGGAAGCGCAGCTTGCGCAGATATTCGATCGGGTCTTTTTTGGTGACCAGAGCGCCAGCTGGCGTCGTCAGCCAATCATAGAGGCGGGTCAGGAAGAAGCGTAGCGCCGAGCCGCGCGACAGCGTCGGCAGGGCGGCGATTTCGGCGGCATCCAGCGGACGCACGCTTTGATAGCCTTCCAGAAGCGCCATGCCCTTGGTGATGTTGTAAGCGCCGTCCTTCTCGAAGCACCAAGCGTTGAGGCAGATCGAAACGTCGTAGGCAAGCAGATCGTTGCAGGCGAAATAGAAGTCGATCAGCCCGGAAAGCTCGTCGCCGAGGAAAAAGACGTTGTCGGGAAACAGATCCGCATGGATGACGCCATCGGGCAGATCCTTCGGCCAATGGCGCCTAAGGAAATCCAGCTCGCCGCGGATCTCGTCCTGCAGGCCGGGTTCGACCTCGTCGGCACGCGCTTCGGATTTTTCCCAAAGCCCTTGCCAGCCTTCAAGCGACAGCGCATTCGGCCGCTTGATGGCAAAGCCTTCGCCGGCGACATGCATTGCGGCGAGCGCCTTGCCGACTTCGCGGCAATGTTTTGCCTCGGGTTTGCGCAGCCACATACCTTCGAGAAAGGAGATCAGCGCCGCCGGGCGACCGGAGAGATGGCCGAGCAGCGCTCCGTCCTTGCGCGGCAGGGGCAGCGGGCAGGAAAGACCGCGGCTTGCCAAATGCTGCATCAGGCCGAGAAAAAACGGCAGGTCGCCCTTTTCGACGCGCTTCTCATAGAGCGTCAGGATCAGCGGCTCGCGCGACGTATGCAGCAGGAAGTTGGAGTTTTCGACGCCCTCGGCGATGCCCTTATAGGAGAGCAATGTGCCGACATCATATTCCGTGAGGAACCACTTCAGATCGTCTTCGGTAATATCGGTATAAACGGCCACGAATTATTCCCTGTTTGATACACGCCGGGCCACCGCAACCACCCGCCCTCGTGGTTCGAGTCGGCCCCGCTCAGGTTCAGCAGGGCCTCCTTACCATGAGGGCTGATCTTTGGCGCCCGGACGAAACTCTCTATGTCTCATCCCGAGGTGCTGCCGATGCAGCGTCAGCGCAAGCGGCAAAGCCTCGAAGACGAGATGCCCTTCAATCTCCGTTGACGAAGGCCATGTCGGCCGTCGTCAGTTCGATATTGCGCAGCTCGCGATTGACAAGGAAATTCTCGGTTTCCTTCACCGTCTCGGCAAGCTCCACCACGGCATTGTAGCGGGCGCGGAAGGCTTCGATGATCTCGTTGACGATGACCTCGGGCGCAGATGCGCCAGCGGAGAGACCGACGGTTTTGATAGCGCCGATATCGTCCCAGTCGATTTCCGAGGCGCGCTGGACAAGCACGGATTTCTTGGCACCAGCTCTCAGCGCCACTTCGACGAGACGCTTGGAATTGGACGAATTCGGTGCGCCGACGACGATGAAGAGATCGCAGCCGGGAGCGGCTTCCTTCACCACTTCCTGGCGATTGGTCGTAGCGTAGCAGATCGAGTCGGCGGCCGGCGCGGTAAGATTCGGGAAACGCTGCTGCAGCCGCGCGATGACGCCGGCGGTATCGTCGACCGAGAGCGTCGTCTGCGTGACGAAACCGAGATTGTCGGGGTCGGCCGGCTGATAGGCGTCGGCATCCTCCACCGTCTCGATCAACGACACCGAACCCTCCGGAAGCTGACCCATGGTGCCGATCACTTCCGGGTGGCCGGCATGGCCGATGAGGATGACATGGCGGCCGAGGCGGTTATGCCGCATGGCCTGCTTGTGCACTTTGGAGACCAGCGGACAGGTGGCATCGAGATAGAAGAGATTGCGCGCGTCGGCATCCGCCGGCACGGACTTTGGAACACCATGGGCGGAAAAGACCACGGGCTGGGCGCGGTGTTCCGCCGGGATCTCGTTGAGCTCTTCGACGAAGACGGCGCCCTTGGCCTCCAGCCCTTCGACGACGTAGCGATTATGCACGATCTCATGGCGGACATAGACTGGCGCGCCATAGGCCTTCAGCGCCAGCACGACGATCTGAATGGCACGATCGACGCCGGCGCAAAAGCCGCGCGGGCCGCAGAGCCGGATGGTCAGGTCAGGTTTGGAAACCGCTATATTCATGTCTCTTCCGGAATGCGGGACGATGGCAAGGCTATAGATAGGTTCGCCCCGCCGTTTGCTCTATTTAGTGCGCATGATCTTATCCAAAAACCGCTGCGCACTTTTTGGGATCATGCTCTAGCCGAATATTCCATCGAAATGAAGCTGTTCTATTGCGTCAAACTATTGCCGGGGTGCATCCGGATGACGTTTGCGCCACCAGGAGATGGCGACGATGGCAACCAGCGCCGCCGCCAGGCCGTACCAGGTCACGGCATATTGCAGATGGTTGTTCGGCAGATCGACGATGGTAACGCCGCCGATCGGCAAGCCGGCGGGATTGGGTGTCTTGTCGGCATCGACGAAGAAGGGCAGCACTTTATCCCTTGGAAGCCCATCGCTGTCAGCCATGGCGTTCAGGTCTTTCCAATAGAATATATTCTTAGCCAGATCATTGTCCGGCATGCCCGAGAGCTGACCGGCGAGCTTGCCGCGGGCAAGGCCGGTAACGGTCTGTTCGTCCGTCAATTGCCCCTGCATACGCATTTCCGGCTCTTTGGCGTCGTAGGGCACGAAGCCTCTGTTGACGAAGAGATAGCGGCCATCCGCAAGCTGCAGCGGCGTATAAATATCGAAGCCGGAAGCGCCGCCGAAGGTCGCGAAGAAATGCCGTTCCTTGTTGTTGAGGTAGCGACCAGTTGCGGTGACGATGCGATATTCGATATCGCCACCGGATGCGGCCATCGTCTCGATCGTCGACAGCGGCACAGGAGCAGCGGCCTGGCGTTCGGCAATGTCGGCCAGCAAGCCTTCCTTCCAATGCAGCCGTTCGACCTGCCAGGTGCCGAGTGCCAACAGAATGCAAAACGCCGCAAGCAGGATCAGCGCCTTGCCGACCTGCCAGAAAGGATTGGCGCGGCGAGCGGGCATGGCGGTCTCAGTCACGGTGAATGCGCCCTTCGCTGGCATTGTTGCGGTATTGCAGCGCGATCAGGATGCCTTTGCACCAGCGGAGCGACAGAAGCGACAGGATGATGGTCAAGGGACCGAACAGCAGGATATGCACCCAGATCGGCGGCGCATAATTGACCTGCAGCCACAGCACCGAGCCGATGACGATGAAGCCGACGATAAGGATGACGAAGACCGCCGGCCCATCGCCGGCGTCGGCAAAGGCATAGTCCAGACCACAGGCGGCGCAGCGCGGCTTCAGCGACAACAGTCCATCGAAGAGCTTGCCGTGACCGCAACGCGGGCAGCATCCCTGAATGCCGACCTTGAACGGATCGACGGGAGGAAAAAGGGCGCTGTCGCTATTTGCCCCTTCAGTTTGGCCTGTTCCGTTAGCTGAAGGTCTGTCCTGTTCTGGGCTCAACGTTTGATCTCGATTGATTGCCATTTACGACGAGCATCCGGATCTCGTCCCATCATCAGTAGCCGCGACGCAGCCATCCGTCCAATCCAAAAGCATGGTGACCGCCGCGCGGCAGGCAAACAAGGACCTGATCCCGCAGCATGATGTCGCGGCCGCCTTCTCCAGTTGGCTTGAAAATCGTCATCCTGGCCATAGAAAGAAAGTATGGACAACAATCCAGCCACCAAGGCCGGGCAGATCATCATTCTGAACGGCGCGCCGAGATCGGGTAAATCGAGCATTGTCGAGGCCATCCAGGCAAGTTTCGAAGGCCCGTGGATGAACCTGGGCGTCGACGCCTATGTGCGGCATATCACACCGCAGCGTTACCGGCCGGGTATCGGTCTTCGGCCGGGCGGCGAACGGCCCGATCTGGAGCCGCTGATTCCGACATTCTATTCAGCGCTCTATGCCTCGATTGCGGCCCACAGCCGTCTTGGACTCAATGTCGTTGCCGAATTCGGCCATCATGACGCCTATTCGAGGCCGCTTGGCATTTTGGCGGATTGCGCCCGACAGCTTGCCGGCTTGCCCGTTCTTTTCGTCGGGGTGCGCTGCCCGATCAAGACCATCATGCAGCGGCGTTTGGCGGAAGGTGCCGAAAGGCGCAATGAATACGTCGGCGTTTCCGCCGATGCCCCGATTCCCGCGCCGATATCAGCATGGCAGGCGGAGGTGCATCAGCCCGGCATCTATGATCTCGAGGTCGATACCTCGGTCAAAACTCCGCAAACCTGCGCCGACGAGATAAGGCAGCTCATGGATCGGGGCGCTCCGCATCCAACGGCATTCGAGCGGCTTGCGGCGGGCGCTTGAGAGGCCCCTCTCGCAATGAAAAAGGCGGGCGCCGAGGCACCCGCCTTTGATCATTCGTTGTCCGCCGCTTAGCCGGCTGCGACCGGCGCGCCCCAGCTTCCCCAGATATAGATGCAGAAGAAGAGGAACAGCCAGACGACGTCGACGAAGTGCCAATACCAGGCGGCCGCTTCGAAACCGAAATGCTGTCTCGGCGTGAAATCGCCGCCGATCGCGCGAATGAGGCAGACCAGCAGGAAGATCGTCCCGATCAGCACGTGGAAACCGTGGAAGCCGGTCGCCATGAAGAAGGTCGCGCCGTAGATCGAGTTTCTGAACTCAAAGGGGGCATGCGCATATTCATAGGCCTGCACGCAGGAGAACAGCGCCCCCAGAAGCACGGTCAGAACCAACCCCTGTATCAGGCCCCTACGATCGTTGTGCAGCAGCGCGTGATGCGCCCAGGTGACGGTCGTGCCCGAGAGCAGCAGGATGATGGTGTTGTAGATCGGCAAATGCCAGGGATTGAGGACTTCGATGCCTTTGGGCGGGAATTGGCCGCCGAGGAAGGCCGTTCGCGAAGCCTGTATCGCCTCGTTGGGGAAGAGGCTGACGTCGAAATAGGCCCAGAACCAGGCGACGAAGAACATCACCTCGGAGGCGATGAACATGATCATGCCGTAGCGCAGGTGCAGCGAGACGACGCGGGTATGCGCACCCTCATGCGCTTCCTTCACCGTATCCGACCACCAGCCGTACATGACATAGAGGATCACGGCCAAACCGATGAAGAACAGCCATGGCTGCGCCCAATTCAGGCCGAACAGATGCACGGCGCCACCGTTCAGGTAGCGCATGAAGCAGACGCCGCCAAAGGTGATGACAAAGGCTCCGAAGGCCGCTGTGATCGGCCACGGGCTGGGGTCGATGATGTGGTAATCGTGTTTCTTCGTATGCGCCTCTGCCATGTCAGCAATTCCCCGAATGACTTTTCCCATATCGCCTCCGGCTGAGCCGAAAGCACTCTCCATCAAAGTTTCTTTTCCACCACCTTCGCCGCGCCCTCGTTGGAAGCCACAGGCTTCGCGCCGTCGCGCGGATAGAAGGTGTAAGACAGTGTCAGCGCCGTGATCGTCTTGGTTTCTTCGGCCTTGGTGATCTCAGGATCGACGTAGAAAACCACCGGCATCTCGCGCTTTTCTCCCGGTGCCAGATCGGTCTCGTTGAAGCAGAAGCACTGCACCTTGTTGAAATAGGCGCCCGCTTCCACCGGCGAGACATTGAAAATAGCCTGCCCGCGTGTCGGCTGGTCGGACTTGTTCTCGACCAGGAACTTGATTTCGACCGTTTCGCCGATCTTCGGGTCGACTTCCTTCTGCATCGGCTTGAAATCCCAAGGCACGCCCGGGGCAACATTGGCGTCGAAGGAGACCTTGATCGACTTATCGAGAATGACGCTGGAGGCCTGATCGACCCGCCGCGTCGTGCCGTTGAAGCCGGTCACCTCGCAGAAGATGCGATAGAGCGGCACGGCAGCGGCGCACATCGCGCCCATGCCGACCACGAAGCTCAGGCACATGGCAACGACCAGGCCGTTGTTGCGGCCGGCACGTCTTGCCTTGTTCGTTGTCCCCTCCTCCATCACGCCTCCTCAAACGTGTCCGGTGCCGACCTTGATGATGGTGATCGCATAGAACAGGATCACCAGGCCGGCGAGCACCAAACCAAGCGCGATGTTGCGCCCTCGCCGCGATTTCTTTTGCGCTTCCGTGAGCTTGACGAGTTCGATCACAGCCAGCCTCCCGCACCGCCAGATGTCAGCACCGCAACAAGTCGGTCGATCAGCAATGCTGAAAAGATTGCAAAGAGATAGAAGATCGAGAAGCCGAAGAGTTTCTTCGCCGGGATCATCTTGACATCGCCATCCGGCATGCGCCGGACGGCGATGGAACAGTATATGAAGACCGCACCAAGCACGGCGGCGACAACACCATAGCCGAAGCTTGCAAGGCCCATGAATGCCGGCACGACGCCAACGACTGCCGTCAATACGGCATAGGCAATGATCTGGTTCTTGGTGGTCGGCACGCCAGCGACATTCGGCAGCATGGGTACGCCAACGGCTTCGTAGTCGCGCATCTTGAACAGCGCCAGCGCCCAGAAATGGGCCGGCGTCCAGAGGAAGATGATCAGGAAGAGCACGATGCTCTCGATCGTCACGCTATCCGTGACACAAGCCCAGCCGATGACCGGCGGAAAAGCGCCGGCAGCGCCGCCGATGACGATGTTCTGTGGCGTCGACCGCTTCAGCCACATCGTGTAGATGACGGCATAGAAGAAAATGGTGAAGGCGAGGATTGCGGCTGAAAGCCAGTTGACGGCGAGACCGAGGATCGTCACCGAGAAGCCGGAGAGAACCAAGCCGAAGGCAAGGGCCTCGGAAGGCGTAACGCGGCCGGCGGGGATCGGACGGCGTGCCGTGCGGCTCATGACCGCGTCGATATCGGCGTCGTACCACATATTCAGCGCACCGGACGCACCGGCGCCGACAGCAATACAGAGAATGGCGATCACGCCAAGAACCGGGTTGATGTGGCCCGGCGCCAGCACAAGGCCGGCAAAGGCGGTGAAGACGACCAGCGACATGACCCGCGGCTTCAAAAGCTCGAAATAATCGCGCGCACTCGCTTCCGACAGGCCCGTTTCGCCTTTCTTCGCGAGCACTTCGTGATTGTCGATGACCGTCATTCTTTCATCCAATGTCCGTTAAGCCGGACGCCGTTTATCACGGCGTCCGGAAATAAGCTACTTGATGCGCGGCAGCTCTTCCCACTGATGGTACGGCGGCGGCGAAGGAAGCTGCCATTCCAGAGTGGTCGCACCCTCGCCCCAGGGATTGTTGCCGGCAATGCGCTTCTTCGCGAAAGCATCGATCACGCCCCAGAAGAAGAAGCAGAGGCCGACGGCTGCAACATAGGAGCCGATCGAGGAGACGAAATTCCAGCCAGCAAAGGCGTCCGGATAGTCGATGTAACGGCGCGGCATGCCGGCACGACCGAGGAAGTGCTGCGGGAAGAATATCATGTTGACGCCGATGAAGGTGATCCAGAAATGCCAGTTTCCGATCTTCTCGCTGTACATGTAGCCGGTCATCTTCGGGAACCAGTAGTACCAGGCAGCGAAGATGGCGAAGACGGCGCCGAGCGACAGCACATAATGGAAGTGCGCGACGACGTAATAGGTGTCCTGCCATACGCGGTCGAGACCGGCATTGGCGAGTTGCACGCCGGTAACGCCGCCCACCGTGAACAGGAAGATGAAGCCGATCGCCCAGATCATCGGCGTGCGGAACTCGATCGAGCCGCCCCACATCGTCGCGATCCAGGAGAAGATCTTCACGCCGGTCGGAACGGCGATGACCATCGTCGCGAAGACGAAGTAACGCTGCGTGTCAAGCGACAGGCCGACCGTGTACATGTGGTGGGCCCAGACGACGAAGCCGACGGCGCCGATCGCGACCATGGCGTAGGCCATGCCGAGATAGCCGAAGATCGGCTTGCGCGAGAAGGTCGAGATGATGTGGCTGATCATGCCGAAGCCCGGCAGGATCAGGATGTAGACTTCCGGGTGACCGAAGAACCAGAACAGATGCTGGTAAAGGATCGGGTCACCGCCGCCTTCCGGCGCAAAGAAGGTCGTGCCGAAGTTGCGGTCGGTCAGCACCATGGTGATGGCACCGGCGAGAACCGGCAGCGACAGGAGCAGCAGGAAGGCGGTGATCAGCACCGACCAGGCAAACAGCGGCATCTTGTGCAGCGTCATGCCCGGGGCGCGCATGTTGAGGATGGTGGTAATGAAGTTGATCGCGCCGAGGATCGACGAAGCGCCGGCGATATGCAACGCGAAAATCGCCAGGTCGACCGCCGGGCCAGGATGGCCGACAAGGCCCGATAGCGGCGGATACATCGTCCAGCCACCACCCGCGCCATAGGCGCCAGCCGGACCTTCGACGAACATCGAGAGGATCAGCAGCAGGAAGGCGGGAACGATCAGCCAGAAGGAAATGTTGTTCAGACGCGGGAAAGCCATGTCCGGCGCGCCGATCATGATCGGCACCATCCAGTTGGCGAAGCCGCCGATCATCGCCGGCATGACCATGAAGAAGATCATGATCAACGCATGGGCGGTGACGAAGACGTTGTACATCTGCTTGCCGCCATCGATGGAGGCGTCGCCCGAATAGCCATAGACCATGGAGGCCAGACCGCTGAAGATCTGGATACCGGGCTCCTGCAATTCCATGCGGATCGCCACGGACAGCAGGAAACCGATGATACCGGCAAAGATCGCAAAGATCAGATAGAGGGTGCCGATGTCCTTGTGGTTCGTCGAGAAGAGCCAACGGTCCGCGAAACTGGGCTTATGAGCGTGATGGTCGTCATGCGCGTGAGCGTCATGAAGAGCGTGCGAATGATCGTCGTGTGCCGTAGATCCAGCCATTATCCCTATCCCTCTTACTCAGCCGTGTTTTCAGCGACGTTGACGGTAGCCGGCTGATCGACGGCGGCCATCAGGGCCTTGTTTGCCTTGCTCAGGTCGCCGGCGGCGGTGGTCAGCCACTGCTGGTATTGATCCTGAGAGACGACGCGGATGGCGATCGGCATGAATGCATGATCCTTGCCGCAGAGCTCGGAACACTGGCCGTAGTACAGGCCCTCATTGTCGGCCTTGAACCAGGTTTCGTTCAAACGACCGGGAACGGCGTCGATCTTGATGCCGAAGGACGGCATCGCGAAGGAATGGATGACATCGGTCGGTGCGGCGGTGACAAGGACGCGGACGACCTTGCCGACGGGCAGCACCAGCTCGTTGTCGACGGCGAGAAGCCGCGGATATTTCGACCTGTCTTCCTTGCCGGCGGCGGCGCGGTCCTGATCCTTCAGTAGGAAGGAATCGAAGGCCAGCGGCGTGTTTCCGCTGTTTTCATATTCGTAGTTCCACTGCCACTGCGTGGCTGTCACCTTGACGGTAACGTCAGGATTTTGCGGGAAGGTGAGCTGCGTGGTCAGAAGATCGAAGGACGGAACAGCCAGGAACAGAAGAACGAGAACCGGCCCGACGGTCCAGATGACCTCGATCAGCGTATTATGGCTCGTTCTGGAGGGCACTGGATTCCGCGATACCCGGAACTTGACCATGACGACGATCAAAAGGACGAGCACCAGCAGCGTGATGGGAACGATAAACCAAAGCGTGTATGCTTCGAACCAACGTATTTGATGCATGTTGCCGGTTGCTGCCTCTTGCAGGCCGGTTTCCCATGGTCTTGGCTGATCGGCATAGCTGCCGGTCGCAAAAAGCAGACAGGCGATAGCCGCCAGAGCTGCGTAAGCCCTCTTAATCACGATGTCTCTCCCTCCAGCGTTTGATCCCAGATCAATCTCAAACGCAGTATCCCTACAGTCCATTGCGCTTCAAACCACAGTTTGGAGCACTCCGCAACAACTCACAACAGTTGTCCGTGCGGCATTTTTGCGCGAAGTATACCCCCCGGCCCGCCGAAACATGGCAAGCATTTCATCATCATACGAAAAATTGCATGCGGGTCCATCGCATTGCCGGGGCAAAATGGGATAGAGGTCGTATTTCCGCCGCAGTCGGTTGGAATTCAGCACGCGGGGCTTTTCATTTGCCGGCGTGGGCTTCAACAATAGCGGCACTGATTCGAATCTAGAGGTTTCCATGGGTTTTCGTTCCCTCGCCCGGCTTTGGTTTGTCAGCGCCAGCATCGCTGCCGCGGCCGCAGCACCCGTTCTGGCGCAGCAGGCACAGCAAACACAACCGGCGCCGCAGGCTCAGCAACTGCAAACCCAGCCACCGCAGCAGCCGGGCCAAAAGCCGCCGGCGCATACGCAACAGCTTCCGACCAATCAGGTTCCACAACCGCCGGGTACGGTGCGCTCGAGCCATGGCGCATGGTCCGTGGTCTGCGACAAGCCGGCCGGCGCATCGACTGAACAATGCGCGCTTATGCAGAACGTCATCGCCGAGGACCGGCCGGAAGTGGGCCTTTCGGTGGTTGTGCTGAAGACCGCCGACCGCAAGTCGAAGATCCTTCGCGTGCTGGCGCCGCTTGGCGTGCTGCTGCCGAACGGGCTCGGCCTCAATGTCGACGGCAAGGATATCGGCCGCGCCTATTTCGTGCGCTGCTTCTCGGACGGCTGCTATGCCGAAGTGGTGCTTGAGGACGAATTGCTGAAAACGCTGCGCAGCGGTGCAACCGCCACCTTCATCGTCTTCCAGTCGCCTGAGGAAGGCATTGGCATTCCCGTCGATCTCAAGGGCTTTGCCGAAGGCTACGACGCGCTTCCGTAAATCGACAGGGCTTGCTCTCTCGTCATCCGAAACCTACATCGGCTCTGAACGGAGCACCTGATCCATGAATACCGATCTCCTTACCTTGTTCGATACCGACGAAACCAAGCTGCGCGGCATCGTCGCCGAGGCGCTTGCCGGCGCCGACGACGGCGAGCTTTTCGTCGAGCATGTCCAGGCGGAATCGCTGACCTTCGACAACGGGCGCATGAAGGGCGGCAGCTTCAACACCGAGCAGGGTTTCGGCCTGCGCGCCGTCGCCGGCGAAGCGGTGGGCTATGCGCATGCGGGCGATCTCTCCGAAGCGGCGCTGAAGCGCGCCGCCGATGCGGTGCGCGCCGTCACCAGCGGCTATGCGGGTTCCTATGCGGCCGCGCCTCAGCGCACCAACAAGGTGCTCTATAGCGATGAGAACCCGATCGGGAGCCCCAGCTTCGAGGACAAGGCGAAGCTCTTGCAGGAGATCGACAGCTATCTGCGCGACAAGGACGGCAAGGTCCGTCAGGTGACGGCCTCCATCGCGGCGAGCTGGCAGGTGGTCGATATTCTGCGTGCCGACGGCCATCGCGTTCGGGACATCAGACCGATGACGCGCATCAATATCTCGGTGATGGTCGGTGAAGGCGATCGGCAGGAATCCGGTTCGTTCGGCACTGGCGGCCGCGTCGGCTTCGGCGATTTCGTTACACAGGAAAATTGGCGCCGCGGCGCCGACGAAGCCTTGCGCCAGGCGCTGGTCAATCTAGAGGCGATCGATGCGCCGGCAGGCACCATGGACGTCGTTCTCGGCTCCGGCTGGCCCGGTGTCATGCTGCACGAAGCCGTCGGCCACGGGCTGGAGGGCGATTTCAACCGCAAGAAGACCTCGGCCTTCGCCGGGCTGCTGGGTCAGATGGTCGCCGCTCTCGGCGTGACCGTCGTCGATGACGGCACGATCGAAAACCGCCGCGGCTCGATTACGGTCGACGACGAAGGCACACCATCGGCCTACAATGTCCTGATCGAAAACGGCAAGCTGGTCGGCTACATGCAGGACCGGCAGAATGCCCGCTTGATGGGCATGAAGGCAACCGGCAACGGTCGCCGCCAAGGTTATGCCCACACGCCGATGCCGCGCATGACCAACACCTATATGCTCGGCGGCGACAAGACGCCGGAAGAGATCATCGCCTCGGTGAAAAAGGGCATCTATGCCGTCTCCTTCGGTGGCGGCCAGGTGGACATCACCTCCGGTAAATTCGTCTTCGGCTGCACCGAAGCCTACCTGATCGAAAACGGCAAGATTGGCGCGCCGATCAAGGGCGCCATGCTGATCGGCAACGGCCCGGACGCGATGAAACGCGTCTCCATGATCGGCAACGACATGAAGCTTGATACCGGGATCGGCAATTGCGGTAAGGGCGGCCAATGGGTCCCTGTCGGCGTCGGCCAGCCGCATCTGAGGATGGACCAGGTGACGGTCGGCGGGACGAAGGCGTAGCGGTTCAGACTACGCAGCGTTACCTTCTTCCGGCCGGAACCGCCATTTCCGCTCTACGGCGGCCGCGAGATCGAGGCCGTTGCGGTGCGTGAAGAGAAGGATATGGCCGAGCACGTCAGCGGTTTCGTCGGCCAGAGCCGTCGCCAATTCCTCATCGCTCATGCCCTTGCGTCTTCCCCGGCCAGTCGTCTTGTTCCAGACCTGGGTAAGCTCGCCCATCTCCTCCAGCAATTTCAGAACAAACCAGTCGGCGTCGCGCTGCAATCCATTGGCGGCGGCATAGGTGGCGGACGCTTTTTCGAACTGCTGGATCAGATCGGTTAACATAGATATCGTTCCCTGTATGTTCCTAACAGAAGTGACCGATTCTGCCGTAAATAGCAAGACGGCGGAGCTTGCGCCCCGCCGTCTTACCGGTTTCAAAACTTGGACTTCCGCTCAGCCCTTGTTCGGCAACAGCATGCAATTGAAATCTTTGCGCTTCAGCGCAGCGCAGGCGGAATTGGCGTCATCGCGGCTGCCAAAGCCGACGAACCGGGCGCGATAGACCGTGTTGCTACCCTTGCCGACGGCTTCGGTATAGGGCGAAGCGTTGGCAAGCGCGCCACCCGCCTTGGATTGAGCTTCGGACAGCAGGTCCTTGGCGGCCTGCGCAGTCGGAGTAGCCGCAATCTGCACCTGCCAACCGCCGGTCGCCGGCTTGCCGGCATTCTGGATTTCATCCATCGCCACCGGACGATCCACCGGCACGGTCACATTCGTCGTGGCGGCATAGGCGAGCGGGGTCGGAACCGGGGTGAACTCGGCATGTTTGCGCGTCGTGGCCGTGGTTTGCGTGTCCACATCGACGGCAACATCATCCGCTGCCGAAGCAACTTCAACCTGCCTGGACCCACCGACGCTTGCCACGAGGCGCGACGATGCACCGGAGGTCGCTTTAGGCACATAACGATTGAGAAGCGAAGCCATGAAAGCATCACGGCCGCGTGCAGTCGCTCCGCCCATCACCACGCCGATGACGCGGCGGTTGCCCTGGCGCACGGCGCTGACGATGTTAAAACCTGAGGCATTGGTATAGCCGGTCTTGATGCCATCCATGCCTTCATAGCGATACATCAGATTGTTATGGCCACGAATGTTCCTGCCGCGATAGCTGAAGCTCGATTGCGAGAACAGCCGATATTCCTGAGGATAGTTGTTGATGAGTGCGACGGCGAGCGTCGACATGTCGCGCGCGGTCGTCACCTGCTCCATGCTCGGCAAGCCCGACGGATTGGTGAAGACGGTGCGACGCATGCCAAGTTCGCGTGCTTTCTGCGTCATGATACGGGCAAAGCCGCTTTCGCTGCCGCCCAGCGCTTCGCCCATGGCGGTGGCGGCATCGTTAGCGGACTTGATGATCATGCCGTTGACGGCATCGCGGACGGTGATGGTGCTGCCGGGCTTCAGGCCGAGCTTCGTCGGGCTCTTGCCGGAGGCGTTGCGCGAGACCGGAATTGCGGTGTTCCAACCGACCCTGCCACGATGGATCGCTTCGAACGTCAGATACAGCGTCATCATCTTCGTCAGGGATGCCGGATGGTTGAGATCATCGGCATTATCCGAAGCCAGGACCTTGCCGGATTTCGCATCCATAATGAAATAGGCGCTGCCCGCAAAGCTCGCCACAGGTGCGCTCAACAGCAAGACGGCCGCAGAAAGGGCCATCAAAAGTTTTTTCATATTCGTCCCCAACTGAAACAAATGCCAATACACCGCATCAACCCATTGTACGAATTTGCGACAAACGCCTGATTTCGGTGCGAGATTGAGGCAACACCCTCGAGAGAATTCCTATTTTGCCTTTGCTGGTAAAATAACGGTTAACATATTGAAAAGATGGCGCAGATTCAGCAAGACTTAACGGCGGATGGGCTACAGCATGGGCATTCGTCAACCGGGTCTATCCCATGCAACAGGGCATCTGCATCCGTTTCAAGCGCGCTGTGATCTCCGGCGGGCTGGAAACCGCCGCAATTCTGAAAAATCTCGGCCTGATGCGTGACGTCGCCGGCCTCGGCGCTATCTTCACCCTGCATCATGTCCGTCCTCCCTCGCCCCGAACCTTTGCCCCGAATGCCCATCTGGAAATTTCGCCCGAATTCCTTGACCGCGCAATCACCCGATTGAAACGGGACGGTTACGATTTCGTCTCGCTCGATGCGTTGCCGGACCGTATCGCAAGTGATCGCAACAAGCCACCCTTTGCTGTCTTCACGCTCGACGACGGCAATCGCAACAATCGCGATTATGCGCTGCCGGTCTTTGCCCGCCATGACGTCCCCTTCACGGTCTTTGTCACCCAAGGCCTGTCGGAGCGGACGCATAGCATATGGTGGGAAACATTGGCAGACCTGCTCGGCCAACTGGACCGCCTGACGTTCGATTTCGGGATTGGTGTGGAGAGCTTCGATCTTAGCAAAGCCGGTCAACGGCAAGCCGTCTTTGCCCGCTTTGCCGCCTATGTTCATGCCGAGGACGAGACGGAGGCCGTCGCTAGGATCGACGAGCTTGCCCGAACGAACGGTCTGGAGCCGCTCGATCTCGTGCGCTCAGCAATCATGGACCGCCAGGAATTGACACAGCTTAGCCACCACCCCCTCGCTTCGCTCGGCGCCCATACGGTCAGCCACCGGGCGCTCGCCCGCCTTCCGGAAGCGGAAGCGGCAGCGGAAATGGCGTTGTCGGCGGATTATGTCGCTGAGATCATCGGCCGGCGGCCGGTGGCCATCGCTTATCCCTACGGCACCGCCGATGCGGTCTCTCCGCGCGAAGCCCGGCTTGCGGCGGAACTCGGCTTTTCCGTCGGCGTCACCACCCGGCCCGGAACGATCGGAGCGGCAAGTGCCGCTGCCCTCACCCATCTGCCGCGGCTGTCGTTGAACGGGCACTACCAGAAGGCCCGATATGCCTCGGCGCTTGCCTCCGGCATCCCCATGCGGCTGATGGGGCGCTAAAGCGCAACGAGATCCGCGACGTGCTTTCAGCACCCGCATAGTCCGTTACGGATACATCCGCACCTTTTCCCAGGCGCCCTCCGGAACGTCTCGGCGGAACTCGACGCGGTCGTGCAGGCGGAACTGGCGATCGTGCCAGAATTCGATCGACAGCGGCCGGATGCGGAAGCCAGACCAATAGGGAGGGCGCGGAATATCGCCGATGGCATAGCGGGCGGTATATTCGGCAACCGCCTTTTCCAGAGCAAAGCGCCCCTCGAGCGGACGCGATTGCTTCGACGCCCAGGCGCCGATGCGGCTGCCGCGGGCGCGGGTCTTGAAATAGTCGTCGGCTTCCCTGTCGCTGACCACTTCAACCAGGCCGCGGAGCCTGACCTGCCGGCGGAGCGATTTCCAATGGAAGCACATGGCCGCTTTCTTTTGGGAAAGTATTTCTTGGCCTTTCTGGCTCTCGAAATTTGTATAGAATACGAATCCCTGGCTATCGAAACCTTTCAGAAGAACCATGCGGACATTTGGCAATCCATCCTTATCAACCGTTGCCAGGGCAACCGCATTCGGATCGTTCGGCTCATTGGCTTCAGCGTCGCGCAGCCAGGCAGCGAAAAGCGCGAAAGGCTCGTTCTGTTCGGTGAAGTCACCGCTTGTTAACTCGTTTTCCGACATATTAGCTCAAATTCTCCGCATTTCCTAAAAATCGCCAGCCCCAACACTGGCCAAGATACTCGGGTGGAAGTCATAGCAAAGTCGACGGTTCATACAAAGCGCAAGCTTGCAAAAGGCGCGACGATGGCGATTGCCATTCTCGCCCTTTTCTCCCTTGGCGGCTGCGTCGGCGGCGGCATGGACACGCTGAGTTCGGTGAAGGTGGATCGGAGCGTTTCGACCGGCACTATTCCAACCAGTCCTGTGACGACCGACAGCGCTTCGGACGAAACCACCGTGCGCAATGCCGTGACTTCGGCGGATCTCAACAAGCTGAATGGACAGCCCGTTCCTTGGGCGAACGCCTCGACAGGCAGTGCCGGCGTCATTGACACCATCGTCGAAAACAACGCCTCGGGACAGGTCTGCCGCCAGTTCCGCACCACCCGTCACTCCTATGAGGGCATCGCCAATTTCTTCGGAAAGACCTGCCTTGTCGGCCAAGGCGAATGGCAATTGCTGAGTTTCCAGCAAGCCGGCTAACAGCCTCCCTTACGTCATGGTCAAAAGCGGGCCGATCAGCGTGCCTGCAGCAATGCGATCGGCGAGCGCGTAGATATCGTTGCTGGGCGAACGATCCACCTCAAGGGGCGGCACGATGGACCGGACGGTGGTAAACAGCGCTTCGGTTCCTTCACCCAACTTTATTGCGCCGCGCAGATCGATGGCGCGGGCGGCTACGATGAGTTCGATCGTGGTCAGATACCGCAGCTTCTCCGCCAACCGGCCGGTCTTGTCGATCACCGACATGGCAAGCGACGCATAGTCCTCGACGCGATCAGCAACCGGCGTCACTGCAAAGGGCATGGGCATCGCCATATGGCCGATCTCCGCCGTCAGTGCCGCAACGGTCTTTTGCAACGCGCCAAAACCGTTGGCGCCGGCACCTTCAGGGGCGAGGAAGCGCGGCAGATCGGAAAACCCCGGCGACAGCAGTTTCATAATCCGCTCGGCTATCATGGCGGCGAGACGGGCGAGCGCCAGTCCCAACGTATCGAAGGCCAGCACCATATGGGTCGGGTCGAAATTGCCCGTCGGCAGCACGATATCTTCAGCGGCCAGAACCGACGGGTTGTCGTCACTGGAGCGCAGCTCCAGCTCGACCGCCGACCACGCCGCTCTTAGCGCATTCAATGCGGCGCCGGACACGGATGGCACACAACGAAGGCTGAGCGGATCCTGAAGACGCCGTGCGGCCCCTAGTTTCGTCAGATCGCCCCCTTCGAGCAGCGAGCAGACCGCTGCCGCGACGTCGCCCTGGCCAGGACCGGGCCGCAGGCGGATTGCCAGCGGATCCAGCGGATCGAGGCTGGCGCGAAACCCTTCATAGGACAGCGCCGCCGCACCGACATGTGCGTCGAAAATGCGCCTGATATCCTGCAGCAGCAGGCAGGCAAGACCGACGGAAGCCGCGTTGGACGAGATCAGCGACAGTCCATCCTTGATGCCGAAGGGCGGCTGCGCCAGCCCGGCAACGGCCAAGGCATCGGCGCCGGAGACCTCACGGCCGTCCGGCAGAATGGCTCTCCCTTCCCCGACCAATACAAGGGCGATGTGCGCAAGCGGCGGAAGATCAGCCTCGCCGATCGAGCCGGTCATCGGCACCTTCGGATAAACGGCGCGATTGAGCATGCCGGCAAGCGCTTGCGCCACCTCCGGCGACACACCCGAATAGCCGCGGCAGAAGCGGGCCAAGCGCGCCGCCATCATGGCGCGGACCTCGTCCGCTTCGGCAAAGCGCCCGACGCCAACGGCGCGGGGGCGCGGAATACGGTGCTGTCCGGAATCCTTCGTGGGATCGAGGCGCGTATCGACAGCCGCGCCTAAGCCAGTGCTGACCCCATAGATCGCCTTGCCCTCGCCGGCATGGCGGGTGAGACAGGCATAGGCGGCTTCAATGCCCGCCAGCGCATCGGCACCGATCATGACCTCGGCGCTGTTGCGGGCAATGGCGCAGATTTTGTCGACATCCGCGCCGGAGGCATCGAAGACAACGCTTTTGATGTCAGCACCCATCCGTCTGTCCGTTTCTCAGACCGTCCGTTTTCAGGCGAAGCGCAGGCGCTGGCCGATATTCATCCGCTTCGCCTTGCCGACCATGGCAGCCCCAAGCGCGACGTCGGTTGTGCTGAGGCCGCGATGCCAGAAGAGAATGGTCTCGTCGTCGCTTTCGCGGCCAGGCCGCGCACCACAGACGATCTGGCCGATTTCGGCATGCAGCGTCTCCGCCGTCACCTTGCCCTCGTCGACATGCCGGCGCAATGCGCCATAGGGACGACCGGGGCCGCACTGGCCCCAATCGTCGACGACGACCTTATCCATAATGTCGGTCAGATCGAATTCCAGCGCGGTCATCGTGCCATAGGGAACCACGAAGGCGCCCTTCTTGACCCAGGCGGTCTTGAAGAGCGGTGTCGGCTCCGGCAGACGGCTGGCCTCGACCATGATGTCGGCGTCCTTCAGGCAATCCTCCCAATTGTCGGTGACGACGATCTTCTTGCCGAGATCCTTTTCCAATCGGGCCGCGAAGGCGTCGCGGCTTTCCGGGCGGCGGGAGTGGACGCGGATTTCCTCGAAATCGAAGAGATGGTCGAGAAGGCGGACATTCCAGTAGGAAGTGCCGCGAGCGCCGATATGGCCGAGCACCTTGCTATCCCTGCGGGCGAGATGGCGAGCACCGATGGCGGTGACCGCGCCGGTGCGCATATCGGTGATCGCCGTGGCGTCGATGATCGCCTTCGGCATGCCGGTGCGCGGGTCGAAAAGATTGAGCACCGCCATTTCAGACGGAAGGCCTTGTTTGTAGTTGTCGACGAAATCGCCGACCACTTTGACACCCGCATAATCGAGTGGCTTCACATAGCCGCGGAGCACGTTGAAATGGCCCTTGTCGGAGCTTTCGGGCACGAGATGCACGCGCGGTTCGATCACCGTTTCGCCACGTCCCTGTGCGTCCAGCGCCTCGCTGACGGCATCGAGGATTTCGTCGTTGGTCAGCGCCAGCGCCTTGGCATCGATGGCGTTCAGATAGTCGATCCAAATTTCCTGCATGGAATCCTGACCCTTCCGCTTGTTGCTATGCTCGCCTTATCATGAAACGATTTGTCTATACTTATTGTCAAGGCAAATCCTGGCGGAACCCTGCGGCCGGTCTGAGCAGGCGTGGTATTCCGGACGATATCCCGCATCCGAGCTTAGCGAATGGCTAACCATTGCCGCAGGTCGACCGGTCGCGTCCAGCCCCGCGTAACAACTGATTAGCAACTGCTCCCGCAAGGTCACACCATATACGCGTCAATCTTTTTCGCTTCTTGGGGGCGAGAGATGCGGCGCGATCCATATGGTTTTCTTCTTTTGGGGTGCCACAACGAGGCCGGGCACACCTTCAAAACGGTGGTTACGATGATGCGCGATCCTTACAAGGTGCTTGGCGTAAAGAGGGATGCTGGGGCGGATGAAATCAAGGCGGCTTGGCGCAACCTCGCCAAGGCCGTGCATCCCGACCATAATATCGGCGATCCCACGGCAACGGAGCGCTTTGCCGAGATCGGCCGCGCCTATGAAACGCTGAAGGACCCGCAGAAGCGCAGCCGCTACGACCAGGTGGCGCGCATGGCCGAAGCGAAGGGCCAAAGCGCAGAGCAGACCATCATGCAGCAGCGTCAGGCAGCCCGCGAAGCCGCGGAGCGTGCCAAGGCTGCGCGCGCCAACGCCGAAAAGATTATGGAAGAGCTTGCCCGCGCCAATGCTCAGAAGGCGCAGAAGGCTGCCACCGCCGCCAACCCACAGGCCGCCGGGAGCGAGTCGCCCGAGGATATGGTCGAGCGCATCTTCGGCGCCAAGGCCGCACGCGCTGCTCCGCACCAGGCCGAGACCAGCGCCGGTGCCGCGGAGACGGAAAAGCAGCGCGAACAAAACAGCGTCGAGACCGAAGAGACCCTTGCCGAAGAGGAGCAGCTTGCGACGGGGACCGGCTCGACCGTCTTTCGCTCGCGCTTTGGCATTTTAGGCTCGCTCGTGCGCCGCATTACAGGCGGCGGCACTCAGGATAAGGCGCCGGAGAAGACGCCCGAGATCGCTGCCGAAGCAACCGTCACCCTCGACGACATGCTGAAGGGGAACTGGATCACCGTCCCGCTTTCAGACGGACGCGAGGCGCGCTTTCAGGCGACGACGGATATCAGCAACGGCCAGGTCGTGCATCTGAAGGGCCAAGGGCTGAAATTGCCGGGCATGCTGCGCGGCGATGTCGCGATCACCATCCATCTCTCCACCGACAGCCGCTTCACCCTTAACGGCCTCGACGTCCATACGACACTTCCCGTGACCATCGAAAATGCGGTGCTCGGTTATGAAACAACCGTCGAGGGACTGAACGGTCCGGTCAAGCTGATAGTCCCGCCCTGGTCCGGTTCGGATCAGGTCATCCGAATCTCGGATCAGGGACTGCCGGATGGGCATGGCGGAAAAGGCAATCTCGTGGTGGAATTGCGCTTGATGCTGTGGGAAAAACCGGATGACAAAGTCACCGATTTGATGCGCAGTATGCGCGAGGGGCTTTTTCTGTGAAATTTCAGTGACAACCGCACCCTTTGTTACGATCCCTAACAGTTGATGATCTTTCCGATGCTTGAACAGGGGATCGGCCTATGCCATAGGCAGGATCATTCGAAAGTTCAAGGGAGCAGAATATGGCTCAAGCCACTGGCCTCATGGCAGGCAAGCGCGGCGTCATCCTCGGCGTTGCAAACAACCGTTCCATAGCGTGGGGTATTGCCAAGGCCTGTTCGGAAGCCGGTGCCGAAATCGCGTTGACGTGGCAGGGCGACGCTTTGAAGAAGCGCGTCGAGCCGCTCGCCCAGGAACTCGGCGCCTTCATGGCCGGCCATTGCGATGTTACGGAACTGGCAACGATCGATGCGGTCATCGATACGCTGGAAGCGAAATGGGGCAAGATCGATTTCGTCGTGCATGCCATCGCCTTCTCCGACAAGGATGAGCTGACCGGACGTTATGTCGACACCAGCCGCGATAATTTTGCGCGCACGATGGACATCTCCGTCTACTCGCTGATCGCGGTTGCCCAGCGCGCCGAGCGCATCATGAATGATGGCGGTTCGATCATCACGCTGACCTATTATGGCGCAGAAAAGGTCATGCCGAATTATAACGTCATGGGCGTTGCCAAGGCTGCCCTCGAAGCCAGCGTGCGTTACCTCGCCGTTGATCTCGGCGGTCGCGGCATTCGCGTTAACGCGATTTCCGCCGGCCCGATCAAGACGCTCGCCGCCGCAGGAATCGGCGACTTCCGCTACATCCTGAAATGGAACGAATATAACGCGCCGCTGAAGCGCACGGTTTCGATCGACGAAGTCGGCAGCTCCGCGCTTTATCTCCTCTCCGATCTTTCCACGGCGGTCACCGGCGAAGTGCACCACGTCGATTCGGGCTATCACGCCATCGGCATGAAGGCAGTGGATGCGCCCGACATCGCCGTCGTCAAGGATTGATCAACAGGAAGCCTGAACCGTGCCGCCTCTCTATGTGATACGCCACGGTCAGACGGACTGGAATGCCGAGCGCCGGCTGCAGGGACAGAAAGATATCGATCTCAACGCCATCGGCCGCGCGCAAGCGCGGCAGAACGGTGTTGAGCTCGCTGAAATCCTCGCTTTCGAAAACCAGCCTTTTGACTTTGTCGCAAGCCCGCTCAGGCGCACCCGCGAGACGATGGAGATCGCGCGCGAAGCCATGGGCCTGCCACCGAAAGATTATCGCACCGACGAGCGGCTGGTCGAAGTTTCCTTCGGCGCCTGGGAAGGCTTCACCCTCAAGGAATTGAAGGCGACCCAGGCCGAACGCCTCGCCGAGCGCAATGCCGGCAAGTGGGACTTCATCCCGCCCGGAGAGGATGCGGAGAGCTATGAAATCCTCTCCTGGCGTGTCGGCTCCTGGCTGACTTCGGTCGATCGGCCGACCGTCTGCGTCACCCATGGCGGCGTTATCCGCTCACTGTTCCGGTTAATCGCCGATATCTCGAAAGAGGATGCCGCTGACGCGGAAATTCCGCAGGATCGCATCTTGAAAGTCGATCCGGAGACAAACATCATTGGCTGGATCTGAAAGCCGCCAGCCAAGCTGATATTTTTCGATCCCTACTGTACGATGTCGAGATCGTTGATGACGCGCTTGCCATCGACCTCGGTATAGAAGACGACGACTTTGACGCCGGCTTTCAGGCCGGTGAAATCGAAGTCCTGCGGTGCTTGATAACTCTTGCCGTCGTCCAGCGTAATGCTGAAATTCTTCTCGTCGACCTTCTTGATCGTCGCCTCGACGTCAGCGCTTTCGGCAAAACCGGCGACGGGAGCGAGAAGACTTGCCGTGGCCAGAAGGGTCGCAACAAAGAAGCGCATCGGGAGTACCCTTTAATCTCAATATCGGTGCTAAATTTGATTGGCCTCAGGTAACGCTTTGAATATGGCGGAAGTTGCCCGCAACAATGGCTTTCGCCGCCCAATTGATGAATGTGTTTTCACGATCCACAGCATGAATTAATCTTCGTTTACCATATGGATGGTGGCAGGCCCGGGATGTGCGGACTCATCCCGGAAAGAAAGATTTGCCTCGGCAGCTTTTTGGCCTATGAGTGTGCCGCAATTCCAAGAGATAAAGGCGCGGCCGCCGCCGGGCCGCAGCAATCCGGTCGTTTCCCATGTCGCACAATACATTCGGTCATCTCTTCCGCGTCACCACCTGGGGCGAAAGCCACGGGCCGGCACTCGGCTGCGTCGTCGACGGCTGCCCTCCGGGGCTGCGTTTCAAGCTTCAGGACATTCAGGTCTGGCTCGACAAGCGCAAGCCCGGTCAGTCGCGCTTCGTCACGCAGCGCCGCGAAGACGATCTCGTCAAGGTGCTGTCCGGCGTGATGCTGGATGAAGACGGCGAGACGATGATATCGACAGGCACGCCGATCTCGATGCTGATCGAAAACACCGACCAGCGTTCCAAGGATTACGGCGAGATCGCGCGGCGTTATCGCCCTGGCCATGCCGACTATACCTATGATGTCAAATACGGCATTCGCGACTATCGCGGTGGCGGCCGTTCGTCGGCCCGCGAGACCGCGGCGCGTGTCGCCGCCGGCGGTATTGCCCGCCTCGTCGTGCCCGGCGTCACCGTGCGCGGCGCGCTGGTGCAGATCGGCAAGCACAAGATCAATCGCGCCAATTGGGACTGGGCTCAGGTCGATCAAAACCCGTTCTTCTCGCCGGATCCGGAGATCGTGCCGGTCTGGGAGGAGTATCTCGACAGCATCCGCAAGGCCGGCTCTTCGATCGGCGCCGTCGTCGAAGTCGTTGCCGAGGGGGTACCCGCCGGGCTCGGTGCACCGATCTACGGCAAGCTCGATCAGGATATCGCCTCGCTGCTGATGTCGATCAATGCCGTCAAGGGCGTCGAGATCGGCAATGGCTTTGCTGCCGCCGAAATGACCGGCGAGGAAAATGCCGACGAAATGCGCATGGGCAATGATGGCAACCGTATTTTCCTGTCCAATCACGCCGGCGGCATTCTCGGCGGCATTTCCACCGGCGAGCCTGTCATCGCCCGCTTCGCCATCAAGCCAACCTCATCGATCCTCACCGAACGCCGATCGATCGACGCCGACGGCAACAACGTCGATGTGCGCACCAAGGGCCGCCATGACCCTTGTGTCGGCATTCGCGCCGTGCCCATCGGCGAGGCGATGGTTGCCTGCGCGATCGCCGATCACTACGTTAGGGACCGCGGCCAGACCGGCCGGCTGAAGTAAGGACGTCTTCATGCCTTATGACCAGAAGCGTGTCGTGGAAGCCATTCGAGCCTTCGAGGCAGGCGAGATCGTCGTCGTCATGGACGATAACGACCGGGAGAACGAAGGCGACCTGATCGTTGCCGCCGTCCATTGCACGCCCGAGAAGATGGCCTTCATTGTCCGCCACACGTCTGGAATCGTCTGCACGCCGATGCCGCGCGAGGAAGCCAAACGCCTGAACCTCAATGCCATGGTGGCGGAAAACGATTCGGCACATACGACTGCATTTACCGTTTCGGTCGACTTCAAGCACAGCACGACCACGGGCATTTCCGCCGACGACCGCACGCTAACGGTGCGCAATCTCGCCAATCCGAATGTCGGCCCGACCGATTTCCTCCGTCCCGGCCACATTTTCCCACTGGTCTCCCGCGAGGGCGGCGTGCTGATGCGTTCGGGCCATACGGAGGCCGCCGTCGATCTCTGCAGGCTCGCCGGCCTGCCGCCGATCGGCGTCATCAGCGAGCTCGTCAATGACGACGGCACCGTGACGCGCGGCCAGCAGGTGGTGGAATTCGCCGAGCAGAACGGGCTGAAGCTCATCTCCGTCGCCGACCTCATCGCCTATCGCCAGCGCAAGGAAACACTCATCGAACTCGGCGGCAGCTTCGATATCGAGACGCCCTTCGGCAAGGCGCGCGCACATACCTATTCACTGCCCTGGGATCCGATGCAGCACCTCGCCGTTGTCTTCGGCGATATCCGCGACGGCATCGACATTCCGGTGCGCCTGCATCCGGAAAACGTCGCTGAAGACCTGTTCGGCAAGCGCCGTCCGGTGGACTTCTATATGAAGAAGATTGCCGATGAGGGCCGCGGCATCATTGTCTATCTGCGGGAAGGTTCGGTGGGTGTCGGCCATTTCGATAATGGCCGCAAATCCCGGCAGACGGGCCACGAGACCCACGCCGAGGCCCAGGCGCGCGATAGCGAATGGCTGGAAATCGGCCTCGGCGCACAAATCCTGAAAGATCTCGGCGTCAGCTCGATCAAACTGCTGACCAGCCGCGAGCGGCACTATGTCGGCCTAGAGGGATTCGGTATCGAGATCACCCAGACGGAGATTTGCTGATTCTTTTTTCTCCCCTCGGGGAGAAGGTCCTAGCCGCGCCACCCGTCCAGAAATACCACCTTCTCCACCCCGGTAAAGCGCGCCACCCGGTCCAGTTCGGCTTCCAACTTTTCCAGCCGTCCAGCGGATGCCCGGACACCGGGCTCAAGCCACAGGCGTTTGACGTCCAGCGTACCCGCCTTACGATCGGCTTTCATATCGATCCGGCCGATCAGCCGGTCTCCTTCCAAGAGTGGAAAGACATAGTAGCCATATTCGCGTTTCGGCTCCGGCACGAAGACCTCGATGCGGTAGAAGAAGCCGAAGAGGCGTTCAGTGCGGTTGCGGTCGCGTATGGTCGGATCGAAGGGGCTGAGGACGCGCATGCGGGCAGGTGCTTCGGGGAAGCTGTCCACCGTCGCTGGGAAATCGGCGAAGGCGAAGGAAGGGCGTGGCTTGCCGTCCAGGGCGGGCTCGATCAACACTTCCGTCAGTTCCGCGCGGTGCATCTCGACCCAGGCCTTTGCCTCCTGCGGCGTCACCAAATCCCAGAAGGCGGCGATTTCGCCCGATGTCGCGAATCCCAGGCGCTGCAAGGCGCTGCGGCAAGCCCAATCCACGAATTCGTCATGGCCGACTTCGGGCATATGGAATTTTTCCGGCAATACGCGCTCAACGAGATCGTAGACCTTTTGGAAATTGGAGCGGCCGGCAATGGCGAATTTGCCGGTGCGCCAGAAATATTCGAGCGCGGTCTTGTTCGGATGCCAGTTCCACCAGCCGCCGGAGGTATGATTGTCGTCCTTGATCTCGCGGGCGGTGATGGCCCCGTTTTTCAGGACGCGCTCATAGGTTTCCTCGAAAGCGGCTTCGAACCCCTCCCCCCGCCATTTGCGCCAGCGCTCGATGATCGCCAGCTCCTCGCGGCGGAAGCGGTGCTTCCAATAGACGAAAAACGCGCTCGGCAGGATGGAGGCATCATGCGTCCAGTTTTCAAACAGCGCGCCATCCTTTTCCAGCAGCTCCGTCAGATGCTCGCGCCGATAGGTCTGGTTTCGCGAAAACAGGATCTGGTGGTGCGCCCGCTCGACGGTTGCGATGCTGTCGACCTGCACGTAGCCGATATCGTGTATCAACTGCAGCAGCCCGGCCTTGGTCAAGGCCCGGTTCGGCGGATTGGAAAGCCCCTGCTTGGCGAGGAAGACACGGCGGGCATCGCGGTTTGAAAGCAGATTCGTCATGCTGAGATCATAGGCATTAATTCCCATGCTTTCAAACGGGCGTTGATTTGATAATTCGCCGCAATGGGCTATAGGACCCCGATATCACGATGAAACAGGGTCCGCAGCTTGGATATCCGCTTCGACAATGCCGGCGTCAATTTCGGCCCGCGGCTTGCGCTTTCGCCGCTCAGCCTGATGTTGAGCGAGCGGCGCATCGGCGTGATCGGGCTCAACGGCTCTGGCAAGACCACATTTGCGCGGCTGATCAACGGGCTTGCCAAGCCAACGACCGGCCGGGTCACCGTCAACGGGCTGGACACCGTAACCGACGCCAAATCCGTGCTCGGCAAGGTCGGCTATATCTTCCAGTCGCCGCAGAACCAAATCATCCTGCCGATCATCCGCGACGATATCGCCTTCGGCCTCAAGGCGCGTGGCCTTGGCAAAAGCGATATCGAGGCAGCGGTGGACGGCATTCTCGACCGGTTCAATGTCCGCCACCTAGCGGAACGGCGGGCACATGAACTTTCCGGCGGCGAACTGCAGATGGCTGCCCTCTGTTCCGTGCTCGTCACCGGGCCGGACATCCTCATCCTCGACGAACCGACCAATCACCTCGATCTTAGGAACAGGGCTCTGGTGCAGACAACCATTGCCGGTCTGCCGGAACATGTCATCGTCATCAGCCATGACCTACCGCTGATAGAGGATTTCGATCGCGTGCTGCTGTTCGATGAAGGCCGGTTGATCGCCGACGCATCACCGGCCGAGGCCATTGCCCGCTACAGGGAGTTCGCCGCCTGATGCAGACGCTGCATGTCGACGCCAGCACCTGGATGCACCGGATATCGCCGCGTCTCAAGCTCGGCACGCTGGCGGCTCTCGGCCTGCTCTTGTTTCTGACGGACAAGCTCACGCTGCTCGGCCTTGCCGTTGCCATCGGCGCCATCCTGTATTTCAGTACTGGTTTGCCGGTGAGCGAAGCGCTGAAGCGGCTGCGGCCGGTCATTCTCACCATTGTCGTCGTGGCGCTGTTCAGCCTGATCTTCAATCCTGTCCATGTCGCTGTCGTCACCGTATTGCGGCTGACCGCGCTTATGCTTTTCGCGGCCGTGGTGACGGCAACGACGTCGATCGCCGCTTTCATCGACGAGATCACGGCGCTTGCCGCGCCATTGGAAAAGGCCGGCCTGCTGAAGGCCGCCGATATCGGTCTTGCGGTTGGCCTCGTCGTGCGCTTCGTCCCGGAAATTCTCGACCGTTACCGGGCCATCCGAGAGGCGCATGAGGCGCGCGGGATCAAGATCCGCCTTACGACGGCGCTCGTGCCGCTGATTATCCTAACCCTGCGCGATGCCGATAATATTGCGGCTGCGATTGACGCCCGCGGCATTCGGCGGCATTGAAAAGACACTGTTTTCGTATGGAGCCGCCATGACCACCCGCGACCTCGTTCTCTCTGCGCTTTTTGCCGCCATCATCGTGGCGCTCGGCCTGCTGCCGCCGATCTCGATTGGCATCATTCCGGTGCCGATCACGGCGCAGTCGCTCGGCGTGATGCTTGCGGGCGTGGTGCTCGGCGCGAAGCGCGGCGCGATCGCGGTGTTGATCCTCGTCGTGCTGGTGGCGATCGGCTTGCCCGTGCTGTCGGGTGGTCGCGGCGGCCTTGCCGTCTTTGCGGGTCCGACCGCTGGCTTCTTCATCGGCTGGATCTTTGCCGCCTATGTCACCGGTTATCTTTCCGAGCGGCTGGTGAATGGCGAGCAGACGGCCCTTGCCCAAGGCATCGGCTTCTTCATCGCTGCGGTGATCGGCGGCGTCGTGGTCCTCTATGCCTTCGGCATCGCCTGGCTGGCAATTGCCGCCAATCTCGGATTCACCAAAGCATTCCTAGGGTCGATGGGCTTCGTTCCCGGCGATCTCGTCAAGGCTGCCGTCGCCGCCCTCGTCGGCCGTGCCGTCATGGTCGGCTATCCCCTTTTGCCGCAGCGAAGCTGAGCAGGATTCCGAAACCGAAGAACCGCAAAGCCAATGTAAGCGGTTTCGGAGAGGATTGGATCGACCGAAGGATCAATCCAAGTACTTGTAGAGCCAGTCGCGGGTGTCTTCGGGCAGCGGCACGGGATCGTGTTCCTCGCCGCGCACGGCGAGCCAGAGGATTTCCACCTCAGCCGCCAGTTCATTGCCGGTTTCGACCATAACCATGAAGCCGATCGACTTGCCGCCGATCTTGTTGACGCTCACCGAAAAGCGGGCGAGATCGTCATAGCGCAACGCCCGATGCAGCGCGCACGAGGCCTTCGTGGCAATGTAGACCGGCTCATCGCTCACCAGCGGCCGGGCGCGCCAAAAATTCGACAACGCCGTTTCCGCCTGGGAGATGTAGGAGGCGATGAACATCTGCCCCTGCCTGTCGACATCGCGAGGCGGTACCCGCATCTCGATGACATCAGATCGTTCGACACTCATCATAACGCAAAACCTCGGCCGGCGCGGCTCGCACCTTAATGAAAGCTTAACATCGCGCCTCAAGAAGTAAACGGTTGGTAGCTCAACGTGGTTAAGATGGATTGTTGACATTATGGTGATACTGCCCATGTCCTGTATCAGACGTCATATCTCGTCTGTAGATTGGTTTCATGAGCACACGTCTTTACGAGCACCCGATTTTTCTGGAACACCTTACCCCGCCGGGGCATCCCGAGAGGCCCGACCGGTTGCGGTCTTTGAATATTGCGCTGGAGCATCCGAACTTCGAGAGGTTGGACCGGCGCAAGGCGCCGCTTGCCAGCGAGGACGCGGTGCTGCTTGCCCATCCGGAAGAGCACCTGACCTTCGTTCTGCGCTCGATCCCCGACGGGGGTGACGACGACGAGATCAACCAGCTCGAAGCCGATACGTATGCCAGCCCGAAGACGCTGCAGGCGATCATGCATGGCGTCGGGGGCGCTATGGCGGCGGTCGACGATGTGTTCTCGGGCGCGGCCGACAATGTCTTCGTCGCGGCTCGCCCTCCCGGCCATCACGCCGAGAAGAGCAAGGCGATGGGCTTCTGCTTCTTCAACAATGTGGCGATCGCCGCCCGTCATGCGCAGAAAGCCCATGGAGCCGAGCGCGTTGCCATTGTCGATTGGGACGTGCATCACGGCAACGGCACGCAGGATATCTTCTGGGATGATCCGTCCGTGCTTTTCTGCTCCACGCACCAGATGCCGCTTTACCCGGGCACCGGCAAAAAGGACGAGCGCGGCACGCACAATACCATCGTCAACGCGCCGCTTTCGCCCAATACCGGTGGCGACCATTTCCGCGAGGCTTTCAAATCGCGCGTATTGCCGGCGCTCGATGATTTCCGCCCCGACCTCATCATCATCTCCGCCGGCTTCGACGCCCATCATCGCGATCCCCTGGCGCAATTGAATCTCACAGGTGAGGATTTCGACTGGGCGACCGGGCGCATCCTGGAAGCGGCAGACCGCAGCGCCAAGAACCGGGTCGTCAGCCTGCTCGAAGGCGGCTATGATCTGGAGGGTCTCGCCGAATCGGCAGGCCTGCATATTCTGCGCATGATGAAGGGTTGATGATGAACGAAAGCGCCAAAGTGGATGTCTCCGGCTATTCATTCGAAAAGGCTGTGGCGGAGCTCGAAAGCATCGTGGCGCGGCTGGAACGCGGCGACGTAGCGCTCGACGAATCCATCGCCATTTACGAGCGCGGCGAAGCGTTGAAAAAGCATTGCGAGACCTTGCTCTCGGCGGCGGAGAACCGCATCGAGAAAATCAGGCTCGATCGGGCCGGCAAGCCGCAGGGTACGGAACCGCTGGACGGACAGTAAGGCAAAACGCTCGCCAGGAGAGCGGTTCTCCGGTTTTGCATCCTCCGATCTTCAACCTCTCATTGACGCCATCCGGCTCTCCGCCCATGATAGCGCCGTTGATGATTGATTGGGGAGGACAATCGTGAAGCGCACCGCAGCCAATTTTCTTGTTGCCAGCACGCTGGCTCTTACTGGCATCCTTACGGCAACCACTGCCAAGGCCGACGAATTCATCAATGTGCTGACCGGGGGAACATCGGGCGTTTACTATCCGCTCGGCGTGGCGTTGGCGAAAATCTACGGCGACAATATTCCTGGCGCCAGAACGCAGGTGCAGGCCACCAAGGCTTCCGTGGAAAATCTCAATCTTCTGCAGCAAGGCAAGGGCGAAATCGGATTTTCGCTTGGCGATTCCGTGCAGATGGCCTGGGACGGCAACAAGGATGCCGGCTTTCCCGGCAAGCTCACCAAGCTCCGCGGCATAGCCGCTATCTATCCGAATTACATCCAGATCGTCGCCTCGAAGGAATCGGGCGTCAAGACGCTCGCCGACCTGAAGGGCAAGAGCCTTTCCGTCGGAGCGCCGAAATCAGGTACGGAGCTGAACGCCCGCGCCATCCTGCAGGCCGCCGGTATGAGCTACAAAGAGCTTGGCAAGACCGAATATCTGCCATTTGCGGAATCGGTCGAGCTCATCAAGAATCGCCAGCTCGATGCAACCCTGCAATCGGCCGGACTGGGCGTCGCATCAATCCGCGACCTAGCAACCTCATTGCCGATCAATGTTGTGGCCGTGCCTGCCGCCGATGTCGCCAAGATCGGAGCGCCGTATATTTCCGTGAAAATTCCGGCGGGCACCTATGAGGGTCAGACGGAAGACGTGGAAACGGCAGCCGTCGGCAATTTTCTCATCACGCATGAGGGCGTCTCGGACGAGACCGTCTATCAGATGACGAAACTGCTCTTCGAAAATCTCGGACAGTTATCTGCCGCTCACGCCGCGGCAAAAGCGATTGATCGCTCCAAGGCCCTCGAGGGGATGCCAGTGCCCTTACATCCCGGCGCGGAGCGTTACTACCGCGAAGTGGGTCTTCTGAAATAGCGAGGTTTTGGGTGCGTCGAATCCCATCGGGACGAAGCGCACCGCCAACACCGTCGCAATCGCAGAATTCCAAACCATCGAAGCCGGGGGCAGCAATGACCGATATCGAGTCCGGGCAGCAATATCTCGCACCGCATTCCGCCGAAGAACCTATCGAAGGCCTTCCGCAGGGATTCGGCGACGGGCTATCCGGCCGCGTCGCGTTCTGGATCGCTTTCAGCTTTTCATTGTTTCAGCTCTGGACGGCTGCCTATGGCACCTTGCCCAGCCAGATCATACGCGCGATGCATGTCGGCTTTCTGTTGCTGCTCGGCTTCGCGCTGCTCGGAAATCTCGTGGCCAAAACGGCGTTTGGCAAAACGGTGCTATGGGCGCTCGGCATCATAGGTTTCCTGACGGGTATCTATAACTGGGTCTTCTATGCCGCGCTGATCGAGCGCGCGGGTTTCCTAACAGACATCGACCTGGCGGTCGGCGTCGTCCTGATTGCTCTCGTCTTCGAAAGCGCCCGCCGGCTGATGGGCCTGCCGCTGACCATCATTGCCGGGATCTTCTTCCTCTATTGTTTCGTGGGCAATCATTTGCCTTCACCTTTCAACCACCGAGGTTATGATTTCGCGCTGATCATCGAGCAATTCAGCTACGGCACAGAAGGTATCTACGGCACGCCGATCTACGTCTCGGCCAGCTATATCTTCATCTTCGTGGTCTTTGCCGCCTTTCTCGAACGCGCCGGAATGCTGGCGCTGTTCAACGATTTCGCTCTCGGGCTGGTGGGCACCTGGCGCGGCGGGCCGGCGCAGGTCTGCGTGCTCTCCTCGGCGCTGATGGGGACGATCTCGGGTTCGGGCGTGGCAAACGTCGTCGCCAGCGGGCAATTCACCATTCCGCTGATGAAGCGCTTCGGCTTCCGTTCCGCTTTTGCCGGCGGCGTCGAAGCGACATCATCCATGGGCGGACAGATCATGCCGCCGGTGATGGGTGCTGTCGCCTTCATCATGGCCGAAACCCTCAATGTCCCTTATGCGGAAATCGTCAAGGCAGCGTTGATCCCCGCCTTCCTCTACTTTGGCGTCTGTTTCTGGATCGTCTATCTCGAGGCCGGCAAGGCCGACTTGAGGGGCATGAAGAAATCCGAACTGCCAAACCCCTGGCAGGCAGTCCGGCAGCACTGGCCGCTGGTGTTGCCACTTGCCGCCCTCGTCTATCTCCTCTTTGCCGGCTATACGCCGATCTACGCCGGAACGATGGGGCTGGCGCTGGTCGTCGTGCTCATTCTTGGAACCCCACTTTCGGCGCTCATCGGTCCGAAGTTTCTGCGGGGCGTGTTCTGGATCATCCTTGGCATTGCCGCTGCTTCCTTCACCGAATTGGGCGTGAACATTCTTGCCTTGGTGATCGGCGCCCTGGTCCTTGCCTGCGTCTTCTTCAAGGGAGGACGCGAGACGCTCGCCATCTGCCGTGATTCGCTGGCCGAAGGCGCCAAGAATGCGCTTCCGGTGGGCATAGCCTGTGCGATCGTCGGCATCGTTATCGGCACGCTGACATTGACCGGCATCGCCTCCACCTTCATCGGGGCGATCATCAGCATCGGCAAGGACAACCTCTTCCTTTCGCTGGTGTTGACGATGCTGACCTGTCTTGTGCTCGGCATGGGCATTCCGACCATTCCGAACTACATCATCACCTCATCGCTGGCGGGACCGGCGCTGCTGCAACTCGGCGTGCCGCTGCTCGTCAGCCATATGTTCGTGTTCTATTTCGGCATCATGGCAGACCTCACGCCGCCGGTGGCCCTCGCCGCCTTCGCCGCAGCCCCCATGGCGAAGACATCGGGCCTGCGGATTGCGGTGCAGGCGACGAAACTTGCCACGGCTGGCTTCGTCGTTCCGTTCATGGCGGTGTACACGCCGGCGCTCATGCTGCAGGACGGCGGTCCGCTTGCGGCCGCGTGGGGTTATCCCGTCGAAGTCGCCTACATCGTCGTCAAGGCCTGTTTCGGCATCGCGCTCTGGGGCGCCGCATCGGTCGGCTTTCTGCTGGCACTCCTGACGCCCTTGGAACGCTTACTCGCCTTCGCCGCCGGCGTCAGCCTTATTGTTGCGCTGCCCTTGACGGATGAGGCGGGGTTTGCCGTCGGCGCAGCGGTAATCGCCGTTCATTGGTGGCGCAACCGTCATCCACCGCGAAAGCCGGTTACACCATGAGCCTGTGCATTCTTACCGGCGGCAAGCTGATCACGCTCGCGGCGACGGCATTCACGCTGCAATGGACGCATTCGATCGAAAAAACCGAATGGCGAGAGGCTTGGAACGTCCAGCCGGCCGGTTTGGTGCTGACTGAGGCTTGGATCAAGGGTTCGGGCGCGGGTATGGAACCGGGAGATGATGCCGTCCTGAAAGACGGATGGTGGAACTGGAGACCAAAGCGGCAGCCGATCGCGAGGCTGTCGCTCGCCGCATCGGGCAAGACAATCAGCGGTTGGACTCTCTGCCACGACGGCGAATGCCTGATATTGGGAAGCAAGGCAGGCGATGACGCGGTCATCGGCTCATGCCCCCTTCAATAGGAGGCGACATCGCTGCAGCTTCTGCTATCCCTAGTTCCTCTTTCCCGTTAAGCTATTTTGCAATTTCAACGGAGCGCTCGCCATGTCCTTCTTTCCTGGCAAAGATCCGCTGCCTGGCGATTCCTTCGCCTGCGACGCGATCGAGCATCTCATCATTCCGCGCACCAGCGATCTCGGCGGCTTTTTCGTCCGCCGCGCGCTTCCGAGCAGCCGGCGGCGGCTGGTGGGACCGTTTATCTTTTTCGACCGCATGGGACCGGCGGTGCTCAGGCCCGGCGAGGCGCTGGATGTCAGGCCGCATCCGCATATCGGCCTGTCGACCGTGACCTATCTTTTCGATGGCGAAATCCGCCATAGGGATAGTCTCGGCACGGAAAAGGTCATTCGCCCCGGCGATATCAACCTGATGACGGCCGGCCGCGGCATCGTGCATTCGGAGCGCACGCCTGAGAATCTGCGCGATCACCCATTCGCCATGTCCGGCCTTCAAACATGGCTGGCACTCCCCGATGACAAGGAAGAGATCGATCCGTCCTTTGCCCATACGGAGAAGGACGATATGCCTGTAATCTCCGACGGCGGCGTAATGGGGCGCGTAGTGATCGGCAGCTTCGAAGGCCTGAAATCACCGGTAAAATCCTTCTCCGACACACTTTATGTCGATCTTCAGCTCAAGCCCGGCGTGAAGTTCCCGTTCGGTCCGGGACATGAGGAACGGGCGGTCTATATTCTCTCCGGCTCATTGATCGTTGCGGGTGACCGTTTCGAGCAGGATCAGCTTCTTGTCTTCCGCCCCGGCGATGCCATTACCCTGGAGACGGCTGAGAAAGGCTGTCATCTGATGCTTTTTGGGGGTGCGGCGCTCAATTCGAAGCGCTATATCTGGTGGAATTTCGTGTCTTCTTCCAAGGAACGCATCGAAAAGGCCAAGGAAGAATGGCGCACCGGCCGTTTCGACATCGTGCCGGGAGACGAGGAAGAGTTTATTCCTTTGCCGGAAAGCTAACGGGTTCATAACAATGCCAAATGTTTCTTGTTCAGGCAGTCCTTGAATTCGTCGTCTTCTGACGCAATCTGTTTTGACACAAAGGCGGGCCGCCGCCCAAGAATAGCAAGAAAGAGGCTTCAGCCTTGACACACATGCCAGAGACGCCCCTGCTGGACCAGGTCCACTATCCTTCCGACCTGCGAAAGCTGGAGGACCGGGATTTGCCGCAACTCGCCCGCGAACTTCGCAACGAGATGATCGATGCGGTATCGCGCACGGGTGGACATCTCGGCGCCGGCCTTGGCGTCGTCGAACTCACCATTGCCATCCACAATGTCTTCGATACGCCGAATGACCGTCTGATCTTCGACGTCGGCCATCAATGTTATCCGCATAAAATCCTGACCGGCCGGCGCGACCGTATCCGAACGCTGCGCCAGGAAGACGGGCTTTCCGGCTTCACCCGCCGCGCAGAGAGCGAATACGATCCCTTCGGCGCTGCGCATTCCTCAACGTCTATCTCCGCCGGTCTCGGCATGGCGGTCGCCGCCGAACTCGACAAGACCGACCGCCGCGTCATTGCGGTCATCGGCGACGGCGCGATGTCGGCCGGCATGGCCTATGAGGCGCTGAACAATGCCGGCGCGCTTGATGCCCGGCTGATCGTCATCCTAAACGACAACGACATGTCGATCGCGCCGCCGACCGGCGCCATGAGCGCCTATCTCGCGCGCCTCGCCTCCGGCCGCACCTATATGGGCTTTCGCGATTTCGGAAAGAAGCTGACCGCTTATCTCGGCAAGAATGTCGACCGCGCCATTACCCGCGCCGTGGAGCATGCACGGGGCTACGTCACCGGCGGGACGATGTTCGAGGAGATGGGTTTCTACCATATCGGCCCCATCGATGGTCATTCCTTCGACCATCTGCTGCCGGTGCTGCGGAATGTGCGGGACCATGCGCAGGGGCCGGTGCTGATCCATGTCGTAACGCAGAAGGGCAAGGGCTATCCGCCCGCCGAAGCGGCGGCCGACAAATATCATGGCGTCAACAAGTTCGACGTCATCACCGGTGCACAGGCCAAGGTAAAGCCGAATGCGCCGAGCTATACCAGCGTCTTTGCGGATGCCCTCGTGCAGGAAGCCATGCTCGACGAGAAGATCGTCGGCATTACCGCTGCCATGCCGAACGGCACCGGGCTCGACAAGCTGCAGGAATTTTTCCCGTCCCGCTGCTTCGACGTCGGTATTGCCGAGCAGCATGCCGTCACTTTCGCGGCTGGCCTCGCCGCCGAGGGTTTCAAACCGTTCGCCGCCCTCTATTCGACCTTCCTGCAGCGCGCCTATGACCAGGTGGTGCATGATGTTGCGATCCAGGGCCTGCCGGTGCGCTTCCCGATCGACCGCGCCGGCTTCGTCGGCGCCGACGGGCCGACGCATGCCGGCTCCTTCGATACGGCCTTCCTCGCCAGCCTGCCCGGTTTCGTGGTCATGGCCGCCGCCGACGAGGCGGAGCTGAAGCATATGGTGCGCACGGCCGCCGCCTATGATCTCGGCCCGATCTCCTTCCGCTATCCGCGCGGCGAAGGCGTCGGCATCGAGCTGCCGGAACGCGGCGAAATTCTCCAGATCGGCAAGGGCCGCATCGTCAAGCAGGGTTCGAAGGTGGCGCTGCTGTCCTTCGGCACGCGCCTCGCCGATAGTCTCGCCGCCGCCGAGGATCTCGACGCCGCCGGCCTGCCGACAACGGTTGCCGACGCCCGCTTCGCCAAGCCGCTGGACCACGATCTCATTCGCCAGCTTGCCAGCCATCACGAGGTGCTCATCACCATCGAAGAAGGCTCTGTCGGCGGCTTCGGCAGCCAGGTCATGCAATTCCTCGCCACCGAAGGCCTGCTCGACAATGGCCTCAAGATCCGCGCGCTGGTCATGCCCGACATCTGGATGGAGCAGGCAAAGCCCGAAGTCATGAACGCCAAAGCCGGCCTCGACCGAGCCGGCATCGTGCAGACGGTGTTCAAGGCGTTGGGCCGCAGCCGGATTATCGAGGCTGCCGGGTAAGCTCGGCTAAACTCGCCATCAATCTACCGTTAGTCCGAGGCCTGAAGCTTCCGGCACATGATATGTCATGCGTGTTGGGATCGGCCCGGGTCTTCCGGGTCATCTCTGGTGTTCGGCTTGCTTTACCTTCCCTCTTGCCGCAATCATTCATCCATCTGTCATGAACAAAGCGGAACTTGCAGCAATGCAGGAACGGGCATGTTTGCGTTTTTAGGAGCGATCATGCCTTCGACTGTTATCGTTAGCTGCCATCGACAAGCGGAGAGAACCTTGCGCAATCCAGACAAAGAACACGAGCATTCCGATTGGCTTGAAGCGGAATTGGCCGATACGCTAGATGAAGACTACGAATTGGAACTTTCGGAACCGGCTCTCTCCGAAGAGATCCGAAAGATCTACCAGAAGGTGCATCCGGCTGCGATGCCGCGCATCGAATACTTCCGCGCCTTGCTGTCGCTGCAAGCCGAACTGATCAAGCTGCAGGATTGGGTGACCTATCACAAGGAGAAGGTCGTCGTGATCTTCGAGGGTCGCGACTCGGCGGGCAAAGGCGGAGCCATCAAGCGGATCACCCAGAGGCTCAACCCACGCGTTGCCAGGGTCGTCGCGCTACCGGCGCCATCCGATCGCGAAAAGACGCAATGGTATTTCCAACGCTACGTACCCCATCTGCCGGCGGGCGGCGAGATCGTTCTCTTCGACCGGTCCTGGTACAATCGCTCCGGTGTCGAGCGTGTGATGGGCTTTGCGACGGAAGATCAGGTCGAACAGTTCTTCAACGACGTGCCCGAGTTCGAACGCATGCTGGTTCGCTCCGGAATCCGGCTTGTCAAATACTGGTTTTCGATCACCGACGAAGAGCAGCAGCTTCGCTTCCTCGTGCGCATCCATGATCCCCTGAAGCAGTGGAAGCTGTCGCCGATGGATCTGCAATCCCGCGTGCGGTGGGAAGCCTATACGAAGGCCAAAGAAGAAACCTTTGCGCGCACGAACATTCCGGAAGCACCCTGGCATATCGTCGAGGGCAACGACAAGAAGCGCGCCCGCCTGAACTGCATCGACCATCTGCTCAAGCAAATTCCCTATGAGGACGTGCCTCACGAGGACATCACCCTACCGGAGCGGATCTTCAATCCCAACTACGAGCGCAAGGTCCTGCCGCCGGAGCTTTATGTTCCGTCCAAGTATTGAGGAACGCAGCGCTGGCTATAACCATCTTGCCGGTTGTCGCTAACTGGGATCTGTCTCGCCTCGAAATAAGCGAGACAGATCGTCGTTCGAAACAGTCTACGCCCGAGCCTCCGGTGCCCGGTAAAAAGAGCGGAGGAGGTCGGCGTCAGAAAGACGCCTTGCTCAAAATTCCTCCCACTCATCCCGGGCAACTGCCGCGGTAGCGGCCTTACCGCCAAACACCTTTGCAACCGTCCGGCCCAATGCCCTTGCAGGGGAAGCGGCCGGCCGCGACTGGGCGGTGACGGCCGCCGGGCGCTTGGATTCGCGGGGCATGTCATTCAGACGGAACTGGTGCAGGAGTTCGTTGAGGGAGGCAGCCTCGCGGGCGAGTGCATGGCTCGCCGCCGTCTGTTCCTCGACCATGGCGGCATTCTGCTGCGTGCCCTGGTCCATGTTGTTGACGGCGGTGTTGATCTCCTGGAGGCCCGTCGACTGTTCGCGGGTGGCAATGACGATGGCGCCGACGTGGCGGTTGATCTCCTGCACTTCCGAAACGATCAGTTCCAACGCCTTGCCGGTCTCTCCGACCAGCGACACGCCGGTGTTGACCTGATCGCTCGACGTGTTGATCAGCGCCTTGATTTCCTTGGCGGCGTTCGCCGAACGCTGTGCCAGCTCGCGGACTTCCTGGGCGACGACCGCAAAACCTTTGCCGGCATCGCCGGCGCGTGCGGCTTCGACGCCGGCATTGAGAGCCAGAAGGTTGGTCTGGAAAGCAATATCGTCGATGACGCTGATGATGTTGCTGATCTCGCCCGAGGATTTTTCGATTTGCTGCATGGCAGAGACCGCCTTACGCACCACGTCGCCGGATTTCTCAGCGCCCTGGCGGGCGCGTTCGACGAGATGGCCGACATCTTCGGCACGCTTGGCCGAATCGCGAACCGTCGTCGTCACCTGCTCGAGGGCTGCGGCCGTCTCTTCGACGGCGGCGGCCTGCTGTTCCGTGCGGTGGGCAAGATCGTCGGCGGCCGAGCGGATTTCGGCGGCGCCCGCATTGATCGCCGAGGCATTGCGGCCAACCGATTGCAGGGCGGCTTCCAGCTTTTCGACGGCATTGTTGAAGTCGACGCGAACAGCGTCGAACTGCGGCGCGAAGGCGCGGTCGAGGCGCGCGGCGACGTTGCCAGAGGCAAGAGCGGCAAGTCCGCCGGCCAATCCCTCCATCGCGAAGCGGATCTCGCCCTCTTCGCGAGCCTTCTGCTCGTCGCTCGTCTGACGTTGACGCTCGGCATCGGCGCGCATGCGGTCGGTTTCGCCGGCAAGACGCAGCTTCTCGATTGCCGCATCCTTGAAGACGAGGACGGCATCGGCCATGCGGCCGACTTCATCGCCACGGCCGATGGCCGGTACGTCGATATTGTGCTCGCCGCTGGCAAGGCGGCCCATGGCGGCGGTCATGCCGACGATCGGGCGAACGATGGTGCGTGCAAGGAGCCAAGCAAGCACGGCAGCGGCCAGCGAGGCGATGATGCCGCCGGCAATCAGCGTCATGCGAAGATCGCTATTCGCTTCGTCCTGGGTGGCTGACAAGGCAGCGGCCTTGGCGCGGGCAGCCTGCTTGATCTTGGCTGCCGCCTCACGGAAACCATCAAGCTGGCCCTTGGTCTCGTTCTGGCCGATCTTGACGATCTGATCGAGTGGCATCTCCGTTTCCTTGCGCGCCTTCATCTGCGGCTCGGCGAGCTGGTGGAAATAGAGGTCTGCGGCCTTCTGCATGCCGTCGATCGCCGAAAGCAGATCGGGCTCGTTGGCGGCAACCGCCTTGGCGGCCGCCATGCTCTTCAGCATGCGATCGCGATTGGTGCCGACGTCGCCATAGGTGCTATTGCTGCGCAGCAGCAGGAAGCCGCGTAAATTGACGGCCTGTTCCAGCATGGCCTGCAGGGAATCGTCGATCAGATTGACGAGCTGCTGTGACTTGGCCTGTTCGGCGGCGGCCCCGGTCGATACTTCTTCCTTGGCGTAAACGAATATGGAAACGCAGGCGAAGAAAGCGATAAGTGCGGCAAAGGTGATGGCGAGTTTGCCATTCAAGGAAAGGTTCTTCGCAAACATGGGCGAGCGCCTCCTGAGCGCTGGTCCTGGTAAACATCGACGAACCCGCTCGGAGAGCGCGGCCGGATGCTCGAAAATTCAGGGAAGAGGCATGATTGGGCGCGAAGGCGCGAAGCCGTCATGGCAGGCGGGTGTCCCCGAAGAGGACAATCGCAATCCTATGCATAACTAGATGCTACAACTTTAAAATCATTTAACTCTGTGCAGTGCGAGAGGCGCAGCTATACCCTAATTTTGAGATACTGCATTGAGGATCAGAATATCGAGGTCATGCTCAGGAGAAAAATCCTTCGCTGTCATCTGGAAGGTCGTGGGGCCGGTCTTTTTGACGCCGCTGCCGCAGAAACTGACGTAGTTGTCCGGGCTGCCCTTATCGACGGTTAGCTGGAAATGTTTGATCGGACCGGACCAGTTGGCGCCTGTGCTCAAAACATAGGAAATCCAGCTTTCGGTATAGCCGCGGCCGCCCTTGTCGGCGGCGTCGGATAGTTTAGCAGCAGTTTTAAGGAAAGCGTCGTCCACGCAATATTTGGTCTGATAAGTTTTGAGCTGCTCTTTCTTGTAGTCATCGTCCCCAGCAAAGGTGATGGCGACCGTGCCGCCAACGCTCGGCTTGTAGCGATGCTGGACGCTGATCTTGGCGCCGGCCGGAAACTTGGTGCGCCACCAATAGGTCGTGTGCAAGGTCCAGATCGGCGTCGAATGACGCTTCATGCCCTGGCCGTCATCATCATATTCGTCATCGGTAATGAGGCCCCGCGCCGTCCAGTCCTCGAGCACATCAGGCGGCAGCTTCGCAACCGCTTTGAACGCGGCAGAGCCGAGCGGTCGCAGTGGAATATTGTGCGCCTTCAGCTCCGCCGTCATATCGATACCGGCGACTGTCACGTTCTGCTGGAGAGTCGGCGTGATCGGTTTGCCGTCCTGCATAACGGTGAAATCGAGGAAGTTGTCGGCATCGGCGTCCTCGATGGCGACCGTGCTATCGAGGACGCCCTCGATATCCGGCATGGGGAAGGCAACGACGCTTTCGACATCCTTGTCCGAGGTGTTCTCGAAGATGTAATCGACCTTCACCTCGGTCGGAGAAATGAAGAGCTTTTCGTCATCCATGCTGATATCGCCGGTTCGGACATAGGTGAGGCCACCGGTCTTGAGTTCGGCCATGCTATCATTCGCCAAGGCCGGCATAGCAATCATCGCCATAGCCGTCGCATAACCGCAAATCCCGCGCATTCGAGCCCCCATCAACCGCCGGTTTGCGGCGATTATGGTCAGATGCCGCATAGCGTCAACGCCGAGATCAGCCGCCATCAACACAAAACGCTTGCAACGCAGACCATTGCCCGGCATGGACAGCCCATGTCCGAACCGCAACGCCTCGACCAGCTTCTCGTCTCCCTTTCACTTTTCGCCAGCCGTTCGCGGGCGCGCGACGCCATTCAGCGCGGCACGGTAATGGTTGACGGCAAGGTGGTGAGCAAGCCGGGGGCGTTATTTACCGAAGATGCTGAGATCGCGATCGACGATCCGGCTCAGGACTATGTGTCGCGGGCCGCGCTGAAATTGGTGACGGCGCTCGATCATTTTCAGCTCGACCCAAAAGGGCAGCACTGTCTGGATGTCGGCGCCTCGACCGGCGGCTTCACCGAAGTGCTGCTGCAGCGGGGTGCGGCGCATGTCACCGCCATCGATGTCGGCCACGGGCAGATGCATTCGCGCATTTCAGCCGATCCGCGCGTGACCAATATCGAAGGCCTGAACGCCCGCAACCTGACCGCCGAGGATATTGGCAAGCCCATAACCTTCATCGTCTCGGACGTCTCCTTCATCTCGCTGAGGCTGGCGCTGGCACCTGCCCTGGCACTCGCAGAGCCGGGCTCGCACTGCGCGCTGCTCGTGAAGCCGCAATTCGAGGCCGGACGCGAGGCGATCGGCAAAGCCGGCCTGTTGAAGGACCCCTCCTCCGCTCCGACGGTCGCGGCAGAGCTGGAACGCTGGCTCATCGAAGACATCGGCTGGCGGAGCCTCGGCCTCATCCCCTCGCCGATTGCAGGTGGCGACGGCAATCAGGAATTTCTTCTCGCAGGGATCAAGCCATGAGCACCGAAACCGTGACCATCCAGAAGCTCGGCGCCCAGGGCGACGGCATTGCACAAGGCGCTGACGGGCCGATCTATGTGCCTTTCACCCTGCCCGGCGAGAGTGTTGCCATTGCCCGCGTGAAGAGCCATGGCACGTTGATGTCGATTGCGTCTGCCTCGCCCGACCGGCAGGAGCCGCACTGTCGGCATTTCGGCCCGGAGGGCGTCAACGGTGCCTGCGGCGGTTGCACGCTGCAGCATTATGCGGATCAGCCCTATCGCGGCTTCAAGCGCCAGCTCGTGATCGATGCGCTGCGCTCCAAGGGGCTGGCGCCCGAGGTCGACGACATTATCGCTGCCCATCCAGGCGAGCGCCGGCGCGTCGTCTTCGCCGCGCGTAAGACCGAAAAGGAGATGCTGATCGGCTTCAATCAGGCCGAAAGCCACCATATCGTCGCCATTCAGGAATGTCCGATCGCGTCTGTTGGAATCATGTCACGGCTGCCGGCAATCAGGGCGGTTGGGGCAGCGCTTGCCGTCAGCGCGGAAGCCTTTCGCATCTCCGTTCTAGAGACGCTTTCCGGTCTCGATATCGCTGTCGACGACATCAAGAAGCTCTCCGACAAGCAGCGCCGCAGCGCCATCGAGACCGTTCTCACCCTTCGCGGCATCGCCCGCGTCTCATTGAACGGCGAGATCCTGGTCGAGCCGATGAAGCCCATGGTCGAGTTCGGCGGTGTCCAGGTTTCGCCGCCACCGGGCGCCTTCACCCAGGCGACGAAGCCGGCGGAAGACGCCATGGCCGAGCTGGTCGCTGCCCATGTCGGCAAGGCGAAGCGCATCGCCGATCTTTTCGCCGGCAGCGGCACGTTCACGCTGCGCCTAGCGCGCATCGGCCGCGTGCATGCGGTGGAAGGTGAAGACAAGCCGCTGGCAGCGCTCGACCATGCGGCGCGCAACACGCAGGGGCTGAAACCTGTGACGATTGAACGCCGCGACCTTTTCCGCCGGCCGTTGATGGCGCAGGAGCTGAAAGCCTACGACGCCGTCGTCTTCGACCCGCCCCGCGCCGGTGCGGAGTTTCAGAGCAAGGAACTGGCTCGCTCCGCAGTCAAAAAGATCGTTGCGGTCTCGTGTAATCCGCTGACGCTGGCGCGCGATCTAGCCCTGCTTGTCGAAAGCGGCTACCGCATCACGAGGGTAACACCGATCGACCAATTCCTCTGGAGCTCGCATGTCGAGGTCGTGGCGGCGCTGGAGAAGTAACGACACAGGCTTAGGGGGCCGACCCTCGTGGTTCGAGACGGCCCTGCGGGCCTCCTCACCATGAGGGCGGAGGGCCACCTTCATAGAGCGTCCTTCGACAAAGTTAGGACGTGGGATGCTGAGTTTTGAGGAGATTAGCCCTCATGGTGAGGCGGGAGCGAAGCGACCCTCGAACCACGAGGGCGGATGAGGGAAAAGATTTGATTGCTCATACACTTAATGGTAGCAATCAACTCATTCCAGCTTGAAAGCTCTATCATGGAAGTCACCGTCTACATTCTTCGCTGCAGCGATGGCTCCTATTATACTGGTCTCACCAAACAGGAAATCGAAGCGCGCGTCTGGGAACACAATGCAGGCATCTACGATGGCTACACCGCCAAACGCCGGCCTGTCGAATTGGTGTTTCATGAAATCTATGACCGCATCATCGATGCCATCGCCCGCGAGCGGCAGATCAAGGGTTGGTCGCGCCGGAAGAAGGAAGCGTTGATCGCATTGGATTATGAAGCTTTGCCTGCTTTGTCGCGGCGAGGACCCGCAGGGCATAAGCTAAACGGAGATGACCGGGAATAAGGGGCCGACCCTCGTGGTTCGAGACGGCCCTTCGGGCCTCCTCACCATGAGCGCGGAGTGACTCGTCGGTAAAATACCCCTTCAATAAGCTGGAGGTGCAGGGCGATTTTCCAGCTTATATCGGAATGCCCGCGCTCCGCCCCAACTGTGCGGAAGGGGCAGATTAATCTTCTTTGGCTGAGCGCAAAAGATCAGCCCTCATGGTGAGGCGGGAGCAAAGCGACCCTCGAACCACGAGGGCGGATGGGGGAAAAGAATATCCCTCACCGCTTCATGAACGCCTCGAAAGCCGCCCGCGCTTCCGCGCTCTTCAACTGCGCCGCAAAGTGTTTTGCCTCTTCGTCGATACGAGCGAGCACATCCTCCGTCGAGCCGCGCATCAGGTCGCGCGCGATCCGCAGCGCCTCGGGCGGTTTGGCCGCGAGTTTGGCGGCGAGCGCCAGGGTTTCGGGTTCAAGCGCCTCCGGCGTGGTGACCTTCCAGATCAGGCCGGCATCTTTTGCTTCCGCGGCAGAAAAGCCCTCCCCCAGAGCGAGCAAAGCGAAAGCGCGCTGATGGCCCATGAGCCGCGGCGCGATCAGGCTGGAGGCGGCTTCGGGGACAAGAGCGAGATCGACGAAGGGGGTCTTGAACAGGCTGCGGTCGGAGGCGATCGTCAGGTCGCAATGGAGATGGATTGTGGTGCCGATGCCGATCGCCAGGCCGTCGACGCCGGAGATGACAGGCTTTTTCGACGTCGCCAGTGCGGCCAGAAAGTCCAGCACCTCGCGGCCCATGCTGCCGCTCATGGCGAAGGCCAGGAAATCGGCGAGATCGTTGCCAGCGGAAAAACAGCCTTCGCTGCCGAGGAAGGCGATGACGCGGATATCCGACGTCTCATCCGCTGCCCGCAGCGCATCCGTCATTGTCTGATACATAGCGCGGGTGAAGGCATTTTTCTTTTCCGGCCGATTGAAGCGGATCACCTGCACGTGCGGCGCAGTCTCAGGGCGTTCGATCAGGATATGGTCGGTCAAATGTATGTCCTCAGGCAAGAGCGATGCGCGCAGCTTCGAGGCTGGAAGCGCCGGCGACGATGCGATCAGTGAGTGCGGTGGTTTCGGCCAGCATGTTTTCCGCAGCAAAGCGGCAGAGCGCGATGCGCTTTTTCCCCTCGCCGTCCGCAACATCAGCCAGACCGCCCTTGGCGAGATAGCAGCCCGTCAGCACGAGGCCGAAGAGCCGCTGATAGGATGTGGCACCCGCGAGAGCCTCCGCGATACGGCCCTCCGCCTGGCGCGCCAGCAGCCATTCGCTTGCCGCTTCGAGATCGGTGATGGCAGCGTAGAGCCGGGCAGCCGTTTCGCCGAAACCGTCCAGATTGGATTTCTCAACGGCATCGGCGATCTCGCGCAGCTCGTGGGTGAAGCCACGCAAATGGTCCCCGCCGGCAATTGTCAGCTTGCGCGTCACGAGGTCGATCGCCTGGATGCCGTTAGTGCCTTCGTAGATTGGCGCGATGCGGGCGTCGCGCAAGAGGCGGGCCGCGCCAGTCTCCTCGATGAAACCCATGCCGCCATGCACCTGAATGCCGAGCGAGGCGACATCGACGCCGGCATCGGTGGAGAAGGATTTGGCGATCGGCGTTAACAGGGCAGCGCGTTCCTGCCAATACCGCGCCCTGCCGGGATCGCGATGCGACATGTCGATTGCCTCGGCGCAGGCATAGCAGATGGCGCGTGAACCCTGCGTCAGCGCCTTCATCGTCAGCAGCATGCGGGCGATGTCGGGATGTTCGATGATCGGGCTCATGCCTGCGCTGGTCGTACCCGGCGCCCGGCCCTGCGTGCGCTCTTTTGCGTAGGCGACGGCCTTCTGTGTTGCGGCTTCGGCAATCGCCACGCCCTGGATGCCGACGGCGAGGCGAGCGTTGTTCATCATCGTGAACATGCAGGCGAGCCCCTTGTTTTCTTCACCGACGAGCCAGGCAACTGCGCCCTTCTCGGTCCCATATTTGCCGTCGCCATAGATCATCGTGCAGGTGGGCGAGCCGTGGATGCCGAGTTTGTGCTCCAGCGAATGGGCGAAATAATCGTTGCGGGCGCCGAGCGAGCCGTCGTCGTTCACAAGAAATTTCGGCACCAGGAACAGGGAGATGCCGCGGGTGCCGGCAGGCGCATCCGGAAGGCGGGCAAGCACGAAATGGATGATATTCTCCGCCGCCTCATGATCGCCCCAGGTGATGAAAATCTTCTGGCCGAACAGGCGATAGGTGCCATCGTCGCGGCGTTCGGCGCGGGTGCGCAGCGCGCCGACATCGGAGCCGGCATGCGGCTCAGTCAGGTTCATCGTGCCGGCCCATTCTCCGGAAACCAGTTTCGCCAAATACCTGCGCTTAAGGTCCTCGCTGCCGTGAGCGAATAGCGCCTCGACCGCGCCCATGGTCAAGGTCGGTGCGAGCCCGAAGGCCATGGAGGCGGAGTTCCACATTTCCAGCGTCGCGATATTCAACATATGCGGCAGACCCTGGCCGCCAAATTCCTCCGGCGCCGTCAGCCCATTCCAGCCGCCGGCAATCCAGTCGCGATAGAGCTTTTCCCAGCCATCCGGCAGCACCACCTTACCGTCGACAAGCTTCGCGCCCTGACGGTCGCCGATCTCGGCAAGCGGTTCCATCACGTCGCAGGCAAACCGGCCGGCCTCCGTCAGGACGGCGTCGACGACGTCGCCGCCGAGATCGCCAAGACGCCCCTCTTCCATCGCTCGCCCCATGCCGGCGACATGCTTCAGCGTAAACGCGATTTCCTCGACCGGCGCCTTGTACATGAAATCCTCCTCCACAATAATTATGCCCACAGTCTGCCTCACCCAGGCTATCGGCCACATGATATTTACAGCTAATTGATTTTTACGTAAACGTCAATTTTGAAGAAGCGATATGGAGATGCCGTGTGGGGTTGTCTGCTCGCCCAGCAAATATCATTTCGTCGGGTCTGGAAGCATCCAAATCATGGATGGTCGACGGAATTCACTCGCCTGAAGTCCTGTGATCAGAGCGAGTCGCGCTGGGTGCGCAGATTGGAGACGACGCGCCGGTTCTGCACCTTGCAGGAGCGGCTCGTGCAGTCGCGGACCTCGCGGTCGTTGCCGTATCCCTTGGCCCACATGCGGTTGGCATCCACGCCCCTCGAGACGAGATAGGTCATTACCGTATCCGCACGTGTCTGTGACAGCCTCGCCATCTGTGATGCGGATCCGGAATCGTCGGCAAATCCCTGCAGCTTGACTTGCCACTGCGGGTTGCTGTTGAGCCAGATGGCCTGCTTATCCAACGTTGTCTTGGCGATGGGATCGAGCGTGGACGAGTCCTGCGTGAAGTAGGTCCGTCGGCCGACATTCAGAATAAAGTCCTGTTCGCTGCCAGCGACGACATTCTCGAAACCGGGCGCCGGATCGTTGGTCTGTCCGGTCATCGGCGGCACGGCGGGTTCCTCCACCTCCGCGATATCGGTGGTGCTGCAGGCGGCAAGCGTCAGGAGCGTTGCTGCAGCGACAAGCAGCCTCGAATATCCGATCAAAGCAGACATTAGCGCATATCCCTCATTGAAGCGGAGTTGCTTGGCTTAGCCGGGCGGCACTTTCAGCCTGGTCGGCAATGTGCGGCAGTACTTGCACCGCAGTGCCAATGGGGCAACGCTGATAAAGATCGATGGCATCTTCGTTGAACATGCGAATGCAGCCGCTGGAGGCATCCTTGCCGATGCTGCCCGGCTCCAGAGTACCATGGAAGCGGTAGCCGGTATCGACGCCATCGCGATGCAAATACATGGCGCGCGGCCCAAGCGGGTTCTTCGGAGAACCTCCCTCGACGTATTCAGGCAGTTCGGGGTGGCGCTGCCGCATCTCCGGTGGCGGCGTCCAGCGCGGCCAGAGCGATTTCTGGTCGATCGTGGCGCGGCCATACCATTTGAATCCCTCGCGGCCGACCCCGACGCCATAGCGGATAGCAGTCTTGTTCTCCATGATCAGGTAGAGAAAATGATGTGTGGTATCGACAACGACGGTGCCAATCGGCTCGCTGCTGAAATATTTGACAACCTGGCGCTGCCACTTCCTGTCGATCTTGGCAAAGTTCGTACTTCGGAACGTCACGCCATTGTCGACGCTGGTGCCGGAAAAATAGGAAGACGCAGCGAATGCCGGTTTCCGGACCGCCACAGTGCCAAGTGAAACCAAACCACCAAGCAAAATATCCCTGCGCGTCCACCCCATTGGCAAAATCCCCCATAAGCCAATCAGCAAGCGCTCATGTAAAACAGATTTTTCAGTTCCCACAACCTAAAAATTAAACTGCTCAGCATCCTCAGGTGGAGCGGTGATTGCCTCCTGTGTACGTTAGTGCGCGATTGCCCAACGTACCAGCACGTGACGTAACGGTACCATTTCGTTGATTCAGGTCTGTCGCACTGCCCCATAATGCTGAAATTCCGTAGATGCTGAATGGCGCCCAGGATTGCGAATCCATTTTGTTTCCCGAGAAGTCGCATCGGAATCAAACCGGCGATCTTCCAGCCACGCCATGCCCACCTGCGGCATATCCGCCTTCCCAAACGATTGTCGCGCCGCGGCCGGGGCTTGCATAAACAATCGTCATGAACAATGACTATGGCAATTCCCTTGATGGACACGAACAACCCGGCCATGAACACGATCACGTCAACCACCACGATACCCGGTCTCGTCTGGGCCTATCGCCTGCGCCCCGGCGCGGGTAAGCCGGAGCGGCTATCCGACGATACCGACCGTACCGCGCTGTTTGCCGAAGACGGTTTCCTGTGGCTGCATCTCAGCCTGGTCGATGCCCGCGTGCCTGCCTTTTTGGAGGATGCACCGGGCTTGAACGAAGTGGCCCGTGTGGCGCTCACCACCCATGAGACGCATGCGGCGCTCACCGTCGACGAACAGATGCTGTATGGCACGCTGGTCGATTTCCAGCGCGAATTCGATCAGGACACGCGCGACATCGGCTGGCTGCATTTCGTTCTCACCGACCGCATGCTCATCACCACACGGCTGCAGCCGCTGCGCAGCGTGGAGCGGGCGCGCATGCTGATCGAAAAGAATGCCGCCAAATTCGTCCGGCCGCTCGATATTTTCGAACTGCTGGTCGTCGAGTTCCAGCGCACCCTGATCTCGCTGGTCATCGAGATGACCGAGGAGCTCAACCTCATCGAGGATTTCGTTTACGAGAACGCTCCGCGGGATGAACGCCGGCGGCTGGCGCCTGTGCGCCGGACGATCGTGCGCCTGCACCGGCATTTGCGCACCGTTTTGACACTGATGCGGCGTGCTGCGGCATCCGATGACGACGAGATGCCGCTCGGTTTCGAGGATGTCGCCGGCCGCCTGACGGGCCGGCTGGAAGCGGTCGATCACGACGTCTATGCGCTGCAGGAACGCGCCAGGCTGCTGCATGAAGAAATCGACTCGAAGCTTTCCTCCGAGATCAACCGTCATCTCTACATTCTGTCGATCATGACGGCTTTCCTGCTGCCACCGACACTGGTCACCGGCTTTTTCGGCATGAATACGTCAAATTTGCCATTTTCAACCGGTGGCGGCGGCACGGAGTATGCCGTCGGGCTCATTGTCGCTTCGATGGTATTATCCTGGTGGCTGCTGAAGCGGGTCAACATTCTCTAACAGTGCGATAGCGATCAAAAAGAACCGCCCGGCGAACGACCGGGCGGTTGGCGTTGTTAGCTCTGAATTTCTTGCTCAATAGTAGGGCGAGTAGCACTGCTGCCGGGGACCGCGATTGGGCTGGAACGTATTGTCGTAAGCGCGATAGGACCGATAGCGCGCTTCGCACCATTCGACATGGCGTGGGTTGATGCCTCCAGCCGGCGCAACGTAACGCGGCTGGCTGGCAATCGCACCGCCGATGATGGCTCCGGCGCCAAAGGCTGCCAGCGGGTACCAATAGCCATCATAATAGCGGTAGCCATGACGATAGCCCGGATAACCGCGATAGCCGCCGTACCAGCCGCGGCGATAATACGGATAGTACCCGCCGTGATAACCGCCATAATGGCGCCACTGAACCTGCTGGATGTCGGCAGGTTCTGCCTTGTCTGCTGCCGCAACGGGCGCGGCGGGCATCTGCATTGCGAAGGACGGGGTGAAGCTCGTCAGAGCGACGGCGGCCGAAACAGCGATGGTCGCAATTTTCGCACGGAAACCAAGCATTTATATCTCCATTCCCTGGCTTATATTGTGCTCAGGCAACAAATAACGTTCCGTGTTGGGGAAGGTTCCCCAAGACAGGGTTCGAGTTACCAACCGCGTCGCGCGTTCATGATGACGCGCCAAGACGCGGCGGCGGCGCATAGTCATTCCCTTAAATTCCTACCAATTTAAGGAGCTATGCGCGGACCCCACGTTTAATTTATAGCGATTTCATCCTTAACCCAGGATTAACCACCGATCCTTACCATTGTTTCATGAAGGGATACCGGCAGACTCACCCTCTGATTTGCAGTTTCCTGATGGTTCTGGCGCTGCTGGGACTGGCTTCCCGGCTTGCGGCCGCTGAGAACCAGCCCTGGAACGATCCCCAGAACGCCCTCATCGTCGATGCCTACGAGTTGAACACCATCGATTGGGACCAGCTTCTCCAGGACAAGCGCATCGCCGGCTTCATCTCCAAGGCTTCCGACGGCCTGCCTGAAAGCTTTAGCTGCACCGGCGATCACGCCGGCGACAGCTTTGCGCACTGTAAGACGATGTGGCGCAAATATGCCGTCAGTCGCGAGCTCTATCAGACCCGCCGCATGCTGGCGAAAATGAACGGCCTGCTCTGGGGTGCCTATCACCTCGGACGGCCCGGCAACCCGGTCGACCAGGCCAATCATTTTCTGGATTATGCCGATCCGAAACCGGACGAATTGATGGTGCTCGATATCGACGGTCTGGATCCGACGCAGTTCATGTCGCTGGATGACGCCCAGATCTTCGTCGGTCATATCAAGGTGAGAACAGGCCGCTATCCCATCCTCTACACCAATCACAACACTGCCAAGTATATTGCCGATCATCGGGAGGATTACCCGATCCTGTCGCGGCTGCCGTTGTGGTACGCCCGCTACAAGCCGGATGTGAAGGGCACCTTCCCCCTCGGCAATTGGGACAATTACGTGCTCTGGCAATTCTCCTCGTCCGACAATTGCTCGGAGAAGACCTGTCCTTACCGGGTGCCGGGAACGCTCACTGATATCGATGTCAACGTCGTGCAGATGACGAAGGTGCAGCTCGCCAAGATATGGCCGCAGGGCGATCTGTTGCCCGCCAAACCGGAGCCGGCCCCCATGATCATTGCCAAGGGGCCGAGCTGCACTGCACCACTGCAGACGCTCGTCTCGCTGATGATCGATCCCATCGTCACGGCCGCCACGCGGCCTAAACCGGTCGAAATCAACGAGCTGAATTATCAGGATTTCTAGGGCATCCGCTATGACAAGCTCTAGGCTTCTATCTGCACATCCGATTTAGGCCGAGAGCAGCAGGCGAGGATGTAGCCTTCCTCGATCTCATCGTCGAGGATGCCACCATTGTGGTTCATCTCGACCTCGCCGGAGAGCTTCAACACGCGGCAGGTGCCGCAAAGGCCGGATTCGCAGGCAGCGCCAATGCGGATGCCGGCGCCGCGCGCGGCCTGCAGGATCGTCTGGCCTGGGGCGCAAGCGACATCCCGGCCGGCCATGGTGAAGCGGATGGAGGTCGCCGCCTCCGTCGAGACGTCATCGCCGACTTCGGCCGGCGGCATTGCCGCCTGCACCGGCTGAAAGCTTTCCTGATGGTAGCGCGCCATGTCGAAGCCGTGCGCTTCCAGCATGGAACGGACAGCGTCCATGAAGACTTCCGGGCCGCAGCAGAAGATGGTGCGCTCCATGAAATCAGGCGCCAACAGTGCGATCTTCGCCTTGTCGATGCGTCCTTTCAGCCCCGACCAGAGATCAGTGCGGCCGCAGCCCTCGACGATGAAGCCGAGATCGAGGTTCGGCATGAAGCGGGCGAGGTATTCCAGCTCCGAGCGGAAGATAATGTCGGCCGGACTGCGCGAGCAATTGACGAATGTGATGTCCGAGAGCGGCGCGGTATCGGCCATATACCGCGTCATCGCCATCATTGGCGTGATGCCGGAACCGGCCGATACGAAGAGATATTTTTCGCCGGGATGACGGACATGGCTGAAATCGCCGAGCGGTCCAAAAGCCTTGATGCGCATGCCGGGCTTCAGATTTTCGAACATCCAGCGCGTGCCGACGCTGTCCTTCTGCGCCTTCACGGTAACGGCGACGGAAAAGGGCCGCGAGGGCGTGGACGACAGCGTGTAGGTGCGCAGGACCGGCTCGGGAGCCGCCGGCAGTTCCAGGGTCACGAACTGGCCGGGCAGATAGCGGAACCAATTGTCCTTGTCGGAGCGGAATGTGAAGGTCATCACATCCGGTGCTTCCGGCGTTGACGACAGGCATTCCAGCAGATGCTGCCTGTCGCTCCATGGCTGCATCTGGTCCAGGTGGTGATGGCGGAGAGAGATGGTCATGTTCATACTCAGGCAACCGCCGACAGCTTGGCCTGATCGCCCTGCAGCCGGTTGATCATGAAATTCGAGTACCATTCGACGAATTGCATCACGCCGCCTTCATGGAGTTCCGAATAGGGACCGGGCTCGTAGGCCGGCGAGCGGATTCCGAAGGCGTTTTCCTCAACGATGCGGCGATCCTGATCATTGGTTTCCGTCCAGACATGGGTCAGCTCTTCGAGGTTATAATCGACGCCCTCGACCGCATCCTTGTGCACCAGCCATTTGGTGGTGACCGCGGTCTCCTCGGCGCTGATCGGCAGGACGCGGAAGGAAATGGCATGGTCGCCGAGAAGATGGTTCCACGTCGTCGGGTAGTGGAACAGCAGCATCGCGCCGATATTGTTGATGGTCACGTCGGGTGATAGCGGCCGCTTGACCGCACGCTCGCCAGACATGGTGTAGCTTTCAGCGCCACCGATCAGCGGCATGCGGGCAGCGCGGAACTGACCATCCGGCGAGATCTTGAATTCGCTCGGCAGACCGGCGGCTTCGCAGCGCTGCCAGTGCTCGGCGATGACGGGATCGTTCATGGCGCCCTGCACACCGGTGACGGTCGGCGCTTCCGGGAAGGTCCGGCAGAGTTCCGGATGATTGCCGGCGCAGTGGTAGCACTCGCGATTGTTCTCCCATACGAGCTTCCAGTTGCCCTTTTCGATAATGGTGCTCTGGAAGGCAACCTTCGTCTCGCCGATGCGATGCGGCGCCATGTACGGCTCGATCGCAGCGCGGACCGAGGAGAAATCCGGGGCGTTCTTCGCGAGACATATGAAGATATAGCCGCCGACGCTTTCGCAATGAACCGGCTTCAGGGAGAATTGGTTCTTGTCGAAATCCTCCGCCATCTGCCGGGCGAAAAGCAGTGAACCGTCGAGCTCGTATGTCCACTGGTGATAGGGGCAGACAAGCTTGGCCGCGGAACCGCGCTCGGAGGCGCAGACACGCGAGCCGCGGTGGCGACAGCTATTGTGGAAGGCGCGGATGACCTGATCCCGGCCGCGGACGATAACCACGGGATAATCGCCGATCTGGACGGTGAAATAATTACCCGCACGCGGCACTTCGCAATCATGGCCGATGAACAGCCAATCGCGATAGTAGATCATCTCCATGTCGAGCTTGAAGTAATCGGGGTCCGTGTAGAAGGCCTGCTCCAGGCTGAAACCCTGGCGGCGGTTCTTCAATTGCCGCAGAACATTGGTGCCGATATCCATTTGCCTATCCTCGTGCAATGCCAGGCAGCAGGCAGAGGACATGCATCGGCCGGCCGTAAACAGCTCAGCGCGTTGCCCGCCGACCGCCCGCCGCGGTCAGTAAAATCTATAGTCTCAAGGCTGGTTTCCGGGCTCTGGAGCGGTCCTCGAGAGGACCCCATGGCGCCTTCCCAGGCAGTCTGAACCCAGTGGCTTTTTTGCCATGCCTTACTCCACCACCGTTGCGGGGGCAGCGCCGGACTTTGACCGGCTTCCCAAATTCTCCGTCTCCCTAGCAGGAGGCACCTTGAGATTGAGGTCATCATAGCTATCGCCCCGCCGGCTGCTCTGCTGCAATGCGACATCGGCTTCGAAATTGGCGACAGGCGAGATGAAGTTTGGAAATGGAGCGAATATGGGCGCGACAATGCGAACAAATTCAATTCATTATCGCGCCGCCGACAAGACGGGTGCCCGCGTGGGCCGCTTTGCGCTCCATGACGCTTTATCTTGATTGCGACAGAGCGTTCGGCGGCCGATTTTAGAGAGGATCTTGGCCGGCGGAGAGCGCCTTGAGTGCCGCCATGGCACGGGCGGCATCGGCGGTCGGCACGAAGATATGATCATGATAGTAGGCCGCAATGACATTGGCGCTGATGCCCTCGTTTCCGAGCGCCGTGGCAAAGGCGGCGGTCAGGCCGACCGCTTCCAATGAGGAGTGGACGTCGAGAGTGATCATTCGCATCACGGGTTCCGCCGGAAGCCTCGCCCGCCGGGCCGCCTCGATCGGAAGGATCAGGGTCATCCCCTCCTTTTCCTGGAACATCCCGATTGGATTCAAATGAACGTAGTTTGTCAGTGCGGATACGGGCACGCTGCAAAAGACGAATTCGCCGTCAACGAGATTCGGTTTCATGCTCGAAATCAAGAGTTTGAGATCGGTGATGCCCGGCATGGTTCTGATCCTCCTCAAACCGTCAGCACGCTGGCTTAAGCCCGGCTCAAGCTAGGCGATCTATCAACTGGTATCCATACCCATACCGTGAGTGCCGCCATGGCCAAGCTCAGATATTTCGACGCCAAGAAGCCTGCCGAACCGGAACCGGAGTTGCCGGCGGCCTCCCATAGCGAATTCCTGCGCACCGGCCGCATCACCCGCGATAGGGCACATTGGCTGGCCGAAGAGCGGCGCTATCTCAGCTATGAAGAAGTGGCCGAACGCACGGCGAACAAGTTGCGGAATGCCGGAGAAAAAACCCATGATCGGCTGAATAGTTTTCACCAATCGATTCGTTTTCCGAAGCTGATCTTCCATCACACGCTGAAGGATACGCCGCATCTCGGCTATTGCCATGTCACCGCGGCGCGAACGCAATTCGCACAGTATGAAGAGGTGAGCTGGGCCTTCTACATCGCCAATTTCTTTGCCCGCATCGGCCAGAACGACAATTTCTTCGAAAATATCAGCCTTAAATATTCGCGGATGTATTTTGCGGTCGCCGTCCATCCGGATCAGGAGTCGCCGGAAAAGAAACTGACGATCAATCGCGAGATCAGAGGCAACGGCGTGCTCTTCCACACGCATGATCCGCAGATCGCCATTCGCAATGTATTGCTGCTTGGCGCGCGCAACGAACAGCTCCGCGACATCATTCGCCAGCTTTGATCATTGATCCTCAAACTTGAAAAGCATAAGAACGGCCTGAACGGCAACCGGTCAGGCCATGGCGCGACACATAGACATTCTCCAACAACCGGAAACGGCGATCGCTGAGGCATCGGCAACACTTGCCGAGGGGCTGCCGATCGGGTTGCCGACCGAGACAGTCTATGGGCTTGCCGCTGACGCCACCAATCCCGCCGCCATTACGCGCATTTACGAGACGAAGGGGCGGCCACGCTTCAACCCGCTGATCTGCCACATGAGCGATCTCGCCATGGCGGAACGGTATGCGATCTTCGACCCGATCTCGCGGAAGCTGGCAGAAGCCTTCTGGCCCGGTCCCTTAACCCTCGTCCTGCCACTGCGGCCGGGAAGCGATATCCATCCGCTGGCGACGGCGGGGCTTGATACGATCGGGATCCGCGTGCCGCAGGGTTTTGCGGGCGATCTGATCCGGGCCTTCGGCCGGCCGCTCGCCGCTCCCAGCGCCAATACGTCCGGCAAGATCAGCGCCACCAGCGCCGATCATGTCCATGACGATCTCGGCGAACGGATTTCCCTGGTCCTCGATGCCGGCGCCTCGGTCGTCGGAGTCGAATCGACCATCGTCAAGGTCGAAGACGGAGAGATGCGTCTGCTGAGGCCGGGCGGTCTGGCGGCGGAGGAGATCGAGCGGGTCGCAGGTCAGCCACTCAAGCGAAAGAACGGCGCCTCGCCGGCCATCGAAGCCCCGGGCATGCTTGCGTCTCATTATGCGCCGGGCGCCGCTGTGCGGCTCGATGCGACGGCTGTTTTGCCCGGCGAGGCGCTGATCCGTTTCGGCCGGCCAGACATTGGCGGGGTGGAGAAGGCCGCGATGGTGCTCGACCTCAGCCCGTCCGGCGATCTTTCGGAAGCCGCCGCCAATCTATTCGATTTCATGAAGCGCGCCGATGGCAGCGGAGCGGCAACGATCGCATTTTCGAGCATTCCCGACGAAGGCCTCGGCGAAGCCATCAACGACCGGCTGCGCCGTGCGGCCGCGCCAAGAGAGTAAATCCGGTCAAAGACAAATCGGCAAAGGACACGCCATGAGCAGCTCCGCCCCCTCTTCCGCCCTTCTGGATCGCTTTGCCGCCATCGTCGGCGAAAAGCATGTGTTGCGGGAGGCGGCTGACATGGCGCCGCATCTCATCGAAAACCGCGGGCTTTATCACGGCGCATCGCCGCTGCTCTTGAAGCCCGGCTCGGTGGAAGAGGTTTCGGCCATCCTGAAGCTTGCCAGCGAGACCGGTACACCGATCGTGCCGCAGACCGGCAATACCGGCCTTGTCGGCGGCCAGACGCCACGCGAGGGCGGCACCGATATCATTCTCTCGCTGGAGCGCATGAACCGCATCCGCGACATCGATCCGGTCGGCAATACCATGATCGTCGATGGCGGCTGCATCCTGGCCGACGTGCAGAAGGCGGCAGAAGAGCATGGCCGCATGTTTCCGCTGTCGCTCGGCTCCGAGGGCTCTTGCCGCATCGCCGGCAATCTCTCCACCAATGCCGGCGGCACGGCCGTCCTCGCCTATGGCAATATGCGCCAGCTCTGCCTTGGGCTCGAAGTGGTGCTGCCGACCGGCGAGATCTGGAACGGCCTTCGGCGGCTGAAGAAGGACAATACCGGCTATGATCTGCGCGACCTCTTCATCGGCGCGGAGGGAACGCTCGGCGTCATCACCGGCGCGGTGCTGAAGCTTTTCCCGCAGCCGCTCGGTCATCAAGTGGCCTTTGCCGGCATTCAATCGGTCGAGGACGCTTTGACGCTGTTCAAGAATGCATCCAGCCTCTGCGGCCCGGCGCTGACCGGTTTCGAGTTGATGCCGCGCATTGGCGTCGAGTTCACTGTCCGCAATATTCCGGGCGTGCGCGATCCTTTGGAAACCGCGCATCCCTGGTATGTGCTGATCGATATATCGACATCGGATTCGCCTGAAACAGCCGAGCGGATGATAACGACGCTGCTGGAGCGGGGCTACGAGGCCGGTCTGGTCCAGGACGCAACGATCGCCAGCTCCGAGGCGCAGCAGAAGGCGCTATGGCACATGCGCGAGAGCATGTCGGACGCGCAGAAGCCGGAGGGCGGCTCGATCAAACACGACGTCTCCGTCCCGGTCGCGCAGATCCCAAAATTCATGCACGAAGCGGAGGCGGCCGTGATGGCGGCCATGCCCGGCGCCCGCATCTGCGCTTTCGGCCACATGGGCGACGGCAATATCCATTACAACATTTCTCAGCCCATTGGAGCCGACAAGGCGCAGTTCATCGGCCGCTGGCGCGAGATGAACAAGATCGTGCATGGGCTTGTGCTGCAACATGGCGGCTCGATCTCCGCCGAACACGGTATCGGGCAGTTGAAGCGTGACGAATTGGCCTCGATCCGCTCGGAGATCGAGATGGACCTGATGCGCCGGATCAAGATGGCGTTCGATCCGGCAGGAGTGATGAATCCGGGGAAGGTTTTGCGGGTTTAGAAAGAAGAGCTTCCGCGTGAAGATCTGAAAGCTCGCTGTATGCCGCGCCTCTGATACCCCCCTCTGTCACTTTCGTGACATCTCCCCCACAAGGGGGGAGATCGTTTGGAGTGCGCTGCACCGCTTCAGCATGCCATCAAGCTTTGGCCTCTGCGGATGCGATGTTTTGTTTGAGGCAAGTACATGCCGCGAGTTACCAATCTCCCTCCTTGTGGGGGAGATGTCACGACAGTGACAGAGGGGGGTGACAGAGGTTCAGCATATTTAAAACCCCGCCTCTTCCCCTATTCCATCAATCAAAATCCTCATTGCTCGGCTGCACTCCACCGCCATTGCGGTTGCCCGAAATGATTTCGCGCTTGCCGACGTGATTCGCGGGACCGACGAGGCCGTCCTTTTCCATGCGTTCCACCAGGGATGCGGCGCGGTTGTAGCCGATGCCGAGGCGGCGCTGGATGTAGGAGGTCGAGCACTTCTTGTCGCGCATGACGACCTTGATCGCCTGTTCGTAGAGATCGTCGCCGTCTTCGGATGCGATAGCACCCTTGTCGAAAACGGCGCCGCTGTCTTCTTCATCCTCTTCCTCGTCCTCGTCGGCGGTGACCGTATCCAGATATTCCGGACGGCCCTGCAGCTTAAGGTGCGCGACAACCTTTTCGACCTCTTCGTCCGACACGAAGGGGCCATGCACGCGCGAGATGCGCCCGCCGCCGGCCATATGCAGCATGTCGCCCTGGCCGAGGAGCTGTTCGGCACCCTGCTCGCCAAGGATGGTGCGGCTGTCGATCTTCGAGGTCACCTGGAAGGAGATGCGCGTCGGGAAGTTTGCCTTGATCGTGCCGGTGATGACATCGACGGACGGACGCTGCGTGGCCATGATCAGGTGGATGCCGGCGGCACGCGCCATCTGCGCCAGACGCTGAATCGCCCCTTCGATTTCCTTGCCGGCAACCATCATCAGGTCGGCCATTTCGTCGACGATGACGACGATGTAGGGCATCGGCGTCAGGTCCATTTCCTGTTGCTCTTCGATCGGGGCACCGGTGCCCTTGTCGAAGCCGGTCTGGACCATGACGTGGATCGTCTCGCCCTTTTCCCTGGCGGATGCGACGCGGCTGTTGTAGCCGTCGATGTTGCGCACGCCAAGGCGCGACATCTTCTTGTAGCGATCCTCCATCTCGCGTACCGCCCATTTCAGCGCCATCACGGCCTTCTTGGGATCGGTAACGACGGGGGTCAGCAGATGCGGGATGCCGTCATAGACGGAGAGTTCGAGCATCTTCGGGTCGACCATGATCAGGCGGCACTGTTCCGGCGTCATGCGATAGAGCAGCGACAGAATCATGGTGTTGATGGCGACCGACTTGCCCGAACCGGTGGTACCGGCAACCAGCAGATGCGGCATCTTGGCGAGTTCGGCGATGACGGGCTCGCCGCCGATCGTCTTGCCGAGGCCGAGCGCCAGCTTGTAGCCGCTCTTCTCGAAGTCGGGCGAATCGATCATCTCGCGGAAATAGACGGTCTCGCGGGTGACATTCGGCAGTTCGATACCGATGACGTTGCGGCCGGGCACGACGGCGACACGGGCCGACAGAGCCGACATGGAGCGAGCGATATCGTCGGCGAGGTTGATGACGCGCGAGGATTTGACGCCGGGAGCCGGCTCGAATTCATAGAGCGTGACGACCGGACCAGGACGAACATGGATGATCTCACCCTTAACGCCGAAGTCCTCGAGCACGCTTTCAAGAAGGCCGGCATTCTGCTCCAGCGTTTCCTGCGTCATAATCACGCCAGTGCGGGCGACCGGCTCCTGCAGCAGTTCACGGGGCGGGAGCTCATATTCACCCTCGCCGCTGGGGGCGATCGGCCGCCATTCCGGCAGAGCCAGGGCATTAGCCCTGCGCGGTGTAATCTGCGACGGCGGCGGATCGATCAGCCGCTGCTTGGCCGCTTCAACGGCGGGAATGACCGGCTTTGCTTCGACCACAGGAGCGACGGCAGCCGGTGCCAATGTCCGAACCGGCATTGGCGCAACGACCATGACCGGAGCCGGAGAAGGCAAGCTTACGGCCGGGGCCGGCTGGGTTTCGCTGGCAAATACGGCGGTGACGAATGCCGGCGGGACGAACGCGGCAGATTCGGTCTCGTTTGATTCCGCAGGCGTCGGCGCTGCAGCTTCGATTTCGACCCGCGCGACAGGCGCCAGTGCCATCGTTTCCAGCGCGGCAAGCTCGTCCATCACGAATGCGCCGGCAGAGGCCGGCTCGACAGCCGGAACAGGTGCGGCGGCGATGATGGGCGCCGCATTCGGCGACACCCCGATCTCCGCCGGTGAGGCCACGGCGGGCGAAGGGCGGCGGCATTCGACGACGCGGTATTTAGCGACGATCGATTCGACCTGCGACTGGATCTCGGGAACGAGTGCCGGCTGAACCGGCGTGCCCCTGACGGCGGCAATAAATTCGCTTTCGAAGGGCATGGCATCCCAGAAGGCGAAATCGGAGAGATTGGCGAGCCGCGACTCGACCACCGGCGCGGCAACGGATTCTGCAGTTTTCGGCAATGACGGCGAAGCATCCAGCGCGATCACGGGAGCTTTATGAAATGCGGTAGCGATGACGGTCATCTCCAATGCGTCCGGCTCCATCGCCGGAGATTTCTGAATTACGGTGGGCTTGTAGGTGTCAGCCGCGAAGGGCATGTCTTCCCAAGGCGGCAGTTGGAATTCTGCCGTCTGTTCCATTTGTGAACTATCGATCGAGACGTGCGATTCGATTGCCGGCTGCTCAACGACGCGCATGGCGGCCTGGTTCATGGCTACGGGCGTCGGAATGGATGCAGGTTCCGCGGGCGGGCGCCGGCTGATGATCTCGGCTTCGCGCGTGCGGGTGAAACGGACGTTCGGTCCCATCAGGAAGGCGTTTTGCCAGCCGGGCGAGGCAAGGTCCTCGGCCGAGATGCCGTGCGGCGTGATCGGCATGATAGGGGCGCCTGCCGCGGTGCTGGTTTGCAGGGCTTCGACGACGGGTTTTGGGGCGGCGGCAATCCGCAACCGTGCTTCTTCGGCAAGCCGCAGTTCTTCCGCACGCCGCTGTTCTTCCGCGCGCTGCTTTGCCTGCCGTGCATTGCGGATCTTTTCTTCCAGAAAAGCACGGCGGGCGGCGATCTGCTCGGCCCGGCGGGCCTCTTCTGCGACCTGCTCCGCGTCCGGTTCTCCCTCTTCCAGGAAGCCGGTTGCCGCATTCGAAATGTTCGTTCGAGAAAGACGCATGAGACCTGCAACCCAGTCATTGATATTGCCGATGGCTTCCCAAATCGAATAGGGCAAAGACGGTTAATAAGTTCCTTCTTATCGGCGCCGAACGCACTTATTCCGCGTCTCCAAAACCTACCCCTTGACCCATGCCGGCACGGCCGCAACGGGCATATCAACGGCTTCGTGCCGCCTATCGAAGCAGCGCGAATCGATCATAAATTTTCGAGGAGCATGCGCTATTTATTGGAAAGCTGGGCGATCGAGAGCAGCGTATCGGCGCTGATGCCGACGCTCGACGAACCCGTCAGAATCGACAGCGCGGGCGATGTCGACGAGGTCGTATTGTTCTCCAGGTCATACATGGCGGAGAACCGCTGCAGAAGCTTGGTGACCTTGTCGGGGTCCTTGAGATCGGAGACATCGAGAACGTTGCCCAACACCTTGGCCTGCTGATCGACATCCATCGATGAGATCGAACTCGGCAGGTTGAAGGTCGTCGTGACGACCTGATAGAGCGCGGTGTCGCCCATGATATCGTAGATGGAATTGATGTCCGGCGCCTTGCGCTGGAAATAGAGCGCCAAGCGTACGCCGGGGTTGCTCTCTCCCTGCTGATCCTCCAGGGTCTGGTGCAAGAAGAGGTCGTTCGTGTCAGCAATCGCGCCCTGATTTTGCGCGGTACCCAGTTTCGAGTCGGTCAGGTTTCCGTCCGTGTCGAAATTGAACGCCTCGACGATACTCTTGAACTGCGCGCCATCATCCGTGTTGATGAAACTCTTGGAGTCGCTCGGATCGGAGGCGAAAGCCTTCTTCAGCGTCGCGGTGGTGACGTTCTTCGGGTCGATGCCATTGGCAGTCAGGATGAAATCCGTGAGCTTACTGTCGGCCAGAAGGTCGGTGACACTGGTGACCTTGACGATATTGGTTGCAAAATAGGTACCGGCATCCTTTGCGTCATCGGAGGCCTTCGTCTCCTGAGCACCCGTCAGCCCGGCCGTGGTGTTGCTGGAATATTTCGAGATGTAGCTGTTGATTTGCGTCTGCGACAAAGATTGGACGGGCTGTTTCAGCTTGCCATCACTATCGAAATTGAAAGCCTTGGCGAGATTGGTGAAACGCGTGTCCTTGAGCGAGCTGACATAGCTTTTCGAATCGTAGGGATCGCTTTCGAGAACCTTCTTCATCTGCGTCTTCGACATCTCGTCCGGGCTGATACCATAGGCGCGCAGCGCCATTTGGTAGAGCTCGGGAAGATCGTCATTCGACGTGTCGCTGTCAGCGGCGGCGTTGGTGGCAAAGAAGTCGTCGATCGTCTTCACATTGGCGATGCGGGTCTTGTAATTGCTGACCGCATCGGTGGTCAGTGACGTCTGCGACGTCGTGTAATTTTTCATATAGGCGGTCGATGCCGCGGTGATCTCAGCCTGAGACTGCGCTACGTCGCCTGAGGCCAGCGTACCATCGGACTGAAAGTTGAATGCCGCCACAACGTTGGTCAGGCCGAAAATGGAGGCGGTGGTCGGGTCGGCAAACGCGTTTTTGAATACGACGGCGGGCGTGCTCGCATCGATCCCATAGGCCGTCTTGATATAATTGAAGAGCCGGGTGTCCGAGGTCAGCTCGTCGACCGAGGTGATGGAACCGATATGATCCTTATAGTAAAGATCGTTATCCGTGGCGCCGACATCGGTCGTGTATGAGGGGACGGTAGAATTGTAAGCGCTCATAACGTCGGCCGTCTGGCCGAGCGTCTGCGGACCGCCCGGATAATTGGTTGCGTAGGCTGACGTCGTGGTGCTGAGCTGAGTGGCGGTCTGTGCCTGCTCGCCGCTGGCGACGGTGCCATCGGCTTGGAAATTGAACTGCGCGAGCACACTGGTCAGCCCATTCGACTTTGCAACGCCCGCATCCTCGGCCGAGGCATTGAATTGATCGGCGGTGATATAGGCGGGTATGTCGAAGGCGGTTTTGACATAGTCGAACAGCTTGGGATTGGAGGTAAGCTGATCGACGGAGGTGATCGTGCTGATCTGGTTCTGATAGTAGGTCGTATCGGCGTCCGCCGTCGTGGTCTTCACGGTGCCGTCGGCGTTGAAATTGAATTCTGCGACGATCGCCTTGTCGGCAGCGCTGCCGTTCTGATTTACGAAACTGCTGGAATCGCTGAGGTCGCTCGTCAGCATCTTTTTCAAAAATGTATTCGAGACATTCGTTGGATCGATGCCGTAGGCCTGCAGCACATAATTTCTCAAGCGCGTATTGCCGAGGAGATCGTCCACGGTCTTAACGTCGCTGATGTGCTGGCTGTAATAACTTGTTTCAGTTTGGGCGTTGGTCTCCTCAGTCGTAAAGGACTGCTGATAAAGACCGGCCAGATCGTCTTCCTGCGCGCTGGTTTGCGCCGAAGAGGCACTCCCCGTGCCGAAATTGAACGCGGCGGCGAATTCCTTATAGCGCGAATCCGTCAGCTTGTTCGCAAAGCTGCTGGAATCGCTGAGGTCGCTGGTCAGCACCTGTTTCATAAAGGCCTTGGCGTAGGTCATGTCCGAAAGACCGTAGGCTTCCATAGCGTAGCTATAGAGCTGATAGTCGTTCATGAAGTCGTCGACGCTGGTGACCTTGCCAATATTGGCGTTGTAATAATCGATCGCACGCTTGTTCTGCGGCTGCGTTCCCACCTGATTGAGCGTCGTCGCCATGCTGCGGGTCGCGATCGAATAGCCAAGATAGGTGGATATCATCAGCATGAACCCCAATAAATCTCTAATATATGCAGGCGAATCTGCCCGTAGTGTCGCAGATAAACCTTACCTGAGACTTACAATACTTTCTCCGCTGCCTGCGTCAGATCGGGACAACGAGTGCCCAGCCATACATTCACTTTATGGAAACCGTGATGCATTCGATTTTGCTAACCATTTGAGGACGCAAAGTTTTCTTAACCGCGATTTTTAAGCTGTCTGGAAGGGGGCCCGCCTAATCTGCACCCAACGAGAGGACATGAAGTTCTCCGTAGAAGACCGGAAAACCGGCTCTCAGGTAAAGCAAGGGTAGAGATTAGATGACAAATACCGTCCTGAAGCCCGATTGGGCTGGAACCACACTGCGGCTAGATCCGACGCGCTTTCCGCAACAGGTCAGCTATGCCATGCGCGGTACCGCGGGTGACGTCACCATCACAATCGACGAGCGCGGCGCGGTGCTGCGCAAGATATTGCCGTCGAGCGGCCTGCCGCTGTCGGTCGCGTTGCCGAAGCGTGCCTTCAAGGGCGTTGCCGCCCGCGCCATCGACCATGGCGACGGCGAAGTCACGGTGACGCTGGAATTGCATCATGAGGATCCCGATCTCTGCATTCCCCTCCTCGTCGCCCATGATCTGAGCGATATCGCCGCCGACTGGCGCTCATGGTCGGAAGCTTTCCGCATCCCGATGATGATGATCGAAGCCGACGGCGTCGCCCGTCCGCTTGAAGAGCATCTGGGCGGCGTCGCCACCCGCGACATCCAGCCCCGTCGCCGTCACTCCTATTTCGCCAATCGCCGCCCGCGCTTCCTCGTGCGCCGTACGACCGGCAAGCTCGGCGTCAAGATGAAGATCGAAGGCCGCGAGATCATCGCGCGGAGCTAAAGTATCCGAATCGAAATCTCGGCATATTGCCTATGATCGGCCGCAGGACGTTCAGCCTTGCGACCGATATAGCTATTGCTCTAGCGAACGCTCCATAATGATCGTCCGTTCATTCCCGTGGAAGTTATCTCCTATAGCCTGGTAGCCCAACTTGGCATAGAAAGCCTGCGCAGTAACGGACGAGGGAACGGCAAGAGTCGCGATTCCCTTGTTACGCGCTATCAACTCTATTTCGGCCATCAGTTGGGTTCCCACTCCCTGTCCCTGCATCGACGGGGACACGAACACAGTGCGGATCACCGCGCCATCGAGACTGGCTGTGCCAACGACATTTTCGTCTTTCGTCGCTACGCAAACAATCCGGCTGTCCAAGAGTTTTCGCACAGCGGCAGGAGTGAAATTCTCTGCAACGCGGGAGATTATGTCCGGCGAATAATCCTTCGAATTGGTTTCGCGAAGAGCGGACAATATCACGGCGCTGATGGCCTCTATATCCGCCTCTTGAGCCAACCGGATGTCATATCCCACGCTAAGCACCCATCGCTGCCAGCAAGGCCGCTGTGCGGCCCGCTTTCATCACGGAACGAGAAATAGAAACGACAGGAAGAGGCCGGCGAAGATGATGAGGCCGACCTTGCCGTTGGATCTGAATAGGATCAGGCACTGCTGCCCATCATTGATGTCGAGCACGGCGATCTGGTAGGCGAACATCCCGCCGGCAATCAGAAGGCCGACATAGGAGAGCCACCCTGCTCCCGCCAGTGCAAAGGACAACAGCATCAGCAGCAGCGTCGCACCGTAGAGGCCGACCAGCCAGAGGCGCGTCTTGTCGCCGAAGAGCCGGGCTGTAGAGCGCACGCCGATCAGCTCGTCATCCTCCTTGTCCTGATGGGCATAGATCGTGTCATAACCGATCGTCCACACGATGGCCGCGGCATAAAGCAAGATGGGAGCAAGCGACAGACCGCCGAAGAGCCCGGCCCAGCCCATCAACGCACCCCAGGAGAAAGCCAGCCCCAGGAAGAACTGCGGCCAGTCGGTAAAGCGTTTGGCGAAGGGATAAAGCGCGACGATGGCGAGCGATAGCACGCCGAGAACGACGGTGAACCAATTGAACTGCAGCAGGACCACGAGGCCGACCAGCGCCTGCAGCGCTATGAAAATCTTCGCCTGCGCGCGCGTGACGCGGCCGGAGGGCAGCGGGCGCGAGCGCGTGCGGGCCACTGCCATGTCAATCTCGTGATCGACCAGATCATTATAGGCGCAGCCGGCGCCGCGCATGGCGACGGCGCCGATGAAATAGAGGAAAAGGTGGTAGATCAGCAGAAAGCCGGGCGAGGCCTGGCCTGCCGCCGCTGCGGCATTGGCCGCCAATGCGGCCGACCAGAAGCACGGCCACATCAAAAGCTCCCAGCCGATCGGCCTGTCCCAGCGCGCGAGCTGCGCATAAGGCCAAAGCGCCGGGGGCAGGATGCGGTAAACCCAGTTGCCGGAGGGCGCGTCCGCGACGCGCCCTTTGATGTCGCCTGTATTTTGCATAGACGACTAGTAGTGATATCTGGCGCCTGCGGTCAAGCGGCGGGGCTGGGCCCCGCTCTTTTCAGTTCAGCGTGAAATTGAACTTGTAGCTGGCGGAGACGCCCACCAGCAACTGGTTGCGATCGCCGCGCTCGCGCACGAGGCTGCTGTCGGCTGCCGGACCAGTCAGGCGCGTATATTCGACAAAGGCGCTTGTGGTCCAGTTCTGCGTCGCCTTCCAAGTCAACGCGCCGCCGGCGCCGACAGACTTTATACCGCCACCCGGATTGTAGCGGCTGAGGCCGGATGCCGCGGACTCCTTGGCGTTGACGCCGTAATAAGTGTCGAAATAGTCGGGGGAAGCAAGCGTCATGCGCGGCCCGCCGGAAAGGCGCAGTTCCGGCGTGATGTCGGTGAAGGCGTCGACGGCGGCATCGGCGACGACGCCGCTATGCGCGCGAATGCCCTGGCGGACTTCGACGCGGGCGCGCAGCCAATCGGTGGGGTAGGCTTCGACGAAGCCGCCTGCTTCGGCGCCCCACTTCACCTTCTTCAGGCCCTTCAGCTCGTGACCGTCGCTGGAATCCCGGCTCGGCACGAATTTGCCGACGATGCCGGCCCGGATACCGTCGTTATCGATGAGTGCAAAAGAGGGATTGTCGTTGCGCGAGGAGAAACGCGGGCCTGGACCTTGTTTGCCTACGGAGATCAACGGCGACCACTGCAGCTTGTTGTGTTTGCTGCCTTCAAACTTCGGTGCCGTGAAACCGGCTGCACCGACGCTTAGGTACCAGTCGCCCGACCAGAAATGCTGACCGTCGCCGGCGCAAGCGGCGCCGGCAGAGGCGGCGAACAGGCCGAGGGTGAAAAACAGACGCGAATTCGTAAACACAAACAACTCCATAATACGCAATACAAAGGGCCATACACGCCCTCAGAGTTGCCGCAAATTATCCCGATCGCGTTACCGCTCCCTTAACCAAACGCGACCGAATTCAGGGAACAGCAGACGAAACTTTGGAGGGCGGTTTCATGGGATCCGAGCCTGCGCCGATGTGTCGCGGTGATTTAACTGCCGCATGAGATACTCAATCATGGGTATTACCAGGCAGCACTCAGGAATAGACCGAAATGAATACTATATCTTTGATTTCTCTCAGTGCATTTGTCGGCATCGGCATGACGCTTTCAGGCTGTGTCGGCACGCCGCTTGATGGCACCAAACAAAACCAATACTCCCACAGAGTAGTCTCCGGGAAAAAGACGGCGCTCGGCATGGCCGCTTCCGTGAAGCGCGATTGTACGTTCAATTCCTACCCTTATACCGGGATCGTCAAGCAACCCAGCCATGGCAAGGTCACTTTCGAACATGGCCCGGTTCGCGTGAAATACGACAAGGACAGCGACGCTTACGTCTGCAGTGGCAAGCCGGTCGAGGGAACGACGGTATATTACACGTCCGATCCCGGCTTCACCGGCACGGATCAGTTCATTGTGCGTATGACCGTCTTATATGCAAGCAAAGTCAGCGACGAGAATCTGACCGTTCAAGTGGTCAAATAACATAGAAGCCGTCCTATCCGGCAGGATCAAAATCAAAACGCCGGGCCCATGGGAAACCAGGGCCCGGCGCAATCCCAATATTGCGTGCAGAGGTTAGAACGTCACCTTTTCCAGCGGCGCGCGGGTTGCCTCAAATTGCCTGAGCTTTGCTTCCCGCTCGGCGATGTAATTGCGGTTGTCGGGAACTGCGAACTGGTTCTTGGCAATCTGGATCTGCATGATGAAGAGGTCATCCCAGCGGAAGCCCATTTCCGAGCCGGCCAGATAGAACTCCCACATGCGGAAGAACTTCTCGTCGTAGAGCGCGACGGCCTCGGCCTTGCGCGCCACGAAACGGTTGCGCCAGTGCCGCAGCGTATGGGCATAATGCATCGGCAGGATTTCGATGTCCTTGACCATAAGCCCCGCCTTTTCCAGCGGCATCACGGCCTCCCCAACCGATGGAATGTAGCCGCCGGGGAAAATATACTTCTCGATGAAGGCGTTGGTGGCGAAGCTCGGCTTCGGACGGGCGATTGAGTGCAGCACCATGACGCCGTTATCGTCGAGCAACTCAGAGACCTTGCCGAAGAACTTGCCATAGTTGCCAATGCCGACATGCTCGAACATGCCGACCGAGACGATGCGGTCGAACTTCCTGCCGGTCATATAGCGGTAGTCCTGAAGCTCGAAGCGCATGCGCTCGGAGAGTCCACGCTTGGCGGCGCGATCGCGCGAAACCTTGAGCTGCTCCTCGCTGAGCGTAATGCCGGTGAAATCGAGGCCGGGATTGGCTTCGGCAAGATACATGCCCATGCCGCCCCAACCGGAGCCGATCTCGAGAACGCGCTGGCCTGGCTCGACCAGGAGCTTGGCGGCAATATGGCGCTTCTTGGCCAGTTGCGCTTCATCGAGGCTAATGCCGGGTGGCACGAAATAGGCGCAGGAATATTGCCAGTCCTCATCGAGGAAGAGATCGAAGAGCTTGGCCGACAAATCATAGTGATGCGCAACATTGTATTTGTTGCGGTTGATCGGCGAGCGACTCTTGATCTGCTGCCAGGCGATGCGGCCGATCAGGAGCGCTGCCATGCGCAGGTCAAAGATCTCGTTGGTGGTGTTCTGCTTCACAAGCGAGAGGAATTCATAGATATCCCCCTGCTCCAGAATGAAGCGTCCCTCCATGTACATTTCGCCGAGCTTCAGGGTCGGATCGCGCCCAATCGCGTCCTCCGCCTGTTGGTCAGCGACGCGGACGGCAACCGTTTCGCCGGATCCATCGCCGATCATGTGCGTCTCGCCGGACGCGAGTGTAAGTTTCAGAGAGCCTTTACGGACGATTTTCTTGACAATCGAGAAGAGTGCCGACGCCATGGACGCCTCGCATATGATGACATGACATTGCCGCTGACTTTAGCGCCTCATAGCATTGTGGCAAGCACACCTTTTCGCACTGATTGGCACTCCGGCAACAACTCTGCCAGAGTGTGACATTCTTGCACTGAGTCTCGCTAAGTACTTATTTTCGCTTGAGTGCGTCCGCCAGAGCGGCGCCGAAGCTGCCTTGCTGCTCCGGTTTCTGACCGCTGTCACGCCTACCGCCAGCGTTGTGCCCGCCAGTTTTTTCGCGCGATTGCTGTCCAGGCGTCGCTGCCACGGCGCTGCCATCTTTGCGCATGGAAAGACCGATTCGTTTGCGTTTGACGTCTACCTCCACAACTTTCACTTTCACGATGTCGCCGGCCTTAACCACCGCATGCGGGTCCTTCACGAAGCGGTCGGCGAGCTGCGAGACGTGGACGAGACCATCCTGGTGGACGCCGATATCGACGAAAGCGCCGAAGGCAGCGACATTAGTCACCGTGCCCTCCAGCAGCATCCCGGGCTTGAGATCGCCGATCTCGTTGATGCCTTCGGCGAAGGTCGCGGTCCTGAAGCTCGGGCGCGGATCGCGGCCGGGCTTTTCCAGTTCGGCAATGATGTCGCGCACCGTCGGGAGGCCGAATTTTTCGTCGATGAACTGGCGGGGATCAACCGCCTTCAGCGCGGCGGCATCACCCATCAGGCTGCGCAGATCACGGCCGCAGGCCGCAACGATCCGCTTGGCCACGCCATAGGCTTCCGGATGCACCGATGAGGCGTCGAGCGGCTCCTTGCCATCAGGGATGCGCAGGAAGCCGGCGCATTGCTCGAAGGTGCGCTGGCCGAGACGGGCAACCTTCAGCAGGTCGCGGCGGGTTTCGAAGCGTCCCTCCCCGTCGCGATGCCTGACGATCGCATCGGCAATGGACGGGCCCAAACCCGAGACGCGGGCAAGCAGCGGCGCGGAGGCGGTGTTGAGGTCGACACCGACTGCGTTCACCGCATCCTCCACGACGGCATCGAGCGAGCGTGACAGCTTCTGCTGGTCGACATCGTGCTGGTATTGGCCGACGCCGATCGACTTCGGCTCGATCTTCACGAGTTCTGCCAGCGGATCCTGCAGGCGACGGGCGATGGAGACGGCGCCGCGCAGTGATACATCGAGGCCGGGGAACTCCAGCGCTGCCGTTTCCGAGGCGGAATAGACGGATGCGCCTGCCTCGGAAACAATCACTTTGGTCGGTTTCGGTGCCGGCAGATCGGCGAGCATATCGGCCACCAGTTTCTCCGTCTCGCGGCTGCCGGTGCCGTTGCCGATGGAGATCAGCTCGACCTTGTGCTTGCGGATCAATGTCGCCAAGGTCGCCTGCGTGCCGCGCACGTCATTTTTGGGCGGGAAGGGATAGACCGTCGTCGTCTCCAGCAACTTGCCCGTGCCATCGACCACGGCGACCTTGACGCCGGTGCGGATGCCCGGATCGAGGCCCATGGTCGCACGCGACCCGGCCGGAGCCGCGAGCAAAAGATCCTTCAGATTGCGGGCAAAGACGTGGATGGCTTCCTCTTCCGCCCGTTCACGCAGCTCTCGCATCAGGTCGAGCGACAGCGACATGGAGAGCTTGACCCGCCAGGTCCAGCTTGCCACCTCCGTCAACCAGCGATCACCAGGCCTGCTCGGGCCGATCTCGTAWGCCGTCGCGATCATCCGCTCGACCGGCTTGTTCGGCGAGACGGCATCGATGTCAACCTCGATGGTCAGCGTCAGCACCTCCTCATTCCAGCCGCGCAGCATGGCGAGCGCGCGATGGCCGGGGGCGGTTGCCCAGCGTTCCTGATGGTCGAAATAATCGGCGAATTTCGCACCAGCCTCCTGCTTGCCGTCAACGACCCTGGCTTTCAGCAACGCATTCGTTTTCATATAGCTGCGCAGCTTGCCGAGCAGATCGGCATTTTCGGCAATGCCTTCGGCGATGATGTCGCGCGCGCCTTCGAGCGCCGTTTTCACGTCGGGCACGTCAGCGGTGATGAAACCTTCCGCGAGGACCGCAGGCTCCTTAGAGCGATCGGCAAGGATGGTATCGGCCAACGGGCCGAGGCCGCGCTCCCTGGCGATTTCGGCGCGGGTGCGACGCTTCGGCTTATAGGGCAGATAGAGATCTTCCAGCTCTGCCTTAGTGGCGACCACCGCGATCTTGCGCATCAGCTCATCGGTCATCTTGCCCTGGCCGGTAATCGACTCGACGATTGCCGCCCGGCGGGCTTCCAGCTCGCGCAGATAGACGAGGCGTTCCGCCAGCGTGCGCAACTGGCCGTCATCTAATCCACCAGTCACTTCCTTACGATACCGGGCAATGAAGGGCACCGTGGCGCCTTCGTCGAGAAGCTCGATCGCGGCCTTGGCCTGATCCGGACGCGAATTGATCTCTGTGGCGATGGTGGCGGCAAGGGAGCGAATATCGGCGGCCATATGATTCTCTGAACTTGATAAAAGTGCGGCGACCATAGTGCCACAAAAAGGCGTGGCAATGTTGTAGCCTATGCCTCCACAGGATTTGCCGCTTGACCTTTGGTCCAACGGCCCTTAACCGCGCAAATGGACGTTAGAGCAGTTCCGCGCTTCACGGATTCGCTGAACTGCTCTATCTCTTTGTTTTCACGCAATTCCGGACGGAAAACCGCTACGCACTTTTCCTGGAATTGCTCTAGAAAAGGGCAAGCCATGAAAGTTCTGTTGATCGGATCGGGCGGACGCGAGCACGCTCTGGCCTGGAAGCTAGCGCAATCGCCACTGATGACGGAATTCTACGCCGCGCCCGGCAATCCCGGCATTGCCGAACATGCGACGCTTGCCGCCATCGACGTCGAAGATCATGGCGCCATCGTTTCCTTCTGCAAGGAAAAGGCCATCGACTTCGTCGTCGTCGGCCCGGAGGCGCCGCTGGTCGCAGGCCTTGCCGACCGCTTGCGGGCCGAGGGCATTGCCGTTTTCGGGCCCTCCGCGGCCGCCGCGCAGTTGGAAGGCTCCAAGGGGTTCACCAAGGATATCTGCGCCCGCTACAATATCCCGACCGGCGCCTATCAGCGTTTCAACAATGCGCCGAAAGCGAAAGCCTACATCCGTGCGCAGGGCGCCCCGATCGTCGTCAAGGCCGATGGGCTTGCCGCCGGCAAGGGCGTCACCGTTGCCATGACGGTCGAGGAAGCGCTCGCCGCTGTCGATGACTGCTTTGAAGGTGCATTTGGCGCGGCCGGCGCCGAAGTCGTTATCGAGGCTTATCTCGATGGTGAAGAGGCGAGCTTCTTCTGCCTTTGCGACGGCAAGCATGCGCTGGCACTCGCCACCGCCCAGGATCACAAGCGCGTCGGCGACGGCGATACCGGCCCGAACACCGGCGGCATGGGCGCCTATTCCCCCGCTCCGGTCATGACGGCTGACCTGGTCGAGCGCACGATGAAGGAAATCATCGAACCGACAATCCGCGGCATGGCGGAAAGCGGCCATCCCTTCTCCGGCGTCTTCTTCGCCGGGCTCATGATCACCGCCAAAGGGCCGGAACTGATTGAATATAATGTCCGCTTCGGGGATCCGGAGTGCCAGGTGCTGATGATGCGACTGAAGAGCGACCTGCTGCCGCTGCTTCTCGCCTGCGCCAACGGCACGCTGGATCAGGTCAGCGCCGAGTGGAGCGACGATGTGGCGCTGACGGTGGTGATGGCCTCGAAAGGCTATCCTGGCTCCTATGCGAAGAACACGCCGATAGCGGCCCTGCCCGCCGACAGCGACGACGCCAAGGTGTTTCATGCCGGCACAGCGCTGCAGGATGGCGCGCTGGTGGCAACCGGCGGCCGGGTGCTGAACATTACGGCGACCGGCAAGACAGTCAGTGACGCTCAGAAGCGCGCCTATGCCCTGGCTGTCGAGGTGCAATGGCCGAATGGTTTCAATCGAAGCGATATTGGCTGGCGCGCAATCGAACGGGAAAAGGCTTGAACCGAAGAACGCCAGCCTGTGCCGATTTCTGCGGTTCCGCTAAACTTTTAGCAAATCTCCTGACGGGATGGAAACAAAGCGGCGCTAATCTCTCCGCCATATAAGACGGAGTGGTTTTGTTATGCGTCCCTTTTTCCTGACTTTGGCATGTGTGCTGGCCGCCGGCTCGGCCATGGCTTCGTCAATCCAGCCCATCGACAGCAAGACGGAAACCGGCGGCGGCAGCATCATCGACAAGGTTTGCACCGACTGCCCGGCGCTCAAGCCGGAAGCCGTCAAGAAGGATTATGTGGTGCCAGAGCTGACGCCGGGCACACAGTCCATCGTCGTGCGCGACATCGATGGCCAGCGGAAGGTGGTTCGCACCGAAGCCTGGATGGGTGGCTCTCCGGTCGTCTTCATCTCCAAGCCGACACCTGAAGCCCTTGCGGCCGCCGACGCTCCGAGCGACGGCATCGATTTTGCCACCAAAACGGCCGCACTGCCCGAATCCGCCAAGGCGAAGGCACCCCCGCCGCTCGATCTCTCCGGCTTTCAGCTTCGCCAGTAATAACAGCCGTTTTATCCTGTTCCCTGCCCCGCCCGGCCAAAGTTTCGGTCGACGGGGTCTGCCGCAAGGCGGACCTATGCGCCCCTGAAGAGAAGCAGGGGCGCATTTGTTTTGTATAACAAGGCAAAAGAATTTTGCCGCCAATTCCAGATAAACTTGAAAGCGAGTTAGTATTATTTATTGCGATGCAACGGAGCGATTGATTAAAACTGCTTAAATCCTGATCACGCGGTTTTGATTAAAACTTTGTTAGACATAAAGCGCGATTTTGCTTGCACCGGACAGCAGCATGTCATTTCGAGCAGCGGCAAGCGTATTGGGGTTCTCCCAGGCGATCGCACAGGCGGTAGAAGACCGCGCCGGTATTCGTCCTACCCTGTTGCGAGGCATTATGAAGAATCTCAAGATCGCGCGTCAACTCTTCGCCCTTCTCGGCTTGCTTATGGCCGCTTTTGCCGTGGCGACCTATTTCCAGATCCGGTCGCAGGCGGATTCCATCTATGACGATCGCTTCGACATGCTCCGCACGCAGGTCGAGTCCGGTATTTCGGTTCTGAATCAATATTATCAGCGCGAAAAATCCGGTGAGATGACGCATGAGGCGGCCCAGGCCGAAGCCTTCAAGATCCTCTCGCATATCAGCTTCCAGCCCGCCGGCTATCTCTTCGGCTTGGACTACAGCGCCATTATGCGCTTTCATCCCAATCCGGCTAATGTCGGCAAGGACATGTCCGGCCAGGTCGACAAGAGCGGCACCTATTTCAGCAAGGAAATGGTAGAAAAGGGCATCAAGGGCGGCGGCCGTACAGTCTATTACTGGGGCAAGCCCGGCCATCCCGACGGTGAGCTTTTCCTGAAGGGCAGCTATTCGGCAGCCTTCGAACCCTGGCAGATCGTTCTCGGCTGCGGCGTCTATATGGACGACCTCGAAGGCCAGATTCACGCGGCAATGTGGCGGGCGCTGCTGATCTGCGGCTTCGTCTTCCTGGTCGGCATCGGTTCCGCCCTCTATTTCATCCGTGGCATTACCAAGCCGCTCGCCGAGGTCCATACCGCTCTCAAGGCCGTGGCCGATGACGACGTGAAGATCGTCATTCCGCACGCCGAGATGCGCAACGAGATCGGGCTTATGGCTAGGGCCACCCTGGCGCTGCAGGAGAAGGTGCGCGAACGCCATGCGCTGGCGGATCGTCAGGCCGCCCAGGAGCTGGAAATCAGCAGCGAGCGCGAACAGAACCTTCGTCAGCAGCAGGACGAAGCGCATGAGCAGGCACGCGTCGTCTCCATCATCGGCCGGGCGCTCGAAGCACTCGCCCAGGGCGATCTGACCGTGCGCTGCGGCGATATCGGCATTGGCTATGCCGGGCTGCGCAACAACTTCAACGAGGCGCTGCTACATCTGGAAGCCGCCATGGGTCGGGTCAATGCCAAGGGCAACGACATCGGCGTCAGCAAGGAAGAAATCCGCAGGGCCTCGAACGAGCTGTCGCAGCGCACCGAGCGCCAGGCCGCGAGCCTGGAAGAGACCTCGGCAGCGCTCGACGAACTCACCGTCGCCGTGCGCCAGACCGCCGAAGGCGCCCATGAGGCCAGCAAACGCGTGCACGCCGTCAGCACCGAGGCATCGCGCAGCGACGCCGTCGTTGCCCAGGCGATCGACGCGATGAGCGGCATCGAGAAATCGTCGGAAGAGATCAGCAAGATCATCGGCGTCATCGACGAGATCGCCTTCCAAACCAATCTTCTGGCGCTGAACGCCGGCGTCGAGGCGGCTCGTGCCGGCGAATCCGGCAAGGGCTTTGCCGTTGTCGCCCAGGAAGTACGCGAACTGGCGCAGCGCTCGGCCGCTGCCGCCAAGGAAATCAAGGACCAGATCGCCCGCTCCTCCGGCCAAGTCGACGAGGGCGTTCGCCTCGTCGGCGAGGCAGGCGAAGCGCTGAAGCGCATCTCCGACCAGATCAAGGCCGCCAATGAGATCGTCTCGAAGATCGCCCACAGCGCCTCCGAGCAGGATACGACATTGCGCTCGATCTCGTCTTCGATGAACCAGCTCGACGCTGCCACGCAGCAGAACGCCGCCATGGCCGAAGAGACGACGGCATCGGCCGAAACGCTCGCCGCCGACACCGAGGATCTGCTCGGGCTCATCCGCGGCTTCCGCGTCAACGACAGCCGTCCGCTCGCCCAGAGCCGCCGCGCCGCGTAAGCGGCAACGCAACAAATGTCAGCAGCCGCCGGGCGCAAACCCGGCGGTTTTCTTTTTTGGTATGAACGGTTGCCTCAGTCGGCCGTCGCCAGCCGCTCGACGAGCGTGTCAATCTCGCGGTCGGAATAGACTTCAATGCCTGCCCGCTTCAACAGCGCCGCCGCGACACCGTGGCCGGCATGCCGGCCGCCGGAGAAGGTGCCATCATAAATGAAGCCCGAGCCGCAGGACGGGCTGCCATCGATCAGCAGAGCATAGCGGCAGCCGGTTTCCCGAGCGAGCGCCAGGGCATTTTCAGCCGCCTGAAGAAATCCCTGCGTGACATCCCCGCCGGTGATCTCCATCACACGTGCACTGCCGGCAAGCACGTCCTCACCGGTCGCACCATTGGCAATTTCGGCCGGCGGCCTTGGAACTGCCATGCCAGCGGACATTTCCGGACAGATCGTCACCAGCCGCCCTTCCTCGCGCCATCGTTCGATCGCCGGATGGACGAGCGACTTCGAGCGGCCGTCATAACGGACGGCATGACCCATGAGGCAGGCGCTGACGAGGATTTTTCCAGTCATCGCGCCTCCATGCCTTACCCCGAAATCTTCGAGAAATCCGCCACCGTGCCTGTCGCTTCGCGGATCAGGCGCAGCAGCGCGAGACGATTGGCTCGAATGGCGGCGTCCTCGTCATTGACGAGCACGTCTTCGAAGAAGCGGTCGACGGGTGCGCGCAGCTTGGAGAGCGCGGCCATGGCGGAACGGAAATCTTCCTTGGCGATCGCATCGGAGGCTTCGGCGGAAGCTTTGGTGATGGCGGCGAAGAGGTCTTTTTCGGCATCGAGCTTCAATAGGTTTTCTGAAGCGCCATCGGCTATGACCGTGCCCTTCTTCTCCTCGGCGGCGAGAAGCTGGGTGGCGCGCTTGGTGCCGGCAAGCAGGTTCTTGCCGTCTTCGGAGGTGATGAAAGCGGTCAGCGCTTCGACACGGCGGGCGACCATCAGGAGATCGTCGGCTTCCGGCGTCAGCACGGAGTCGATAAGGTCGTAACGGGCGCCCTGATCGCGGAGGTAAACCTTCAGGCGGTCATGGAAGAAGGCGAGGAGATCGACGTCCCTTGTTGTCGCCAGAAGCGGCAAGCGCACCTTGCATTCCAGCAGGATTCTCACCACGCCCAAAGCGGCGCGGCGCAACGCGAACGGATCCTTCGACCCCGTCGGCTTTTCGTCGATCGCCCAGAAGCCGATTAGCGTGTCCAGCTTGTCGGCGAGCGCGACGGTGATCGCGACCTTATCCTCCGGCACACGGTCGGACGGACCCTGCGGCTTGTAGTGATCTTCGATTGCGGCAGCTACCGAAGCGTCTTCGCCTTGCAGCACCGCATATTTGCGGCCCATCAGGCCCTGAAGCTCCGGGAATTCGCCGACGGCTTCGGTGCGCAGGTCGGCTTTGGCGAGGATCGCGGCGCGATCGACCTTGGCCGGATCGGCGCCGGTGATTTTGGCAAGCTCGGATGCCAGCGTACGAATACGGGAGACGCGCTCGCCTTGGCTGCCGAGCTTGGCATGGAAGGTGACGTTCAGCGCGTCGAGCTTCGCCATCCGCTGGTCGAGCGGCTTTTTCAGATCAAGGCCGAATTTTTGGGCAGAGGCTTCCAGCGTTTCGAGATCCGGCAGGTCGCCCTGGTCGCGCTTCCAGAAATGCAGCGCGTCCGAAAGACGGGCGCGCACGACCTTGCCGTTGCCGTGGATGATCTCCTTGCCGCCATCCGTCGCCTGGATATTGGAGACGAGGATGAAACGGTTGGAAAGCGTCTCGCCGACCTGCGGGCGGGTGACGAAGCACTTCTGATTGGTCTTGATCGTCAGACGGATGATCTCCGAAGGGATCGACAGGTAATCCTTTTCGAAAGAGCCCATCAGCACCTGCGGCCATTCCACAAGGCCGGAAACCTCTTCCAGCAGGCCCTCGTCCTCGACAAGTTCCAGGCCGTTGGCAAAGGCCACATCGCGGGCATCATGCAGAATGATGTCCTTACGGCGTTCGGCATCGAGAATGACCTTCGCCTTCTCCAGGCTCGCCACGTAGTCGTCGAAACGCTTGACGGTGATCGCCTGCGGCGCATGAAAGCGATGGCCATAAGTCACGTTCGAAGCGACGATGCCGTCGATCTCGAAGGGGATGACGGCGGTCTCCTCATGCTCGGTGCCGAAGAGACAGACGATCGACTGCAGCGGGCGCACCCAGCGCAGCGAGCCGGGCTTGGCCGATGCCTTGCCCCAGCGCATCGACTTCGGCCAGGGGAAATCGCGGATGATGCCGGGCATGATTTCGGCAACGATTTCCTCGGCGGCGCGGCCGGGCTTGGAAATGACCGCAACGTAGAAATCGCCCTTCTTCGGGTCGCTCTGCACCTGCGCCTCGGCGATGGAGGAGAGGCCGGCGCCACGCAAAAAGCCTTCGATCGCCTTTTCATTGGCGTCGGTGCGCGGTCCCTTGCGCTCCTCGCGCACATCGGCCGAGCGCGCCGTCAGGCCGCGAATGTCGAGTGCCAGCCGCCGCGGCGTCCAATATTCGCGCGCACCCTCATAGGACAAACCCGCTTCGACGAGCGCGTCGGTGACGAGCTTCTTCAAGTCGCCGGCAGCCTTGCGCTGCATACGGGCGGGAATTTCCTCGGAGCGGAGTTCGAGAAGGAGATCGGGCATGTCAACTGTCTTTTATGTTGAGGCAAAAAGGGTCCGGGCGGACTTAGCAAGCCCGGCGGCAAAAGTCACCAAGGCAAACGGCGAAATTACCATCCCGCCGCCTCCACCGCCGCCGGAGGAGCCGCTGCTGCGGCTTGGTGGATCATCGGAAGACTCGTCCCGGCCGGTCGAATCCGACGAAACGTCTCCCGAAAAAGCAGAAGCTGAGGTCGATGTCAAAGCCGAGGAAATGGTGGACGGTATGAACGCCGCGACTGCCGACGGCAGCGCGGCGGCATCTCTCACCCAGCCCACCCCATGATGATGGTGATAATGTTGGTGTCGGTTGCACCACGATGGTTGATAGGAAGACACTGACGCCAGTCCCGCGGCTTCCCCAGTAGCTGGCGTGATCCAGGTCTCGAACACCTCCGACCACTTCTTTTCTACTCCAAGCGCGACAGCATAAGGCAATAGCCTCTCAAAATGCTGCGGCGACATCCGGACATCGTCCCGCACCGCCATGCGCGCCTCGTCCACCAGAGAAAGATAGCGCCGCAGGCCGTCCAACTGACCAATCACCGCGACGCCGAGCTTCGTCCATGTTTCCAGAATAGGCGCAAAAACGAAATTGATCCCGACTATCGACATAACCAGAGCGGCAAGGACAAGGCCTTCCGGACCTATTGTGCTGGGCCGGCCAAGGACCTGCGCGCCGACAAATGCCAAGAGGCCGAGTACGACGATGAGACACCAGATCGCGGAGATGCGCTCTCGACGACCGGTGCCACGCCGACGGATAACCATGATCGGCAATCCGATCATCAACGCCAACGGAACGAGCATCAGGACCGCCGCCAAGCCGATATTGTCATACCCCGCCATCGCAATGGCGAGGAGTGCCGCAAGAGTGACCAGCAGACCTCCACCCAATTTTGCATTGGTTGTCTTGAAGTATCTGCCGGCGTGATCACGCTCGATCACGGTTCTGAACCGCGCCGCGAGAGCGCTGATTGCCGCGCCGTTCTTCCGGTCAAACACCAATGGTTCATAAGGCGCGATCGCACTTCTCAAGAGCATTTCAGCGCTATCAAGCTCCCGCGACGGCGGCTTGTCGGTGGCGTGAACGAGAAGCCTGTCGCCGAGATCGTCCAGGGTTACATAGCCCTTCACGGCAAGATTGAGGAGCGCCGCCGACATCGCGGCGCCCACCCCGTGGGGAAAGCCCTTATTGTCGATATAATTCGCGACCGCTGGCGACACGCCTTCAGGCGGGTCCCAGCGCGGCACAACAACCTTCGAGAATGACGAGACCGCAACCTTGTTTCGCGCCCACAGATAGTAGACGAGCAATAGGAACAACCCAAGGGCAGCGATCATGATAAGATGTGGTAGGTCGTCAGGCACCACGATGGAGCCCTTCGGCAGCATGACAGAGACCGTCAACCCTTCGCCTTTCGCGAGAGGGCGCGTCGTCGAGAAAACGATCTTATCTGGCTGTTGAGTAACCGTCGCGTTCTTGCCAGTCGCACCGGCAACGCCGGTAAAATAAGCAAACCTTTGCGGCGTCATCCCATCAGGCAGGATGATCGTTGCCGATGCCCCGGAGGATCGGGAATTGCCAGCCGTTGCCGGTGACGTTCCAATAAAGCTCGTCATAATCATCGAAGAATCGAAACTGCCGATCCGTTTGGTAGGCGATACGGAATGTGTGCTTGCCGCGGTCGAGCAGGAACGTCTTTCCGTCCTTATCGGGGCGCCCGATGTATATGCGCGTGCCGCCATCGATGTCTTCCTGGCGCCACTCCTCCGGCTGACTGTCCCGCTCGACGGATATCACGCTGAAATCGACCCGCTTCTTGCGGCCGGTGGCATCCAAGAAATCCAATGGAAAGTCACGGAAAATGCCGCGGCGGATAGCTTTGCCTTCGGCATCGACGGCAATCGTCTCGACGATTTGCAGCGAGCCGCTGCGTTCGACGGTTATCGTTTGATCGAACCCCGTGATAATCTCAGCCGCGGTCGCGGCATGTGCCAAGAAGACGGACAGAAGTGCAATGATTACACTTCTGATTGAAAACGATATTCCCATACCCCACCCTTCAACAACGACGCGCCCCCGCGAAGCCAATCCTAGGCGATCACCATCCACCCCCGCCTCCGCCGCCTCCACCGCCGCCGGAGGAGCCGCCGCCATCGCCGCCACCGCCCGAAAAGGCAGAGGAAGAGCTGGAGACGGGCGCGGGGATGGTGGAGGCGATGGTGGATGCCATGGAGGAGGAAAAGTCGCCGATCGTGCCGCCGATATTGCCTGGGTGGAAATCGCCGGAATACCAGGCCGGTGCATAGGCCGCCGCCGCAGCGGCACCCGCGGCAGTTGCCAACCATGTCTCGAAAGCGGCTGACCAAGGCTTTTCGACACCGAGCGCGACCGCATAGGGCAGCAGCTTTTCGAAATGCTGCGGCGACATCTGCGGCGCGCCCTGCATGTTCATCCGGTCGCGCTCGGCCAGTGTCAGATATTGCCGCAGCCCGGCGATGCCATCCATCATCTTGCGCCCGAGCGGCGTCGGCGCCCCCATCAGGAAAAAGAAGACAACGTTGAGCGCGAAGATGCCGACGATGCCGGCGAGAAGAGGCAGTTCGCCCGCTTCCCACAACGGGACGACAGCCGCAGCCAAGCCGCCGACCGCGGCCGACACGAATAGAAAGCCGAAGAAAGCAGCGATCAGAACGGAAAGAATTCGCCGTCCAAGACCGGCATCATGACGGCGGAACCTGCGGCCGATCGTGCCGGCAAAGATCGTCACCACGATCGACAAGAAGCCGGGCACGATGATGAGAGGCAGCGCATTCTCGTGCAAGCGGCCGAAAATCACGATCGCAGCCAGGGTAAGGACCGACAGGGCAAGGCCCGCGATAACGTAGAGAAAATTGGCCTTGTAATATTCGCCGCGATGATCGCGCTCGATCGCGCTGCGGAATGTCGAGCCAAGCTGCTGCACCGCCTCGCCATTCGCCCTGTCGATAACAAGCGGGGAAAATGGCCCGACGGCCTGGATGAGCACCTTGTCGCCACCGCTGAGATCGCTGCCTGCCTTGCCGGTCGGACGGATGACCACCCTTTCCTTCAGGTCGTCCAGAATGACATAGCCGCGCACCGCAAGATCGATCGCCGTCGCCGACAGCGCTGTCCACCCCGCACCGGAAAAACCCCTGCTGTCGATGTAGTTGACCAACGCCGGCGAAATACCCTCGGGCGGATCCCAGCGCGGGACCATCACACCGCGTCGGGGATCGCGGCCGACGGCAATCCAACTGCGGAGATAATAGGCAAACACCAAAATCAAGCCGCCGATGGCGATGATCGCGTCGAGATGATCGGTTATGAACCAGTGCCATTGTTGGCTGCTTGGCGGCAGGATCGCGCCCTTCGGCAGCTTGATGGCGATCGTCAGGCCCTCCGCCGGGGCCAAGGGCCGCGTGGTGACGAAGGTGATCTTGTCCTGCTGCGTGCTGGCGCTCGCGTCCTGGCCCGTCGCCCCGATCGACCCGGTATAATAGGCAAGCTGTTGCGGCTTCACGCCGTCCGGCAGGGTGACGGTGGCAGAAGCGCGAAGGATTGGGAATTGCCAGCCGTTGCCGGTGACGTTCCAATAGAGCTCGTCGTGATCCTCAAAATAGCGGGTCTGGCGATCGGTGGTGTAGGCGATGCGGTAGACATGCTGGCCACGGCTTATGATTCGATCGGCATTGCCGATATAGATGCGTTCCCCGCCTTCGATCTGCTCCTTGTGCCAATCTTCCGGCTGTCCATCGCGCTCGACAGAGACGACGTCAAAATCCACCTGCGCCTGGCGGCCTGCAGAATCGACAAAAGTCAGCGGAAAGTCGCGGAAAATACCGCGGCGGATGGCGCGGCCTTCCGCGTTCACCGCAATCGTCTCGCTCACCTGCATCGAGCCATCGCGATTGAGAATAATCGCCTGATCGAAAGTGTTAATGACTTCGGCGGCTGACGCGAGCGATGCGGAGAACAGCAGGAGCAAAGCGATAGAGAGTCCGGAAAGCCAACGCGTCATCACACCTCCTGCTATCCGACGGCACCCCATTTTTCAGAGCGCCGCGCGTGCTGAAATCTCCATCCGTCTGCCCTTGCGGCGGTATCAATCGTCGTAGGCAACTCCCAGTGACGCCAGGACACTCCAATAGGCCGGGAAGGTCTTGGCGACGCAATCGGGGTCGAGGATGGTGATGCCGCTGATCTTTAGACCAGCAAGCGCGAAGCTCATGGCAATGCGGTGATCGGCGAAGCTGTCGATCTCGGCCGTCAGCGTCTTGCCGGCAAGGCTTGGATCGGAGGCAACGATCAGGTCGTCGCCCTCCTCGGTGCCGAGGCCGGGAACAATGCGCGACAGGCCGCTCGACAGTGCCCGGACGCGATCGCACTCCTTGACGCGGAGATTGCCAATACCGACGAAACGCACCGGCGTCTCATTGAAGGCAGCCAGCACGGCAAGCGTCGGAATGGCATCCTGCATCTGCGATCCGTCGATGACGGCGGGCAGATGCGGAAACTGCGAGATCATCTCGTAGGCACGGGCGTCCGGCTGCGAGAATTCCGTCGCCGGCGTGCCGAGATCGATCTTGCCGCCGGTCAGCACTTCCGCCGCCCAGAGATAGGTCGCGGCTGACGCATCCGGCTCGATGTGGAAATCGGCCGCGTGATAGCCGGTCGGCTGAACCCGCCAGGCAACGGAGCTGACGCGCTCCACCTTTGCGCCGAAGGCGCGCATGGCGGCAACCGTCAGATCGATATAGCCGAGAGCGCCGATATGTTCGCCAAGCAGCACGACATCGACCGGCCGATCGCCGCCAGCGGCCGTCATCAGCAGCGCCGAGACATATTGGCTGGAGAGGCCGCCATCGATCTCAACCCGGCTCGCCTCGAAGCGGCCGGTGCCGTTGATGGTCACGGGCGGGCAACCGGTCTCGGCCGAGGCATCGATGCCGAGGGAACGCAGAGCGTCAACCAGCGGGCCGATCGGCCGCTTGCGCATATGCGCATCGCCGTCCACCACCACCTTGCCGTCCACCAGAGCGGCGGCGGCTGTCAGGAAGCGGGTCGCGGTGCCGGCATTGCCGAGAAACAGGGCCGCGGCCGGTGACTTCAGTTTGCCGTCGCCGGTCACGATGAAAGTGGTGTCGTCCGGCTCGGCGATCGCAACGCCCATGGCGCGCAGCGCTTCGGCCATATAGCGCGTGTCATCGCTCTTCAGCGCACCCGTTAGCCGGCTGGTTCCCTTGGCGAGGCCGGCGAGCAGCAGCGCGCGGTTGGTGATCGACTTCGACCCCGGCGGCATGGCACGTCCGGTAAGCGGCTTGCCGGGGGGGATAATCGTGAGTTTGGCTCTACCCATCATCAATCTCTTTGGTCAGTCCAGAAAGCGGCCAATGGCCTGCGGTGGGGTTCCTTTACCGCCTGCAATGCAAAACCGATAGAAGGAATCTTAGAACTTGACGGATGGAACGGCGCGGTCCGCCTCGTTGGTGATTTCGAAGAAGGCGCGCTTGGAGAAACCGAAGGGGCCGGCGAGCAGATTGCTGGGAAAGCTCTCGACCTTGACATTAAGATCGCGGGTGGCACCGTTGTAGTAGCGCCGCGACATCTGGATTTCGCCCTCAATACCTTCGAGAGAACGTTGCAATTCGAGGAAATTCGCGTTGGCCTTCAGATCGGGATAGGCTTCGGCAAGCGCGATCACACGACCGAGCGCTTGCGAAAGCAGGCCTTCCACCTGGCCGCGAGCGGCGACATCGCCGGATGGCATGGCCTGCGCCCTGTTACGCAACTCCACGACCTCTTCCAAAGTCTGCCGCTCATGGCCAGCATAGCCTTTGACCGTCTCGACCAAATTCGGAATGAGATCGGCACGGCGCTTGAGCTGCACATCGATCCCTGACCAAGCCTCCTCGGCGATCTGACGCGCGCGAACGAGGCCGTTATAGGTGAAGACGGCATAAAGCGCGATCAGAACGATGATCGCCAAAATAATATACATCGCGAACCCTCGTGGCGAATGCAACCGCGAGGAAGACTATGCGGCTTAACGGATATTGTCATTCGCTTTTCGCCGCTAAGCCAATACCTTAGAGATAAGGAATGTGCCTTAAGCGGCCTGCTTATCCCAGTTCGCACCGCCGGCATCAGTCAGCAGGAATGCTTCGCCGCAGGCTTTCGCCAGGGTGCGGACGCGCAGGATATAGCTCTGGCGTTCGGTAACCGAAATCACGCCGCGCGCATCGAGCAGATTGAAGACGTGGCTAGCCTTGATGCACTGGTCATAGGCCGGGAAGACACATTTGTGGAGGAGCTGATTGGCGTTGTCGCCCGGCGCGCCGGCGGCGAGCAGCGCCTGGCATTCCTTCTCGGCATCGATGAAATGGCGATGCAGCATTTCCGTATTGGCATATTCGAAATTATGCCGCGAATATTCCTGCTCGGCTTGCAGGAAGACATCGCCATAGGTGATCTTCTCGTCGCCTTCGAGACCGTTGAAATTCAGATCATAGACGCTGTCGACGCCTTGGACATAGGTTGCCAGACGTTCGAGACCATAGGTCAATTCGCCGGCGACCGGAGCGCACTCGATGCCGCAAACCTGCTGGAAATAGGTGAACTGCGACACTTCCATGCCGTCGCACCAGCATTCCCAGCCGAGACCCCAGGCGCCAAGCGTCGGGCTCTCCCAATCGTCCTCGACGAAGCGGATGTCATGCAGCAGCGGATCGAGGCCGATGGCCGCGAGGGAGCCGAGATAGAGCTCCTGCAGGTTCGGCGGGTTCGGCTTTAGGATCACTTGATACTGATAATAATGCTGCATGCGGTTCGGGTTTTCGCCGTAACGGCCATCGGAGGGACGACGCGACGGCTGCACATAGGCTGCCTTCCACGGCTTCGGCCCAAGCGCGCGCAAAGTCGTCGCCGGATGGAATGTGCCGGCGCCGACTTCCATGTCGTAGGGCTGCAGAACCGCGCAACCCTTGTCGGCCCAGTAATTGTGCAGCGTCAGGATCAATGCCTGAAACGAGCGCTTCGGATTCATATTATCGGGCGGGGTCGCGGTCATGGAGATCAGCCACTATCTGCTTGGTGTAGGTTGGTTGGCGCGACAGGTGCCACGATGGAAGACAAGGGTCAAGAGATGACGTATAGATAGAGCTGTGCGTCTCCACGCCGCTTTGGAGAAGGATTATGAATGTCAAAACCGAAATCACCTTATCTGAACGCCATCTCCGCCTTGCGGAGAAGATGGTCGAGGAAGGCGCATTTCCATCCATCTCCAGTCTCGTTGAAGCAGCTATCGAGCAGATCGACCAGATAACGCATCATGACGGCGTGCCTGATGATGTAGTGTCCGACATGGCGGACGAAATTCGCCGGCGGTTGGAATTGCCTTATGACCAATGGTTGCCTTGGGACGGTAAGGAAATGGCGTCCAGGGTGAAAGATCGACTGCGCCAAAAGTACGCCAAGTAATTTTTCCCATGCGCTATGCGATAACGAAGCATCCATTTGTCGAGCGCGATCTCTTCGACATCGTAGATTTGATTTCCAACTATGCAGGTATCGAAGCCGGGCTAGCGAAGGTAGATGAAATCACGGATTTCATCGACAAGCTCAGCGAATTTCCGCATATCGGCACAATTCGTACCGATATGGGGCCAACGCTGCGGGCAATACCCGCTTCTGAAAAAGCAGTCGTCTGTTTCACCGTAGATGATAAGACCAGGATCGTCCGCATCATCTGCGTCAGCTATGCGGGCGCGGATTGGATGTCACAGGTAAAAAAGCGGCGTTGAGATCAGTATCATTGCCCCGTATATTGGCTTGATCGCGCTCAAACCTCCAATCGGCAGGAAGTTTGAATCCGAATGATTTCAGCTTCTCTAACGCCCGCTTGCGTCGCTCCGATTCGTCCATACTCATTCATCCTCCCGCTTCACCCGATACTCCCCGGTCTTCGGGTCCTTCACCAGCGTGCCGATGGCGCCCGTGCGCCTTTCGCTTTCGGCGCGGCGGGATTTCTCGGTGAGTTTTCGGGCGTCGCGCAGGAAGCGCCGATAAAGAAGCCAAATACCGCCGACAGCAACGATGAAGAAGATGATCTGCGGCATCGCGCAGCGCTCCCGATTATAATCCGTACCGCCCCCACAATGCCTTTTCCTCTGCCACCTCTGCAAGTCCGGAGGCGAGGCCGGCGCCGATGCCGTCCATGCCCGAAAGGGAAATGCCGGGCGTGCGGCGGCCGAAGAGGCTGCGCGGTGTGGTGACCAGTTCGAGCTTGATCTTGTCGCCGAAACGCTTCTTCAACTCCTGGCGCATATCACCGAGGCCGTCGATCAGGCCGAGTTCGAGACCGCGCCCGCCGGTCCAGAAGAGACCGGAGAACACGACCTCGTCTGCGGCGAGCTTGCCCGCCCGACGCTCGCGGACCATGTCGATGAAAACCTTATGGATCTCGACCTGAAGGCTCTTCAGATATTCGATGTCCTTTTCCTTCTCCGGCTGGAACGGATCAAGGATCACCTTGTTTTCGCCGGCAGTATAGACTCGGCGCTCGACTCCGAGCTTCTTCAAAAGCTCCGGAAAACCAAAGCCGCCGGAGACAACGCCGATGGAACCGACGATGGAGGTGGCATCGGCAATGATCTCATCGCCGGCGAGCGCGATCATGTAGCCGCCGGATGCCGCCACATCCTCGACGAAAACCAGCACTTTCTTCTCTTTCTCGCGGGCAAGATCGCGGATGCGGCTATAGATCATGCGTGATTGCACCGGCGATCCGCCGGGCGAATTGATGACGATCGCCACTGCCGGGGCAGCCTTCATGCCGAAGGCCTTTTCCAGCGCCTGCGAGATGCCCGCAAGATTGAGCGACTGGCGGAGAGGACCGCCGCCGGAGGCGATGACGCCGCTCAGCCGGACGACGGGAACGACCACCCTTTCCTTGCGAAACCGCTTCGGAAGCATGCGCCTAAAAAATCCAGCCATTCGTCGTCCCTGATTCATGATGTTTGCTGCAGGTGATGTATGCACGGAAATGGCAAACGCAACATCCATCATCGTATTTCGCGCCCGCTTCCCTTCGCGACCGCAGGTTTTTCGCCGAAAGGCAAGAAGTACAGAAGAAGGCTTTCGCTGGCATCGCGCGGCCTGGGTTACTGCGGATTGCAGGAATGCCACACCCGGCGCGAACGAGACCGGGAATGGCTTTTCTTGTTGCGAATGAATTGCATTATCATTCTAAACCACTAACCTCTCGCGGTATCGAAGCCTGCGGAAGCCCCATGGATCTTATGAAACCCAAGTCTGACGCCGGCTGGCGCCATGACCGAGAAGAGGCCACTCTTTCCGATGTGTACCGCTCGGTCGAAACCGCCAAGGGCGGTTCGGTACTGCGTCGCGTCGCCGCCTTCGCAGGTCCGGGCTATCTTGTCGCGGTCGGCTATATGGACCCTGGCAACTGGGCGACCTCGCTCGCGGGCGGATCGAAATTCGGCTATGCGCTGCTGACCGTCGCATTGTTGTCCAACATCATGGCCGTGGTGTTGCAGGCGCTTTGCGCGCGCCTTGCAATCGCCACCGGCCGCGATCTTGCCCAGGCCTGCCGGGATGCCTTTCCGGGCTTCGTCTCCGTACCGCTGTGGGCGATGGCGGAGATCGCCATCATCGCGACGGATATTGCAGAAGTCGTCGGCACCGCCATCGGCTTAAATCTCGTTTTCGGCCTGCCGCTCGAACTCGGCGTGCTGGTGACCGCCTTCGACGTGTTTCTCATTCTTTTCCTGCAGCGGCTGGGCTTTCGCTGGGTAGAGGCGTTGATCATCACCCTGCTCGGTGTCATCGCCTTCTGTTTCGGCATCCAGGTCTTCCTTGCCGATCCCAATTGGGGTGAGGTCATCAAAGGCTTTTTCCCGACGAGCGAGATCGTCCGGGATCCGAACATGCTCTACCTCGCGCTCGGCATCCTCGGCGCGACGGTCATGCCGCACAATCTCTATCTGCATTCCGGCATCGTGCAGACGCGCGCCTTCGGCCATACGCTTTCGGAACAGAAAGAGGCGCTGACCTATGCCACGATCGATTCGACCGTGGCGCTGACCTTCGCTCTGCTCATCAATGCTTCCATCCTCATTCTCGCCGGCGCGGCGTTTCACGCACATGGCCACACCGATGTCGTGGAACTCGCACAGGCGGAATCGCTGCTGGCGCCGCTTCTCGGCCTGGCGATCGCACCGACGCTGTTCGGGATCGCGCTTCTCTGTTGCGGCCTCAACTCCACGGTGACGGCAACGCTTGCCGGGCAGATCGTGATGGAAGGTTTTTTGCGGCTCAAGGTGAAGCCTTGGCTGCGCCGCATCGTGACGCGCGGACTGGCAATCACTCCAGCCGGGATCGTCACCATATGGTACGGTGATTCCGGTACGGCGGATCTGCTGATCCTGACTCAGGTCGTGCTCAGCCTGCAACTTTCCTTCGCTGTCTTCCCGCTGGTCATGTTCACCGCCGACAAGACCAAGATGGGCGATCTCGTCGCACCGCGCTGGCTGAGCACCGTCGCCTATGTCATCGCCTTTGCCATCGCCATCCTGAACGTCAAGCTGATCTTCGATGCGTTCCGAGGCACGCCCTGAATTCCAGCGATCCTACCGAAAACCGCGTCATGCCCGCGGGATGATCCTCTATTTTCGGGAATAAGCGGCGCGGCCATTGTTGAGGTCGTCGACGAAGTCGGAGAATTTGTGCGTTCCCTCGCCATGCATGATCAGCGGCGCCCGCAGCGCCAGCCGCGCGCGTGAGCCCTTGATGGCAGTCACCAGGATGCGAACGGCATTTTCACCCTCCCGCGGATGAATCGGCGTGATCTCGATGCCGCCGAAACGGCGGCCGCAGGCGGCGATGATCTCTGCAATCGATTGCGGCCGGGCAATCAACGACAATTGACCGCCGGGGATCATGATTGCGCCTGCCGTCCGCACCCAGCTTTCGAACAGGCCGTCAGTCATCGCATGCGCCTGCGCTTTCAGCGCGTCCGGCGTCAGCCTGTCACTGGCATCGTTGAAGGGTGGGTTCATGATGACATGATGGAAACTGTCATCGATCAGACCCGCGTCGTTGCGGGCCTTCGCGGTTAGGCTCACATCGGCCTCGATAACGGCGACGCGGTCGGCGAAGCGGGCATTTTCTGGAAGCTCAAGGCTCTTGCGGGCAAACTCGGCCATTTCCGGCGAGCGCTCGAAAAGCACCACCTCAGCCCGTTCCAGCCGTGAGGCCACCGCCATGCCGGCGGCACCGGCGCCCGCGCCGAGATCCGCCACCCTGATATTCCGGTCATCGGCCACCAAAGCCGCGAGCAACATGGCGTCCATGCCGGAGCGATGGCCCCTGCCCTTCGGCTGGACTATATGGAAGGCACCGCGATGGAAGGCATCGATGGTTTCGGAAGGATTGCCGGCCATGGCGGAGTTCAGCCGCGCGCCGGGCGCAGTTCGTCGCCGAGGCCGGCATCGATAAGAATGCGCCGGGCCTGATCGGCACGCTCATCCTCGACCAGGAAGCGACGCGGCAGCATGCCGAGCGAGCCCTCGAGAACGCTCATGGCCTGATCCGCGACGAAGCAATGAATCCCGGCATCCTTCATCAGGCTCTCGGCGAAGGAGAGTAAAACGGGGTCATTGGTGCGTATCAGCTCGTGCATAAGCCTTGGGTTTCCTGTCAAATTTACGAGACGAGACAAATCGCCTCTTGCCGCCTCTTTCGCCCCTTCTTATTGTGCTTTGCAGAAAATGAACAGGAGTCCGGATCGTTGGGCGTCGTGATACCGCTTGAAGAAAGCAAGAATAAACTGGCCTCCATCAAGCCATTGGTGGACCTGACCAAGGCGGATATGGAACGCGTCAACCAGCTCATCCTGTCGAAAGCCGGCTCCGATGTGCAGATGATCCCGGAAGTTGCCGAGCATCTGATCTCTTCTGGCGGCAAGCGCCTGCGGCCGATGCTGACCATCGCCTCCGCCGCGCTTTATGGCTATCAGGGCGACAATCATATCAAGCTCGCCACCTCGGTCGAATTCCTGCACACGGCGACATTGTTGCACGATGACGTGGTGGACGAAAGCGATCTGCGCCGTGGCAAGTCCACCGCTCGCATGATCTGGGGCAACCAGGCGAGCGTCCTTGTCGGTGACTTTCTGCTCGGCCAGGCTTTCAGCATGATGGTCGAAGTCGGTTCGCTGGAGGCGCTCGACGTGCTGTCGTCTGCAGCTTGCGTCATCGCCGAGGGTGAGGTGCTGCAGCTTTCCGTCTCCAAGAACATGGAAACAACGGAAGACGATTATCTCTCCGTCATCCGCGCCAAGACGGCGGCGCTGTTTGCCGCCGCCGCCGAAGTCGGACCGATCGTCGCCAATGCCGGCAAGGCCGAGCGCAATGCGCTGAAGTCCTACGGCACCAATCTCGGCCTCGCCTTCCAGCTCGTCGACGACGCGCTGGATTACGGCGGCAAGGCCGCCGATCTCGGCAAGAATGTCGGCGACGATTTCCGCGAGGGCAAGATCACGCTCCCCGTCATCCTCGCCTATCGCCGCGGCACCGAGAAAGAGCGTGCTTTCTGGCGCGATGCCATCGAGACCGGCAACAATAGCGACGAGAACCTGGAAAAGGCGTTGGGTCTGATCACCAAATACGGTGCGCTCACCGACACCATCGCCCGTGCCGTTCACTACGGCACTATCGCCCGCGACGCGCTGGCGCCGCTACCGGAAACGCCGTGGAAATCCGCGCTCATGGAAGTGATTGATTTCTGCATCGAACGTGTGAACTGATCACAGCCGGCCGAATTTCTTGCAGGACCGCTTCAAAAAAGCCATCCTGTTGTGAATCAATTGACACGAACGCTTTATGCCGCCGGCGCTCTCACCGGCAAATCCCTTGATGAAAGGCTTACTAATGCGGCAGAGACTTGCCATTCGTTTCCTCTCGGGCGCAGCCCTGGCGGCGATCCTTTCGATGGCAGCGCTGAACAGCGCGCACGCCGTGAATGCCCCGGAAGCGCCGGAGGCGAGCACCCCGGTGACATTCGATGCGGAAAACGTCGACACCTTCGCAGGCGCCTTCCTTGCTGCCCGTACAGCCGATGTCGACCATGATTATGAAACCGCAATTTCGCTTTATAAAAAGGCGTTGATGATCGAGCCGGGCAACCCGGAGATCCGCCAGCGGCTGATGATCTCGCTGCTGCTCAACGGCAATCTCGATGAGGGCGTGAAATACGCCAACGAGCTGAAGAACGATCCCTCGGTCGAACGCGTCACCACCATTGTACGCGGCATGGACGCCATCCGCCGGCATGACTACAAAGCCGCGCAGGAAATTCTCAAATATGAGGGTCCGAACGATCTGGACCGGATGATGGCCGGTCTTCTGCTTGCCTGGGCCCGCGCCGGCTCCAATCATGGCAAGGAAGCGATCGCCATGATCGACAGGATGAAGGGGCCGGACTGGTTCAACATCTTCAAGAATTATCATGCGGGCGCAATTGCCATCACCATCGGCGATACCAAGTCCGCCCGCTCGCACCTGAACGACGCCATTCTCGACAAGGCGGGCGGCGCAACGGCTCCAGACACATTCATGCGTGCAGTCATGGCGCTTGCGGAGCTCGAAGCCAAAGCCGGCGACAAGCAGAAGGCATTGGATGCCGTTTCGGTCGGCGACAACCTGATCAACAATTACGCGCCGCTGAACGCGCTGCGCGATAGCATCAACAAGGGCGAAACGCCGCAGCAGCAGGTGACCGACAGCACGCAGGGTGCCGCCTCGGTGCTCTTTACCGTCGGCGCGGCGCTCAACCGTGACGGCGCCGAAGATGTCGTCTCGCTTTATCTGCAGATCGCCAATACGCTTGATCCCAAGAGCGCCGACACGCTGGTTCTGCTTGGAGGACTTGCGGAAAAGCAGGAGCAGATGGACCGCGCCATCGCCTTCTACAAGAAGGTGCCCAATAACTCGCCCATGGCCCGCATCTCCGAGCTGCAGCTCGGCCTTGCGCTCGCCCAGTCTGGCAAGGTCGACGATGCGCGCAAGCATTTAAAGGCGCTGATCGATTCCGATCCCAACGATATCCGCAGCTATCTCGCCTATGGCAGCGTTCTTTCGGACGCCAAGGACTTTCAGGGCATGGCGGACAATTACGACAAGGCCGCTGAGGTTATCGGTGCCGTGCCGAACCGCGGCGACTGGGCCGTATTCTTTCAGCGCGGCATCGCCTATGAGCGGCTGAAGAAGTGGGACAAGGCCGAGCCGAATTTCAAGAAGGCCTTGGAGCTGAACCCCGACCAGCCGCAGGTCCTGAACTATCTCGGCTATTCCTGGGTCGATATGAACCTGAATCTCGACCAAGGTCTAGATATGATCAAGAAAGCCGTCGATCTGAAGCCGGATGATGGCTACATCGTCGATTCGCTCGGCTGGGCCTATTTCCGACTCAATCGCTTCGACGATGCGGTGAACGAGTTGGAGCGTGCCGCACAGTTGAAGGCCGGCGACCCGACGATCAACGACCACCTGGGCGATGCCTATTGGCGCGTCAACCGCAAGCTGGAGGCGGTTTACCAGTGGAACCGCGCGCTGGCTTCCAAGCCCGAGGACGCGGATATTCCGAAGATCAAGGAAAAGATCGCCAACGGCCTGCCAGCGCTCGACAACGATCCACGGACGGTCGACAAGACCAAGCAGCCCGATCCGGCTCCGGCGGTAACTCCATCGCCCAATACGACAACGCCGCCGCCGGCCGATAAGAAGTCCTAACACTTTCGATGACCGTGATCTTAGCGGCTGATGATTTCGACCTTACAGAGGAGGCGCCCGCTAAGATCAATCTGGCCCTGCACGTGACGGGCCAGCGGGCTGACGGGTACCATCTGCTCGACATGCTCGTTACTTTTGCCCGGCATGGCGACCGCCTTGGCTTTCGCGCAAGCGCGCGTGACGAATTCAGCCTGTCCGGACGCTTCTCTCCCCTTCTTGCCGAGGAGAGTGCGGGCGGCAATCTGGTGCTGAAGGCGCGTGATCTGCTACGACAAGCGGCTCATGACGCGGGTTTCGAGGCGCCGCCCGTCCACATCCATCTTGAAAAGAACCTGCCCGTCGCGTCCGGCATCGGCGGCGGCTCAGCAGACGCCGCGGCGACTCTCCGTGCGCTGACGCGGCTTTGGGGTCTCTCCCTGCCCTCCGACACGATCACGGCAATTGCGCTGAGGCTCGGAGCCGATGTGCCGATGTGCCTCGTCAGCCGGCCGCTGATCGCACGCGGTATCGGCGAGTCGATCGAGTTGCTGCCGGACTTTCCGTCCTTCGCCATGGTGCTCGGCAATCCCCTCGTCGGCGTTTCAACGCCGGAGGTGTTTCGTCTGCTTGGCCGGAAGGACAATCCCCCGTTCGCACTCTCCTGGCAGGCAAAAAGCGGGCGCATGCAATGGATCGAGACCATCAACGGTTTGCGCAACGATCTGGAGCCGCCGGCGCGCACGCTCTGCACCCAGATCGCCACGCTCTCGCAGTTGATCGACAGCCAAGGCGCGCTCACCACGCGCATGTCCGGCTCCGGCGCCACCTGCTTCGGCCTTTTCGATAATATTGAGCAGGCGACGGCGGCGGCGGTCTCGCTTCACAGCTTGAGGCCGGATTGGTATTTTCAGGCGACCGAAACGATAGCGGGAGGGACATGATGGCCGGTCCAAGCGAAGCACGATCCTTCATCCCCGTCGGCATCGCGGTGCTGACCGTTTCCGATACGCGCGCGCTGGCCGACGATAAATCCGGCGATACGCTGGTTGCCCGCATTGCGGAAGCCGGTCACAGATTGGCGGCCCGCGCCATTGTTCCGGATGACAAGGAGCGTATCCGAAGCCAGGTGGAAGCCTGGACGCGCGACGACACAATCGACGTTGTCATCACCACCGGCGGCACCGGTTTTACCGGCCGTGATGTCACGCCCGAAGCGCTGGAGCCCTTGTTCGAGAAGCGGATGGATGGTTTTTCCGAGGTGTTCCATCGTATCTCCTACGACAAGATCGGTACGGCGACGATCCAGTCGCGGGCAACCGGCGGCGTCGCCAACGCCACTTTCATCTTCGTGCTGCCGGGCTCTCCGGGCGCCTGCAAGGATGCCTGGGACGGCATTTTGAAGGCGCAGCTCGACTACCGGCATATGCCCTGCAATTTCGTGGAGATCATGCCGCGGCTCGACGAACATCTAAAGCGCGGTGCCAGCTCGAAGTAAGCCGCTTCGCCCGGGCGATACCGGCTTCTCCAAATCCCTATGCCTTCGATCCGGGCAAGGCAGGAATTGATTCCCATTTCTGGCCCGTGAGGATCACGCAGCTCCGGCCGGAGACATTGGTGACCATCATTGTCCAACTGCCGCTTTCGGCGGCGAAGATTTCGATGATCGTCTTCCGATCAAGCTGGCCGATGGCCGAGAGCTTTTCGGAATAGCGCGCATCCAGGAAAGCGACGATATCGGCGCGCTGAGCGCATGCGAGCATCGCCTGGGAAGCGGCTGAGTTGGGATGAAGAATTGCCGTTGCCACAAGGGCCGTTCCGATGAGCCGGCAGAGCATTGTGCGTCCCATGACGCACCTCCTTTCGCCGGAAATCCGGCAGAAGAGGAGAGTTCCGCTGACCTGCTCTGCCGCATACCGGCATCTTCATGGTCGGCCGCCCGAACGCGACACGCGAGACGTGCCGCCATATGAAAATTATGACAGCAATTCCCTCATTTTCAAATGGAATCTGGATTGATCACAAAGGCAGCGCTACCGCGCTGCGCGCGCGACCCAGGAAGGAATCAGTTCGCTCGACAGTTGGCGACTTTTATGCCCCTTGGCAAGCTCGGCGAGCCGCATGCCCGATTTGGCAGCGGCGATGGCCTGTCGTTTGGAGAGGAGCAAGCCCAGTTCCAGAGGCGGCAGGCTGCGGCTGATGCGCTGCAGCAAAGGCCGGCGATAGCCGCGCGACGCGGTGAAGCGCGCCGGCACCTTGTTGAGCGAAACATATTCGGCGATCTCATCGATCCAGCCCGCTTGCGGGCGGGCGCCGGGCTCGACGAAAAGCAGCCATTCACCGCGCGCCGACTGCAATATGTCTTTGATATCCCACTGGGAATAGAAACGGCAGCCGGCGGCGTCTGCGACATGCGAGGTGCCGTCGCGTGAGCCATGGTCGAGCACGACGACGTCGCACACGAGCCCTTCGATCGCGCCCGCCACCAAAACCGCCAATGTCTGCGCCAGTTCCGATTCCTGGTCCTGGCATTCAATGATTACCGTCAACATTGCCCATTTATAGAGCGGCGCACAATTTATTGCCAGCGTATAAACTTTAGAACCGGAGGGTTTGGAAGAAGGCCTGGCTGGTGTCAAAAATGCCGCCGCGACCTCCGCGCGTCCAAGTGGACATACCGCGCCACGGTGTATAGCTCCGCATTTTGTTCTTGCATTGTTCTCGTTTGTCGGATAGGAATTTAATCATCTTAGACGCGGCATGCGATGCCAAGCACCGCCCTGGAGTTACCGATGAACGAGCAGTCCCTTGCAGGGCAGGCCGCATTTGCGCCTGCCAATACGGCAGATGTTGCCAATGCTTTGATCGCCGACACCGGTCTCAGAGTAGAGATCGACCGCAGGCGCGGTCGCGGTGCCGGGCTGAACCCAAGCGGCCGGTTCGAGCCGCTGAAGCGTGAGACATTCGATGACGGCTGGCAGGCGCTGGAAGAGCTGCCCCCATTCAAAACCGAAGTGCAGGTGGAAAAGCCGCGCACGGCAATCACGCGCAACGATTCTCCCGATATCTCCTTCGATCGCTCCATCAATCCCTATCGCGGCTGCGAACATGGCTGCATCTATTGTTTCGCGCGGCCGACGCATGCCTATATGGGGCTTTCGGCGGGGCTCGATTTCGAATCGAAACTTTTCGCCAAGCCCGACGCGGCGCGGCTTCTGGAACGGGAACTGGCAAAGCCGGGCTATAAGCCGCGCGTCATCGCCATCGGCACCAATACCGATCCCTATCAGCCGATCGAGAAGGAATGGCGCATCATGCGCCAGATTCTCGAAGTATTGCACAAGGCGAACCATCCGGTTGCGATCGTCACCAAGTCGGCGCTGATCATGCGCGACATCGACATTCTCCAGGAGATGGCCGCCAAGAACCTGGTTCGGGTGGGCATTTCCGTGACGACGCTCGACCGCAAGCTGGCGCGCACTATGGAACCGCGCGCGGCGACGCCGCCGCGGCGGCTGGAGACAATCCGGGCGCTCAGCGAGGCCGGCATCCAGACGGCGGTCATGGTGGCGCCGATCATTCCGGCGCTCAACGACCACGAAATCGAGCGCATCCTCGATGCCGGCAAAGCCGCCGGCGCCATGGAAGCGAGCTATGTCATGCTGCGCCTTCCGCTCGAGGTCAGCCCGCTCTTCCGCGACTGGCTGCTACAGAACTATCCGGATCGCTACCGCCATGTCATGTCGCTGATCCGCTCGATGCGTGGCGGCAAGGATTATGATGCCGAATTCGGCAAACGGATGAAGGGTGCAGGCCCTTATGCCTGGCAGATCGGGCGCCGTTTCGAAATGGCGACCAAGCGGCTGGAGCTCACCCGCCGCAATATCGCGCTGCGCGACGATCTGTTTGTGCCGCCGGATGGCAGCGGCGTACAGCTTTCACTTCTCTGAGCGGTTCAGCTTTTCATGGAATCTTAGAACCGCTCTCTCTTTTTGTTTTTTCGCAATTCCGGACGGAAAACCGCTTCGCGCTTTTCCTGGAATTGCTCTGACCCTTTCCCGCGGGTTTCCCTGCCCGCCGGAAGAGCCCCCAGGTTCGCCGCCTTGATCCGCTGGGGGCTTGCAGGAGATCGGGTGGTGTGCGAGCTTGCCGCATGCCACGCAGCACACCATCCGATTCTCCCATGCTTTTCGACGAGAGCCCGATCGTTCCGACTTTCGAGCTTGAGCTGATTGCCCGCCGCGCTGGACACTGGCCTGTCGCCGGTGCCGACGAAGCCGGACGCGGGCCTCTGGCTGGCCCGGTGGTCGCGGCCGCGGTCATTCTCGATCCGGAGCGCATTCCCGAGGGATTGAACGATTCCAAGCAGCTTTCGGTCCTGAGACGCGAGGCGCTGTTTGTCGAAATACTTGCAACCGCCACCGTCTCGATTGCGTCCTCGAGTGCGGCCCGCATCGATATCACCGATATTCGCAAGGCAAGCCTGGACGCCATGCGGCGCGCCATCTGCAGCCTTGCCGTGCCAGCAAGTTATGTTCTGACGGACGGGCTGGATGTGCCTGTCGGTCTCGCCTGCCCGGGAAAAGCCGTGGTCAGGGGCGATGCCCGCTCCTTTTCCATCGCCGCCGCTTCGATCGTCGCCAAGGTGACGCGCGACCGGATGATGGCCCGCGCCGGAGACGTCTTTCCCGCTTACGGATTTGCGTCCCATGTCGGCTATGGCACGCCCGAGCATCGCGCCGGTATCGAGAAGCACGGCCCCTGCTCGCTGCATCGCATGAGCTTTCGGCCCCTTCGAAGGGAAGAGGCCTGACAGCCGCTTCCGCCTCCCTTCATTCAAAGGCCGGCTATGATCTCCTCGCGATGTTCGCTGATATAGGCGATATCGCACCGGTAGATTTGATCGTGACCTTCTTCGATGTTGCGACGATATCTTTCCACACCATTGGCCGCCTCTGTCTCCATAAAGGCGACCAAGGCATTCAGACGATCGACGATCATGCCCGGCAATGTCCGTCGCTGCTTTGCCGGCAGGCCATAGGCATCAAGAAAAATGCGAGTGCGGAGAATTTGCGTATCGAGCCCGCCGAGATCGTCGACCGCGATGCCAATGGATAGAGGCGCCCAGCGATAGATGGCGTAAGCGAGATCCCAGCAACGTGAACCGGGATGGGCTGTCTCGAAGTCGATGATGCCTATGAGCTCGCCACCGCTCAGAACAACATTATAGGGCGCGAAATCGCCGTGGCAGATCACCTCGAACGGCGGTCTCGGCGGCAATTGCCATATCTGATCCTCCAGCATCGGCCGCATAAACAGCCCGGTGTAGTCATGATAGCGCCGCAGCAGGCGCGCCGCCGACTGCAGGGCCTTCATAGACCTCATAGTCTCGCTTTCGTCCAGGTCACCGGTCTCACCTGGAAGAAAGCTCACCCTTTCCCACGTCCCGTCATATCCGGCGGACAATGGCGCATTTGCAAAGCCATGTGATTGAAGTGCGGAGAGCAGGGCGTGAACGCTCCCCGTCCAAGGGCGGGTGCGCCGACAGATGAGATCATCAAGTCGAAACGGCCCTTCGCCAATGTCCTCGGTCAGTGTCACCATCTCACTCCCTAAAAGCGGGGACGATATCAAGCTTTGGTTCAGAGCCGTAGTCCAATGCTGCCACTATCGACCGTCGCCTTCAAAAGCAAAAAGCCCGGTCGAAGCCGGGCTTTCTCAAAGATCGATTGCTTACGCGCTCAGTTCAGCCGCGCCTTCACTTCGCCGATGGCGTTGCTGAAGAGTTCGGATTGAACCGGGCCATCGGCCTTCTTGGCGAGGACCGATTCGGCAGCCGCGATAGCCAGATCGACAGCGGCGGAGCGGACCGCCTTCATCGCATCGGCTTCCGCCTGCTTGATCTTCTGCTCGGAAAGCGCCGTACGATTGGCGACGAATTCCTCCGTCTTCTTGCGGGCTTCCGTCGTCAGCATTTCAGCTTCGCGCTCGGCTGCCGCAACAATGTGGGCAGCTTCCGCTTCGGCTTCCTTCCGCTTGCGCTGGTATTCGGCCAGAAGATGCTGGGCCTCTTCCCGCAGGCGCTTGGCTTCTGCCAGATCGTTGCGGATCTGATCGGCGCGGTCGTCCAGCGACTTGGCCATCATGCCCGGCACCTTCAGATAGACGACGAGGCCGAGGAAGATGATGAGAGCGACGAAGGCAAAGAAAGTTTCGTCGAGACCGAATTCCATGGATCAACCCTCCCGCTTGACGGATGCTTCGGCCACAGCCGAAACGACGTCTGCCTGGCCGGCGACGTTGCCGACGAGCTGCTCGACAACGGCAGCGGCCGTTTCTTCGGCAATGGCTCCGACATCACCGAAGGCTTTTGCCTTGATCTCGGCGATACGCACCTCAGCGGCCTTCAGCTTCTCGGAAAGGCTTGCTTCGATCGCCTTGCGATCTGCCTCAGCCTTTGCCTTGGCGGCGTCGCGGGCGGTGGCGCCAATCGAATTCGCCTTGGCGCGCGCTGCGGCCAATTCGCTTTCGTAGGTCGCAACAGCAGCATCGGCTTCGGCCTTCAGACGCGAGGCTTCGTCGATATCCTGGGCGATGCGATCGTGCCGGCTTTCCAGAATGCCGCCGACGCGCGGGATGACGATCTTCTGCATGGCCACGTAGAAGATGACGAAAGTGATCACCAGCCAAAGGAGCTGTGACGGATACGTCGTATGGTCAAACGGCGGGAATACGCCTGCGTGATGGCCCTGATCGGGCGCACCCGTCTCCGTATGCACCGCGCCGGCTGCCGGCGGTGCTTCTTCAGCATATGCCGGGGTCACAAACATGCTCACCTCCAGGTGGTCTGCAAATACAAAGAATCACGGCCCGCTGTCCCGCGAACCGTGATCTATCATGCCGTTGATATCAGACGGCGAAGAGCAGGAGGAGAGCGATGAGCAGCGAGAAGATGCCCAGAGCTTCCGTAACGGCGAAGCCGAATACCAGACGGCCGAACTGGCTGTCAGCGGCAGACGGATTGCGAAGTGCGCCGGACAGGTAGCTGCCGAAGATGTTGCCGAGGCCGAGAGCCGTACCGGCCATACCAAAGCAAGCCAGACCTGCGCCGATGAACTTTGCTGCTTCCGCTTCCATGTTGAACTCCTTTGAAATGGTTGTTGCGGCGAATGACTGACGCCCTGCAGACGTCAATGTCGGTAATCCTTAGTGGCCACCCGGATGGATTGCGTCATTGATGTACATGCAAGTCAGCACCGCAAAGACGTAAGCCTGAAGGAAGGCGACGAGGAATTCGAGACCGGTCAGGGCGACGGTCATGATCAGGGGAAGAATGGCGCCGCCGATGCCGATCGCGCCAAGGGCTCCGAGCGAGGCAACGAAGCCTGCGAACACCTTAAGCGTGATATGGCCTGCCAGCATGTTGGCGAACAGACGAACAGAGAGAGAAATCGGCCGGGACAGGAAGGAGATGATCTCGATCGTCACCACCAGCGGCAGCAAAACGCCGGGCACGCCCTGCGGCACGAAGAGTTTCAGAAAGCCGAAGCCATGCTTGATGACGCCGTAAAGAATGACCGTCAGGATGACCAGAAGCGCCAGGGCGAAGGTGACGATGATCTGGGCGGTAACGGTGAAGAAATAGGGAACCATGCCGAGCAGGTTCGCCGTCAGGACGAACATGAAAAGCGAGAAGACCAGCGGGAAGAATTTCATCCCCTTGGTTCCCGCGCCTTCTTTCAGCATCGAGGCGATGAACTCGTAAGCCATTTCCGCAATCGATTGCGAGCGGCTCGGAATGACGCTGCGGGGTGCAGTGGCAAAATAGAGGAAGCCGGCAGAGATCACTGCCGAGGCAACCATGAACAAGGAAGCGTTGGTGAACGAAAAATCAATTCCGCCGATATCGATCGGGATAATCTTGTAGATCAGGAACTGATGGGTAGGTCCGTTTGCCACCGCTTGTTCTCTTTCATTTTCCCGCTCGTAAAAGCGGATGCCTCTCACCAGGAAACAGCGCCGCAGCGCCGCATCCGCCTCACTTCTTATCAAGCCCGTGCTTTTCAAGCATCGGTGTCGCCACCTTGCCCGCAGAGCGCAGAACATTCAGAACGCCGGCACAAAATCCGAGAAGCAGAAAAATGATCATGCCCCACGGCGCCGTGCCCACAAAACGGTCGAATAGATAGCCCAGAACAGCGCCGACGATGATGGCAGCAATGAATTCACTAGAAAGCTTCATCGCCTCGGCGTAGCCCTTGCGGCTCTCCTCGGCGCGAACCTCCCCTCGTTCATCCTCTCCCAACGCAGAGCGCTTGTTCACCAGTTCGGCTTCCAATTGCTCCCGTCGCTTTTCCAGACCTTCGTCGCGGTCGTCCGACATGGTGATTTCCTCCCATTTTCGTTGCGCGCAGCCCCATTACCCCGGTCAACGCATGAACGAACGGCAGGTTTCGCCACCTTTTCGGCCCGTTTTGAAGTCGCGCGCAACATAGTTTTAGGAAAAAGCATAGTCAAGGCGTAGGCGTCATCTGTCCAGCCATAAATTAGCCGAAATAAATCATGATCTTAGGCCGAAATCGCCATACCGGCGCAAAACTGGGCCTGAGAATCCTCTTCAGGCCGGGTTTTTCTGTGGCCTTTTTATCGCCCGCTCCGCACTCGCGGAACTGAGCCGTCGCGGTGCCCGACAGGCCGTCAGCTCCAACCGCCGCCATAGGTACGATAGAAGATGTGCATGCCAATACGGCCGACCTTCACCATCTCGGCCGCCCATTTCGGCCTGACGTAGACGGCGTGATAATGCGTGGCGGAACCGACTTCCGGCAGCCAGATCTTGCCGGCGGTCACGGCCATAGCGACCTGGCGGGTGACCTTCCAGTGTTCGGGCGAGTTGACGCGATCCTTGACGTTGTCGCAGGCAAAGGAAAACTGGCATGCATTGTGCCAATCATCGTTTTGATAGACGACGCCGCAGATGGTTTTCGGATAGGCGGGATTGCGGACGCGGTTGAGGATCACCTGTGCGACGGCCGCCTGCCCCTTTACCGATTCCCCGCGCGCTTCAAAATAGATGCCGGTGGCAAGGCATTGCTGTTCGTCCGAGGAAAAGACCGAAGGCGGCAAGACATTTGCGGCCCAGGCGTGATCATCAGGACCGATCTGCGGCACGAAGCGGCCCTGATTATCCTGATCCTTGGCGAGAATCGAATCGAAGGGGGAGACGCGGGCATAATCAGGCGGCGGCGACGCATAGGCAGCGGCGAGAACATCGGCATCCCGATTTGTTATCAGGCTTGCGAGATAGGACGGCACACTGTTGTCCGGCTTTGGCGGCTCTTTTCGATAGAAGGCCGTGGCGATCTGAATTTCCTTGCCTCCGATCTTCGGCTTCAGGAAAACCGTCTTGTCCTTGGTGTCCAACTCGGGCCGGAACAATAGGCTGTCACGCTGCAGCACGGAACCGGCGGAAAAATCCTTGGGCGGCTGCATCGGCGCAACGGCGACCACCCTGCTCTTCTTATCCTGCCGATTGATGCGATCTTCGTCCGGCCTGGGATCACTGCCCTTTTCCTGGGACAGGAACGCCACGCGGCGGCCGTCGGGCAGGACGAGACCGCCATCGCCAACGGCCGCAGCGGTCGACGCGTCGCCGAAGGCAAGCTCGGCCTGATGCGTCGAGCCTGCCGGCGAATTGGTGATGACCATGCGCCAGTTGCTGCTCCCCCTGTCAATGCCCGCCAATAGACCGGCAAGATCGGCATAGGCCACCGTCGAAGGAAAGATCAGCCATGCGCAAAACCCGAAGACGGCTGGCGAAGTCCAGTTTTTCGGCAGAAGACCAAACTTGCGAGGGATACGACGCGCGCGAGACAATACCGGACTCCAAACGGCACTCTGGACTAGGAGCCGAAATAATCTCGCATTAACCTTGATGGATGGTTAACTTTGGCCGCGGCCCCACCGCGCACCCATTCATGAGGCCGCAAGCAAAAGGCCCGGCGGGTACCCACCGGGCCTTCCATATAAGTGAGCCGATTGATCAGCGTCAGATGATGACGTGCGAGCCCAATTCCACCACACGGTTGGCCGGCAGGCGGAAGTAGTCGGAAGGATCGGTCGCAGCATTGGCGAGCGCGATGTAGAGCCGGTCCTGCCAATGCGGCATGCCCGACTTGGCATCCGGAACCAGCTTGCGGCGGCCGAGATAGAAGGAGGTCGACATGATGTCGAACTTCAGTCCGGTCTTGCGTAAGGTCGCCAGCGCCTGCGAGACGTTCTGCGATTCCATGAAGCCGAAGCGCAGCTCGACGCGCGAGAAGCGATCGGAAACTTTCTCGACCGAGTAGCGATCCTCCTGCAGCACGCGCGGCTTGTTGATGGTGCGGATCGTCAGGATGACGTTTTTATCGTGCAAGACGTGATTGTGCTTCAAATTGTGCAGCAGCGCCGCGGGCGCCGATTCCGGATCGCTGGTCAGGAAGATCGCCGTCCCCGGGACATGCGCCGGCGAGTGATCGCTTTTGCGCTCGATGGAGCTGACGAAGGATGACAACGGGATATCCGTATGCCGCGTCTTCTCCATCAAAATCGCCGTACCGCGGCGCCAGGTCCACATGATCACCGTGAAGGCGGTCGCGATCAGCACCGGAACGTAGCCGCCGTCGTGAATCTTCAGCAGGTTGGCGCCCAAGAAGACGAATTCCAGCAACAGCAGCGGCGTCAGAACGGCAATTGCCATGGGCAGCGTCCAGTTCCAGCGCACACGCACGAACTCGAAGGCCATGATCGAGGTAACGACCATCGCCCCGGTCACGGAAATGCCGTAGGCTGTCGCCAACGCATCCGAGGTTTTGAAGCTCAACACCAGGAAGATGACGCCGAAGAACAGCACCGTGTTAACGGACGGCAGGAAAATCTGGCCAGTATTGGTCTCGGAGGTGAAGAGGATTTCCATGCGCGGCAGGAAGCCGAGATGAATAGCCTGCCGCGTCAGCGAGAAGGCGCCGGTGATAACGGCCTGACTGGCGATGATGGTCGCGAGCGTGGCCAGAATGACCACCGGCAGGATCGCCCAATGCGGATACATCAGGAAGAAGGGGTCGGACATGGCGAGCGGCTGGCGCAGCACCAAGGCGCCTTGGCCGAGATAATTCAGGGTCAGCGACGGAAACACCAGGGCGAACCAGGCCCATTGGATCGGCCGGCGACCGAAGTGACCCAGGTCGGCGTAAAGTGCTTCCGCGCCGGTCACGGTCAGGAAGACCGCGCCAAGCACGACGACACCGAGAAAACCCTCGTTCATCAGGAAGGTGATCGCATACCAGGGGTTCAAAGCGGCCAAAACGCCGAAATCATCCGAGATATGCATGATGCCGACCGCGCCCATGACGATGAACCAAAGCGCCGTAATCGGGCCGAAGAAGCGCGCGACTGCGCCGGTGCCATGCGACTGGATGGCAAAGAGCAGCGCCAGGATCCCGACCGAGATCGGCACGATATAATCCGTGAGCCTCGGCGTCACCAATTTCAGGCCTTCGACCGCCGAAAGAACCGACAGCGCCGGGGTGATCATCGCATCGCCAAGGAAGAGCGCGGCGCCCAGCAGGCCCAACAGCATCAGAACGGCGGTGTGGCCGTTCGCCGTTTTCATCAGCAGCGCCAAGAGCGACAGCGTGCCACCTTCGCCATCGTTGTCTGCGCGCAGCAGAAAAAGGACATATTTGATGGTGACGATGATGGTGAGCGCCCAGAACATCAGCGAAACGAGGCTTATGACTTCGCCGCGCGTGAGGCCATCGGCGGCCACCGGTTTCAGCGCCTCGCGAAAGGCGTAAAGCGGGCTCGTACCGATATCGCCGTAGACTACGCCAACCGACCCCAAGGCGAGGTAAAAGAGTTTGCGTGGATTCATTTTCCCGTCGGGAGAATGATGGGTTTCGTCAGACATTCAGGATCACTAGACTCTCAGAGCCAGCCTTTCCAGCGAAAAAAGAGAAACGGAACGACGGCAGACACCACCATCAAAAGCAACGATGTCGGGTATCCATAGGCGAAATGCAACTCGGGCATGAACTCGAAGTTCATGCCGTAGACCGAGGCAACAAGCGTCGGCGGCAAGAAGACCACGGAGGCGATCGAGAAAATTTTGATGATGGCGTTCTGCTCGATATTGATCAGACCGAGCGATGCATCCAGCAGGAAGGTGACGTTACCGGCGACGAAGGACGCATGTTCGGACAAAGATTGCACATCCCGCGAGACATTGCGGCACAATTCCTTGGCCTCACGGTCCTGCTGCATGGCGGGGATGGTTTGGAGGAAGGTTAAAACTCGCGACAATGAACTCAGGCTGTCTCGCACCTTGCTGACCGTGCGGTGATAGCCTGCAATGTCTTTCAGCTTCTCTTCCAGATAGTTCGACGGGCGGCGGATTTTCTTCACCCGGTCGCCGAACACATGCACTGACAATATATCGATGCTTGAGACCGTCTGTTCAAGGACTTCGGCCGTGCGGTCGACGATTGTTTCCAGAAGTTTCGTCAGAAGCGCGACGCCCGTGCGCCGTTCCTGCGGTATACGCTGTAGCGCCGCAATGAACAGCGCAAAGGATTTCGGCCGTGCATAGCGGATGGTGATCAGGCGATGGCCGGTCAGGATGAAAGCGACGTCGGTCAATGTCGGCAGGCTGGTATCGGCTTTCCAGAGCAGCGATGCCGTCAGGAAAACCGAGCCGTCTTCGACATAGAGCCGGCTTGAGGGCTCGATGTCCTTCATATCTTCGCGCGTCGGGACCTCGAGCCCAAGCAGGCGCTCGATGTTCTCTTCTTCTTCACGCGACGGCTCGACCATATCGATCCAGACGGCGTTGTCCGGCAATTGGGCAATGGTCGACAGATCTGCCAATTCGAGCGGCTTGCAATCGGAGCAATAGGCCGTGATCAACGGATCGTCCTCGGCACGACGGAGGCAAAGCTATCACCACGGCGCTTTGTGCGCTCTTGCCGCGATGCTGCCGATGGACGTTGAGAAAAAATCATAAAACTCCGGGCGTATCCCGCCGGTTCGGCCGGGAATCCGTGTCCATGCTCCATTGCGCTGCTGTACCAATCCTTCGTCCGTCATGACAAAGCCGACTGCTCAAGCGAGACGAAGTCACCATTAGGCAGAGAGCCGTCATCGGATATGCCCGACCAAACTCACGCCGGCGGCGCATATGCAGCAAAGCCCGCAAAGAATCAAGTCACAACCCCTTCGATGCGCGCTTTCACCGCAGATTCACAATTGGGCGAAGTCATAGCACACGGCGCGGGCAAGGCAATCGCGCCGATCGCTGTTCAGTGCACGCGCTTGTGAATTATTCGAAGACGATGGCGGGTGCTGCGCGTTGAGGCGTGTTGCTGACCTGCGCCCAGACTTTGGCCGCGATATCGCGATAGATACCGGCGATGGTGCCATTGGGGTCGCAAGCGACCAACGGCGTACCGGCATCGGACGTCTCGCGGATACCCATGGTCAGCGGCACTTCGCCGAGGAAGGGTATGCCAATGCGCTCGGCCTCCTTCCGCGCCCCGCCGTGACCGAAAATATCATACCGGGCGCCGGTGTCCGGAGCGATGAAATAGCTCATGTTTTCGACAATGCCGAGAACGGGTACTTCCACCTTCTGGAACATGTTGATGCCCTTGCGGGCGTCGATCAGCGCCAGATCCTGAGGCGTCGAAACGATGACGGCGCCGGCGAGCGGCACCTGCTGCGCCATTGTAAGCTGCGCATCGCCGGTACCGGGCGGCATGTCGACGACCAGCACGTCGAGCTCGCCCCAGGCAACCTCCCGCAGCATCTGCAGGAGTGCCGACTGCACCATCGGCCCGCGCCAGATCATCGCCGTCTCTTCTTCGACTAGGAAGCCCATGGACATGACCTTGAGGCCGTAATTCTGCATGGGGTTGATGATGCGCCCGTCGATCTGGGTCGGCCGGCCGGAAATCTTCAGGAGGCGCGGCATGGAAGGCCCGTAGATATCGGCATCCAGAATGCCGACCCGCAGGCCGTTGGCGAGCAGGCCGAGCGCGAGGTTGACGGCCGTGGTCGACTTGCCGACGCCGCCCTTGCCGGAGGCAACCGCGATGATGGCTCCGATGCCGGGCACGCCGATCTTGGCAGCGCGCGGCGGCTGTTGCGGCGCATGGGCATGAGTATGAGCATGCGGCTGGGCAGGAGCCGGGCGCGGCGCAGGCGCGCCAGCGGCATTGGCCTTCTTGTCGGCCGTCAGGGCGACCATCGCGCCTTTGACGCCGGGCAACTCCTTGATCACCCGCTCGGCAGCAAGCCGCATCGGTTCCAGTTCCTTGGCGCGCTCCGCCGGAACCGTAATTGAGAAATAAACCTTGGCATCGGAAATGAAGACATCCGAGACCATGCCGAGCTCAACGATATTGTGCTCCAGGTCGGGGCCACGAACGGTCCTCAACGTTTCCAGAACCTGTTCCTTGGTGATGTCCGTCATTCCATCCTCACTGCACGATTTCCATCCGGATCGCCGCGCATGGACGTCCACGCGGCAAACGCTCCAGATCTCTTGAGGCTTAAATAGTGGAGTGGGGGAACTTCGCCAAACGAAATTAAGGGAATATCGACACAGAACTCAGTCCGTTGCGGCCGGCAGGTCCGCCGGGCTTATAGCCCTACCAGCCGCAACGCTCCCTTGGAGACCGAAATGTCAGCGGCGGACATAAAGCAAAGCTTCGAAAGAAGTAGGGCGAGCGCGCGAAAAATCGCTCCTTCAAGCCCGTAGATTTTGGGGACGTGCCAAATAAGCAACAGGCGCCGCCCTACCTGCCGCTGCGAAAAAGCAACGGCTATGGTATCGGCGGCGCCTGCCGGATCCGCGCGCGTTTGTCGGCGCTGTCATCAAAGTCCCCTCTGGACCTCTGCCAATTGAAATGCAGAAAGCGTGCCAATTCGTCGAAATCAAAAAAGATACATCTTTTCAATCTGTTATTGAATCAACCGCGCCGAACCTAAAAACGACCGCATAAGATAGCGGCAAACTTTATGTGCAGCGCACAAAATTCGCGCAGAAAATTGCCGGATTTCGCTCGCGCTTACTAACCTTCCCGCTCGGATGATGCCCTATTTTATCAGTCCCACACGCAGCGCCTTTGCGACTGCCTGAGTGCGGTTGACCGTGTCCAGTTTCTTGGTAGCCCGGTTCAGGTAGTGATTGACCGTATGTTCGGAGAGGGTCAGGATCTCGGCGATTTCGGCACTGGTCTTGCCGGCCGCCGTCCAGTTCAGGCAATCGATCTCCCGGTCGGTCAGTGCATCGACGACGCGTATGTCCATATTGCGGATTTCGGCGAGCCTGTCGAAAACATAGATCGCGACAAAGCTGAGATCCTTGATCTCTTCGGACGTGAAGGGCTCGCGATCGCCGGCAAGCGATATCGCGCCACGAAGACCGGATGCGTCATGGGTCGGCAAATAGACGCAGCGCGTCATGCGAAAGCGTTCGAACAGGGCAGCGATGAGTTCGGCTTTTCCGTCGTCGCGATTGGTGTGCGCCGTCGTCTCGTGGACGAAAGGCAGTGTGGAACTGCGCAGGCGCCGCAGCACAGGGCTGTTGGTCATCAGCCCTTCCTGATCGTAGGTCGCCAGGAGTTCGGCAGGCCAGTTGTTGATGACCGAATTGCTCTGCAGTTCGAAGGATGTCACCGGCGGCAGGTTCAGCACCATGAAAGCCCGGCAGCGATAAGCTTCAGTCAGCCGCTTCATGAAACGAAAAACATCGAACTGCGTTTTTAGACTGCTAATTTCATGAATGTAATCTTCGGCCCGAGGGGCCTTTCCCGCCTGCACCAATGCTGCCATCATTAGTCTTCTTTATATAAGGGAGGGGCACAAACGCGAAACCGCCGCCTCCAAGCCTCCGGGTCACCACATGAACGCCGACAAACCGGCGCTTGATCAATATAAATTTTAAAAATTTCGTCTGCTGCGACACCATTTGCTGCGTCGCCGGATAACCGACTCGCCAACCTCCTCCAGGTGTAGCCGCAGGCATCAAGGAGAACGGCAGTTCACCTGCGATTCCCACAAGCAACTCAGAATAAACGTGTAAGTTGGCGAAGGTCCAGCACACGAAAGGCCAAATTGGTGAATTTCACATGACAGTCGAGAAAAGCAGGCGAATTTAACGCCTCGGACCGAGGCGACTGTGCATATCCTGCATGATCGCGGCCGCCGCTGCTCTTACCAAAGGCGCCCATTCCTGCAATTTTTCCGGCGTAACGCGGTAGGCGGGGCCGGTGACCGAAACGCCGGCCAGCATATCATTATCATCGGAGTAAATTGGCGCGGCAACGCAGCATATGCCGCTCTCGTGCTCTTCACGGTCAAAAGCGCAACCGCGCCTTCTGATCGCCTCAATGTCTGCCCGGAGATCTGCCAAGCTGCGATGGGTGCGCTCGGTGTAGGCGTGAAACTCGAGGCCGGCGACGCGTGCTTCGAAACTGATATCGTCGAGCGCGGACAAAGCAGCCTTGCCGACGCCCGTGCAATAGGCCGGCGAGGCATTGCCGATCTGCGAGTACATGCGGACGGACTGCCGGCCTTCGACTTTGTCGAGATAAATGACCTCGGTGCCGCGCAACACGCCGAGGTGCACGGTTTCGCCGGTCTGCGCCTGCAGCAGGCGCAGATGCGGCTCGGCGACGGTGCGAAATTCATTGCGCGCCCAACTGCGCGAGGCAAGGCTCAAGAGCCTGATGCCGGGCACATAACAGCCGTCGCGATCGGTCTCCAGCAGCCCTTCTTCGACGAGGTGAGACAATTGCCGATGCAGCGTGCCGCGCGGCTGGTCGGAGAGAGACAGAATGTCGGTGAAGCGCATTGGACGATCGGCGAGCGCAACGAGATCGACGAGCGTCATGAGCTTGCCGAGCGTGCCGGTTTCCCGGCCGCGACGGATTTCCCTCATGTCATCGCCCTGCCTCGAATTCACGATTGCCTCCGCGCGCTGCTGACATAGCCTCACGTCCTTGACACGATGGAAGGGTAATCGGATAATTCCATATAGTCAAATTATGTTCCGAATAATGGAACAGTAAGGTATTTTCAGTTCACGGGAGGAAACGAACTTGACCGAGATACAGGCACAATTTGCCGACCTTAAGGATCGCACCGTCCTGATCACCGGCGGTGGCTCCGGTATCGGCGCTGCACTTGTCGAAGGTTTTGCCCAACAGGGTGCCAAAGTCGCCTTCATCGACATAGCCGAGGAGCCGAGCAAGGCACTTGTTGCCCGGCTTTCTTCGCAGTCGGCGCATCCCGTCGCCTTCTATCATGCCGACCTGCGCGATATTGGTGCCGTCAAAAGCACGGTCGCTGCCGTCGAATCCGATCTCGGCGCAATTCGCGTCCTCGTCAACAATGCCGCCTGGGACGACCGGCACGAGATAGACACAACCACCGAAGAATATTGGGACAACAATCAGGCGATCAACCTCAAGCAGGTTTTCTTCGTCTCGCAAGCGGCAGCGCCAGGCATGCGCGCGGCCGGCGGCGGGGCGATCATCAATTTCTCATCAATCGTCTTCAAGATGAACCCGCCGCATCTTTCCGCTTACGCAACCGCAAAGGCCGGGATCATCGGCCTGACCAAGAGCCTTGCCGGCCGCTTCGGGCCGGAAAATATCCGCGTCAACGCGGTTCTGCCTGGCATGATCGTCACCGAGCGGCAGATGGAACTTTGGCTGACGGAAGAAAGCATAGCGAGGACAGTCGAGCGCCAATGCCTCAAGCATGTTCTGAAGGCCGCCGATCTGGTCGGCCCGACGCTTTTTCTCGCGTCCAACTGCTCAGGCAGCATCACCGGGCAGTCCATCATCGTCGACGGAGGTATTTTCTGATGAAAAACCAGCGGCATTTTCTAGTGAAAAACCAGCGGCATTTTCTAGTGAAAAATCAGAGGTATTGTTAAATGGCACGACCCGCATACATAGCGGTCGATTGGGGCACCAGCAGTTTCCGGCTGTGGCTGATCGGCGAAGATGACAGCATTCTCGGCGAACGCCGCAGCGGCGAAGGCATGACCTCGGCGGCTCAGACGGGCTTTGCGAATGTGCTGCAGTCGCATCTCGATGCACTCGCCGCGCCGGAACACCTTCCCGTCATCGTCTGCGGCATGGCCGGAGCGCGACAGGGCTGGGTGGAAGCCGGGTATATCGACACGCCGACGTCGCTCTCCGCCATTCTTACCGGCGCCGTCTCCGTACCCGGTCAATCGCGCGATGTCCGTATTTTGCCCGGCCTTGCGCAACGCGCCAAGGAAGCGCCCGACGTCATGCGCGGCGAAGAGACGCAATTGCTCGGCGCGATCGCTGCCGACGCCAAGGGCGAACAACTCGTCTGCATGCCCGGCACCCATTCGAAATGGGTGCGTGTCGTCGACGGCCAGGTCACTGGCTTTTCGACCTTCATGACCGGCGAGCTCTTCGACGTCATTACCAAACACAGCATCCTGTCCCACGCCGTTGCCGGCGCGGCCGATATGCCCGCGGACGCCTCCGCCTTCGAAACGGCGATCAAAGCTGCCTTCAACAAGCCGGCGCTTGCCACCAACCTGCTCTTTACCGCCCGTGCCGGCCAACTTCTGCATGGCCTGACGGCGGCCGGAGCCCAAGCGTTGATTTCCGGCACGCTGATCGGCGCCGAAATCGCCGGGGTGCTGTCATCCGCGGGACAAGGGGCTGCGATCACACTGGTCGCCTCCGGACGCCTGCAGGCGCTCTATGAAGATGCGTTCCGCACCCTTTCCCTCACCTATACGACTGTTGATGCCGATGCCGCCGTCCGCCGCGGGCTTTCCGCCGCTGCCAAGGCGATCTGGCCGAATGACGAAAGAAAAAGCTGATGACGACCCGCGTCCCCTTCCCTGCCATGAAGCGCCCCCTCATCGCCATTCTCCGCGGTATCAAACCCGAGGAGACGGCTGACATCGTCGGCGCGCTGATCGATGCCGGCTTGACGGCAATCGAAATCCCGCTGAATTCGCCAGAGCCCTTCCGCTCTATCGAGATCGCCGCCAAGATGGCGCCCGCGGATTGCCTGATCGGCGCCGGCACGGTGCTGACCGTGGAGGATGTCCACCGGCTGGATGCCGCTGGCGGCAAACTGCTGGTGACGCCGAATGTCGAACCCGCAGTCATCAGCCGCGCCCGCGACAAGGGCATGGTGACCATGCCTGGCGTGTTCACCGCAACGGAAGCTCTTTCGGCCGCGGGGGCCGGCGCCACGGGCCTCAAGTTTTTCCCGGCCGGCGTGCTCGGTGCCTCCGGCATCACCGCCATCCGCGCCGTCTTGCCGCCCGAACTCGTTATCGCGGCGGTCGGCGGCGTTTCGGACAAGAATTTCGCCGATTACACCAAAGCAGGCATCCTGGCTTTCGGTCTCGGCACCAGTCTTTACAAGCCGGGAATGACGACCGCAGAGGTTGCCGAACGTGCCAAGGTGACCATTTACGCCTATGATGCTGCCGTAGGAGCCTGAGACATATGACTGACATTCATGATTTCCAGGGCAATATACTCTGCAACACCGCATCGGCCCTGGGCGAAGGACCGACCTATGATCCCGATACGGATACGGTCTGGTGGTTCAATATTCTCGGCAAGGAGTTGCATGAACTGCATTTATCGTCAGGCAAGAAGGAGGTTCACGCTCTGCCGATGATGGCGAGCGTACTCGCCCGCGTCGATGCCGAACGGCAATTGATCGCCACGGAAAACGGATTGTTTCTGCGCGATATCAGATCCGGCGAATTGACTTTCTATGCGGCGATCGAGGCTGACAAGCCGGAAAACCGTTCCAATGACGGGCGCACGCATATCTCCGGTTCCCTGTGGATCAGCACCATGGGCAAGCGCGCGGAACTGCAGGCCGGCGCAATCTATCACGTCGCGGCCGGCAAGGTGACGAAGATCTTCGACCAGCTCAGCATTCCGAACTCCATCTGCTTTTCGCCCGACGGAACGATCGGTTACTTCACCGATACCCGCATCAGCCAGTTGATGCGGGTGCTGGTCGACCCGCTGACGGGGCTTCCGGTCGGCGAACCGATCGTCATGGTCGACAGCATGGAGGATCCCGGCGGCCTCGACGGCTCCGTCTGCGATGCCGACGGTTATATCTGGAATGCTCGCTGGGGCTCCGGTTTCGTCGATCGCTACAGCCCGGACGGCTTGCGAATCGAGCGCTATCGCGTGCCCGCCATGCAGCCGTCCTGCCCAGCCTTCATCGGTCAGAATGGTGACCGCCTCGCCGTGACCACCGCCTGGGAAGGTCTGGATGAAGACGCTCGCTCGATGCAGCCGCAAGCCGGTGCACTTCTCGAACTCGGCCGGACGGTCAAGGGCGTCTTCGATCCCGTCTACAAGATCTGATTGTATTCGATCTTTTTCTCGCGTGGTGGGAGATAATGCGGCCGGCAGAGATCTTGCCGGCCTGCGGCGTTCAGACCGTCGCCGGACGCTGAGCGCTCCGCCAATCGCTGCAACCGACTGCCAGATTAATTGCTTCGGTTGTACAAAGCGGCATCTCATCCGCCTATTTTTTCCGGTTATTTCTGCCCAACCGCGGCAATATGCGGCCGTTTCCCGCAACTCTTGCCGGAACTAAACCCTCATTCGACCATTTTCCTTAACGAACCGGCACGGTGATGGTCAGCCAAAGGAGTGGCCCCGCCCGAGCTGGTGAACAAGCCCATCAGAATGAAAGGTAGGTTCACGATGACCGGCAAATTGTTCACTTCCGCCGCTGCTGGCGCAATCTTTGCTACAGCATCGGTTCTTTCCCCGATGGCTTTGGCGCAGCAGCAGCCGTCAACTGACAACAATACTACTGCGCCGATGACAAAAACCGCCCCGGCAACGCCTGACACGACCAAGCCGGCTACCAAGATGCAAAATGATGCCCAGGCTCCGGCTCCGGCGCCGACAACAACCACGGCTCAGGGTCCGGGCTATCTGACCGAACAGTCGGCAGATCAGATGAGCGCCAAGACCTATATAGGCCAGTCGGTCTACAACGCTCAGAACAAGAGCATCGGTAGCATCGACGACCTTATCCTGCAGAAGCAGGGCGGTATTGTAGCCGCGATCGTTGGCGTCGGCGGCTTCCTGGGCCTCGGCCAGAAGAATGTCGCTGTTCCGTTCGACAAGATCACCGCTACCCAGAACACCCAGGACGGCAGCATCAAGCTGACGACCACCGAAACGGCTGAGTCGCTGAAGGCCGCTCCGGAGTTCAAGACGCTGTCCATGCAGGCTTCCGAAAAGGCTGCAAAGACCCCGGCAACAGCCGCAGTGCCTGGAACCGACACCACGACGACCTCGTCGACGACCAATAAGTAACGAAGGTCATCGCGCAACATTAAAAACGGCGGTCTTTACAGGCCGCCGTTTTCGCATTTGTCTTAGCCATCTCATTCAGGCGCTTTCGCGCTCACCGCCGAGTTCGTAGTGGTTTTCGTGGAGATATCGCAGCGTCGCGACGCTATCGGCGGGTTTGCCGTAGTAATAGCCTTGCCCCATCGCACAGCCGAGCGACCGGAGTGCTGCCGCCTCGGCATAGTCTTCGATCCCCTCCGCAACGACTTGCAGGTCAAGCCCTTCGCACATCGCCAGGATCGCCTTGATGATATGTTCGGAGGCACGATCGGAATTGATGCGCGAAACGAAGGCGCGATCGATTTTCACCTTGTCGAAGATGAAATCACGCAAGCGCCCGAGGCTCGATTGGCCGGTGCCGAAATCATCCAGCGAGATGCGCACGCCGGCTGCCCTGAGATCGGCAATGATGCGATGTGCCGTGTCGGCCGAGCTCATGACCGCGGTCTCGGTGATTTCCAGTTCCAGGCGGTGCGGATCGAGGCCGACGCGGCCGAGAATGGCGAGAATGCTGCTGCTCGTGCCGGGATCCATCAATTGCGCCGATGACAGGTTGAAGGAGAGGAAGAGCTCGCGCGGCCAGGAAAGTGCGGCCTCGGCCGCCTTGCGCAGCAGGGTCTCGGAAAGAGCATCGATAAAGCCGCGCTCCTCGGCAAGCGGAACGAAGACGGCGGGCGAAACAAAGCCGAGGTCGGCGTCGTTCCAGCGGGCCAGCGCCTCGAAGCCGACGATCAGATTGTTGGCGAGCGAAACGATCGGCTGGAAATGCACGTCGATGGCGTTGGAAATGATGGCATTGCGCAGCGCCTGTTCAAGCTGCGTCGCGCGCTTCATCTCCTGGGCGATCTCCTTGGAATAGACGGTGATCTGGCCACGGCCGCGCCGCTTGGAACGATAAAGCGCCGTTTCGGCGCTTTTCAGCAGATCTTCGAACTCCTCGCCGGCAAAGGGATAGATGGCGAAACCGAAGGAGGCGGAAAGACGGACGTTGCGGTCGCCGAGATCATAGGGCGCCGACAGCACCTCACGGATCATCTGCCCGAACTTTTCGGCGCCAACACGTTCAAAGACCAGCGGCAGCACGAAGGCAAATTCGTCACCGTCGTGGCGGGTGACGGTGGCGCCGTCGGGGATGCAGGCTTTCAGGCGATGCGCGACCTGGCAAAGGATCTCATCGCCAGCTTCGACACCGAAGAGGTCGTTGATGGGCTTAAAGGAATCGAGATTGGCGATGCCGATGGTGAAGGGTGCAGGATCGCTCGCGCGCTCGACGGAAAGCACGCGCGCGCGGTCGCGCATGCGATAGCGGTTGCCCAAGCCGGTCAGCGGATCGGTATAAGCCATCGCCTGCAATTCATTGTGACTTACTGGCGCAAGCGGAATTTCAGCCGATTTCATATTCAGTCCCGACACTCTCCTCCACCCGCGAAAGAGAATGACGGCGAAGTCTTAACAAAGGATGGCGGGACGGCAGTCATTCCATGCGAGGAAAATCTATTCATTAGACATTAAAAAACTATGAGAGTTGCTGGATTTGAGCTTTGCGGCCGCCGCGCATGTATTTCTGAAACACGGTCTCGAGAATATCCGGGCTCACGGGCTTCATGATGATATCATCCATGCCGGCATCGATACATTCGTTGCGGTCCCGCTCGAAAGCCTGAGTAAGCACACCGATGATCGGGGTGTGCGAACCGCCCCCTTTTTCCGTGCGGCGGATCAGTCTTGCGGCTTCAAAACCGTTGAGGCCCGGCAGGGAAATATCCATCAGGATCAGTTGCGGGCGGTGTTCGCTCCACAGCCGCACCGCCTGGTCGCCTCTGGTGGCGATGATGTAGCGATAACCGAGCCCTTCCAGGATCTGCGAGAAGACGATCTGATTGATATCGTTGTCTTCGGCAACGAGGATCTGGAAGCCGCTATCCTCACTGCCGGTTGCGATCTGCCAATCATCCGCGCTGCCTTCGATGGGATCGCCCGATTTGCCGCGGATATTGCGATTGAAATGCCGTGCGATCAGGAAGGTGAGTTCGGTGGCGAGCTGCGAGCCGTCCAGCGACAGAGCCGGCACATTCTGCCGCTCGGCCAATTCCAGGCCGCGGTTGCCGAGTTGGTTGTCGACGATGACGAGATCTATTTTGATGCCGAGAGAGCTTGCGACATCCAGAAATGCCGCCTCCTCGCTTTCATTGTGGACCGAACATGCCTCGAAGCCGTATTTGGCGAGCATCTTCAACGCCGCCGATTCCGCGGCAAGATCGGCGGTGACCACGAGGATCTTCCGACCTGAGAAATTTTCGGGAACGAAGGTCTCCATCGCCGGAGGGCGACGCGAGGCGGTCTGAAGCGCTGCCATCGGCACATAGGCGCGTCGGTAAGACCGGTCGCTGTTCTCTTTGATCTCCGTGGCAAGAGCAAATTCGTCGAAATCCGCCCCGTCTTTCGGCAGGTCCTGCATGGTGGCGACCAGGAAATAGCGGCCGGGCTTGCCGATGCGCTGCTTCCTCGTGACCACATCGCGCTCGATACCGTCGCGCGCGATTTGCCTCTGGCGCGAAATCGACATTTCGCCTGTCTCCAGGACATGCCGGTCGCTCTCCTCGAAGCGACTGGCAATATCCGTCGAGAAAAGATCGACGCCCTTGCGGCCCAGCACCTCATCTGCCGAGGTCTGGTATTTGTCGCAGAACGCCTTGTTGACCGCGACATAGACCATATTGCGGTCTTTGACGAAGAGCGGAAACGACAGATTGTCAAGAATGTCTTCGGTGAGCTGCACGCGCTCCATGTCGAGACGCCATTGCTCCTCTCGCTTCTTCACCTCCGAAATATCCGAGAGAATGCAGACGCCGAGACCGGACGGCAGCCGGCGCTTGACGAAGCGGACCCAGCGGTCCGCGCCGAAATGTTCCGTCGTTTCAAAACGCTCGCGCCAATGCGAGGCGATGCGCTGCGATATCCAATCATCGCGCGTGACTGCCGATCTCGCACGAGCATCATGATGGCGAACGCCGCTGTCGAACACAGCGCCCAGGAAGTCGCGCAGCCGCGTCGATGGCTGCAGGAACTGCGGCGGGATCGGGAAAAAATTCAGGACCTGACGGCTGGCAAACAGGAGCAGATCGTTCTTGTCATAGATAAGGAAGGCACTGGAGAGCCCATCGCAGACCGCATCGAACAGCGCCGCCTGCAGATTGCCGTCAGACGGCATATCTTCGGCCATTGCTGCAAAAGCTGCCTTGTCAATCTCGGCAGTCATTCGTCCGATTCCTACATCTATCCAGTACCGCGGTACGCCAGGTTTGAGAGCGATCACAGCTCCCGAGGTAAATTTATGGAAATATCATGCTGGCCCGAACACTCGAAACAGGCGGAAGCCGGCCGCTGTATGGCGGTCGCCAGCCTGCCGCCAAAAGCCGAAACGTGCGTGAGCGCGCCACCTGCAATCATTTCAAGTTTTATGAATGCAACCTGTCATCATTCCCTTAAGCTTTGATTAAATTTCTAAACAAAGCTCCCGCTGAATCGGGTGGATGACGAAAGACAGTCTGCGTTTTCTCTTTCCACCTCGCCGCGAATCCACGAAAATGCGGATATGGCCATCAAGCAACTCTCCGAAACCCTGATCAACCAGATCGCCGCCGGCGAAGTCATCGAGCGGCCGGCGAGTGCGGCCAAGGAACTGATCGAAAACGCCCTGGATGCCGGCGCGACGCGCATCGAGATCGCGACGGCCGGCGGCGGCAAGGCGCTGCTGAGGGTCAGCGACAACGGCGCCGGCATGGAACAGGCGGATCTGGAACTGGCGGTCAGACGGCACTGTACCTCGAAGATATCGGACACGCTGGAGGATATTCGCACCCTCGGCTTCCGCGGCGAAGCCCTGCCCTCGATTGGCTCGGTAGCGAAGCTGTCGATCGCCAGCCGGAAGCCCGGCAGCGACGGGGGCGCCGAGATTGCGGTCGCCGGCGGCAGGGTGCTGCACCTGCGCCCGGCAGCGGCCAATCCCGGCACGATCGTCGAGGTGCGCGACCTGTTCTTCGCCACGCCGGCGCGATTGAAATTCCTGAAGACGGAAAAAGCCGAGGCTGCGGCGATCAGCGAAGTCGTCAAACGCATGGCGATCGCCTTTCCGCGGGTGCGTTTCGTGCTCTCCGGCAGCGACCGCTCGACGCTGGAATTTCCAGCCACCGGCGACGATCATCTCGCCCGCATGGCGCAGGTGCTCGGCCACGAGTTCAAGGACAACGCCATCGAACTCGACGCCGCGCGGGAAGATGTGAGCTTGACCGGCTTCATCGGCGTGCCGACCTTCAATCGCGGCAACTCGGCGCATCAATATGCCTTCGTCAACGGCAGGCCCGTGCAGGACAAGCTGATCCTGTCGGCGATCCGCGGCGCCTATGCCGAGACAATCCCCTCGGGGCGCTATCCCATCGCCGTTCTTTCCATCAGGCTCGATCCTGCCCTCGTTGACGTCAATGTGCATCCGGCGAAGTCCGATGTACGCTTCCGCGATCCGGGGCTGGTGCGCGGCCTGATCGTCGGCGCCATCCGCGAGGCTTTGGCGCGGGAAGGCGATCGCGCCGCGACGACCGGCGCCGACGGCATGCTTCGCGCCTTCAGCCCAGGCCGTTCCGGCTTCCAGCCGGCCTGGCCGTCGACACCATCAGCACCATGGACACCAGAGGCTTCACCATCGCGGCCCTATCAGTCCTCGGCCACGAACGGATATGGTTTCGGCGAACGGCCTCAGGCCGCCTTCGATGGCCTTGCCATGCCGACCGCCCGTGCCGAGACGGCCCCGGCTGTAGAGCTTGCACGCACGGAGGAGCCGGCTCGATTCCCCCTGGGTGCGGCGCGCGCCCAACTGCATGAGAACTATATCGTCGCCCAGACCGACGACGGCCTCGTCATTGTCGATCAGCACGCCGCGCATGAGCGGCTGGTGTTCGAAGAAATGCGCAAGGCGCTGTATTCGAAGCAATTGTCCTCGCAGGTCCTGCTGATCCCGGAAATCGTTGATCTGCCGGAGGAGGATTGCGACCGGCTGATGGTGTTTGCCGACGAGCTTGGCAAACTCGGCCTTGCGATCGAGCGTTTCGGTCCCGGAGCCATTGCGGTGCGCGAGACGCCGGCGATGCTCGGCGAAGTGGATGCGCAAGGGTTGATCCGGCAATTGGCGGATGAGATTGCCGAGTGGGAGACCGCCTCGAGTCTTGCCGCCAAACTGGAATATGTCGCCGCCACCATGGCCTGCCATGGCTCGGTGCGCTCCGGCCGAAGGCTGAGGCCAGAGGAAATGAACGCGCTGTTGCGTCAAATGGAGGCAACGCCCGGCTCGGGCCAGTGCAATCACGGCCGGCCGACCTATATAGAGCTGAAGCTCTCGGACATCGAACGGCTGTTCGGACGAAGCTGAAAACAGATACGGTCGAAAGAACTGGAAAAGTCAGGCTTGCCGGGTTATGGCAGAGATGACAGAGATCAGGGACGGCATCAGATGAATCTTTTTGAGGGACACGGAAACCGGGAGGCGAAGATTCGCTATCTCGACGGCGACTTCCAAATCCTCATGCCCGGTTCCTATGTCGTCTGCGCCATGACCGGCAAGCACATAGCGCTCGACGAGCTGCGCTACTGGAGCGTCGCACGGCAGGAACCCTATGCCGACGTGATGTCCTCGCTGGAAGCCGAAAAACGCGCCGGCGCGCTTCCGAACCAGAAGCGCTGATTGCTGCGATCCCTATTTTGCTTTCTGCTTTTCCCGTAATCGTCGCTCGCGGGCGGCTGCGACCGCACGGTCGATAATCAGAGCCGGCGCGCGGTGATCATCGAAGACCATGTCGATCTCGATGACACGGCACGCCGCCAACAGCTCGTCGGCTTGGCCGTGATGGCCGATCAGACGGACATAATCCTTGGAAGTGGTGACGATCTCCAGGCCATCGCGAGCGGCGATATCGAGAATGTCGGCTATGTCGTCTTCGCCCAGGTGTTCGTGATCGCCAAAGGTACGGCTGACGGCAATGCTGGCCCCCAACGACTCGACCGTGCGGAAGAATTTGGTGGGATCGGCAATGCCGGCGAAGGCGAGGACATTGCGCCCATGCAGATCCTCCTGGCCGCGTACCTTGATTGATGCCGCAAAGAACGGTTTTCCGGCTCTCGCTGCCATGCGCACGAGCCGGTCGGCAGCGTTGCCTCCGCCGACCTTCAGCAGCGCCGAGGCATGACGCAACTGCGTGCGCAGTGGCGCGCGCACCGGCCCGCCAGGAACGAGATGGCCGTTGCCGATGCCTCTCGTCGCATCGATGACAACCAAGGCATAGTCGATGGCGAGTTGTGCGCTCTGGAAACCGTCGTCCATGATGATGAGATCCGCGCCCTCGCGTACCAGCCGCTCCGCCCCGTCCAAACGGCGGCGTGAGATGACCGTCAATGCCTCGCGGGCAAGCAGCAGCGGCTCGTCGCCGACCGCGGTAGCGTGATGATGGTCGGGATCGACGACGGTCGTGACGTCCAGCGAACCGCCGTAGCCGCGGCTGAGGAAGCCCGGCGTCAATCCCCTTGCCTTGGCCACACGCGCGATCGTCAGCGCTGTCGGCGTCTTGCCGGCGCCGCCCACCGTGAAATTGCCGACGCAGATGACCGGTACCGGCACGGAAGCGCGCCGACCATGCGCCATGCGGTGGCCGGCAATGCAACCGTACAAAAAGGAAAAGGGCGAAAGGCCCCAGGCGCGCCAATCCGGCTTCCGCCACCAGAAAGGCGGTGCTTCCGATACCATAATCTAATCCCGCCTCGCGCCCGCTCTTCCCATAGATCTCAGCAAGGCGGCAAGAAAGGGCAGATCGGGCGAAAAAGCAAGCCTTTGCGTGCTCACACCGGCTGAGCGACCGGCAGCAGGCCTTCCAGCTCGGTAATGTCATTCAGGCAATAATCGGCGGCGGCAAGCGATTCACGCGATCCTGTGCCGGTCAGCACGCCGACCGTCAGGCCCGCGCCGGCATTGTGCCCCATATGCAGATCGTGATTGTTGTCACCGACAACGACGATTTGCGCCGGCGAAAGGCCTGTCGCCGCGCAGAAGCCGAGCACCATGCCAGGCTCCGGCTTGGTTCCGAAACCGCTGTCATAGCCAGCAATATAGTCGAGATAATCGAGAAAGCCGAAGCGGCGCGCCGTCTGGCGAATGGAGCGCTCATTGTCGCTCGAGGCGACGCCGAGCCTGTAGCCGCGCTCATGCAGGCGGCGGAAGAAACCGGCAAGATCGGTGACCGGCGCAGAGAAATCGACGGCATGGGAAAATAGCGCATCGAGCTTTTCCGTCAGCTCGATCATGTCCATCATGGAGCCGGCGGCGACAAGGCCCTCGGAAATCTCGCGGGTATTGCCGGCGGCAAGCAGGCTGTCGGGCACGATAAGGCCGGTGACCGGGTCCATGCCGCAGGCCAGAAGCAAATGATCGGCAAGGACAGCGTCACCCCGCGCCGCAATGCTGGCAAGTTCGCGATTGACCGGCAGCCAGCTCGCATCATAGTCGAGCAGCGTGCCATCCTTGTCGAAAAGAATGCCCGCGATCGCGCCCAGTTTGACCGATGTCATATACAGCCCCTTATCCCCGCGCCATCGTCTTCGGCAGCAAACGTGCCTTCACCGTCAGCGGATTGATGTAGGGTTCCAATCCCTTGATGGTCGCCGCCAGCGCCCCGCGCATCTCGTGCACGGCGACGTAGCCGGCATCGATCATGCCGCGCCGAGCCGCATCGTTGGTCAGCAGGTAATGCACGCCCCGCGCCAGCATCTCGGTGTCGCGCACCATGCGGGCGCTGCCGCGACGGGCGAGCAGTTGATAGGCATCGCGGAAATTCTGGACGTGACCGCCCGTCAGGATGGCGCAGCCGAGCATGGCCGGTTCCAGCGGGTTTTGTCCGCCCTCGTTGTGCAGCGACTTGCCCATGAAGGCGATTTCGGTCATGCGCAGATAAAGGCCCATTTCGCCGATCGTGTCGCCGAGGAAGACATCGACATCGGGCGACAGCACATCATTGCTGGTGCGGCGCGCCACTTTCAGTCCCTGCTCGGTCAGCATCGCTTCGATCGCGTCGCAGCGTTCGGGATGGCGCGGCACGATGATGGTCAATTGGCCGTTATGCTCCTTCAGCGTCTTGTGGACAATGGCGGCGGCACTCTCCTCACCCTCGAAGGTCGAGACGGCAGCCCAGGTCTTGCGGCCGCCGATCTGCTTCATGTAGCGGGCAAGGGTTGCCGCGTCATGGGGCGGTGCGTCCGTATCCACCTTGAGATTGCCGGACTTGATCACCTGCCGCGCACCCAGATCGCGATAACGCTCGGCATCGAGATCGGATTGTGCGACGACCAGCGCCAGGTTTTCGAAGAGTGCTTCCGAGAGCGCAGGATGCCGGCTCCAGCGGGCAAAAGAGCGATCCGACAGGCGGGCATTGACGAGGATTTGCGGTATGCGCCGGCGGCCGAGCTCCATGATGGTCATCGGCCAGATTTCGGATTCGGCGATGATGGTGCAATCGGGCTGCCAATATTCCAGGAAACGGCTGACGGCCGGCTGCAAGTCGAGCGGCACATATTGGTGGATGACCTCGTCGCCAAGGCGCCCCTGCGTCACCTTGGCCGAGGTGACCGTTCCCGTCGTCAGAATGACGTGGATATCGCGGCGGCGGATTTCGCGGATCAGCGGCACGACCGCCGAGGTCTCGCCGACGCTTGCGGCGTGAAACCAGACGAGCGGGCCCTGCGGACGGTTGGCGCTGGCATAGCCGAAACGCTCCAGCCGACGGGAGCGGTCTTCCTTGCCCTTGGCGGCGCGGACGGTAAGGTAAGTCCCAACAAGGGGATAGACTGCAATCCCGCCAAAGCGATAGGCACCCAAAGCGAGGCGCGCCCTAAGGCTGCTCATCTCGATTGCCTCCGATCCAAGCTGATCGTCATCGATGCCAAATCCCAATTAGCCACGGCCGAAAGTTCGGCCGATTTTTCGTTCTGATTGCGTCAAAAATACTGCGCCATAGCCGGATTAAAACGACAACGCCCGTCCGGACGGGAATATCAAATATCAAATGGGCAAAACGCGACCTTAGGAGGAAGCCTTGTCCTGCGGATCGAGCAAACGATGCAGATGGACGATGAAATAACGCATATGGGCATTGTCGACGGTCTGCTGCGCCTTCGACTTCCAAGCGGTCAGCGCACTCGCATAGTCGGGATACATGCCGACAATGTCGAGTTCGTTCAGATTGCGGAACTGCACTTCCTCGAGATTTTCCAACTCCCCGCCGAATACGAGGTGCAAGAGCTGCTTTTTGCCGCTGGTATCAGTCATTTTCGTCTCTTTCTGCTGTCGTCCCCCTCCACACTTCCTCTGAGGGATTTTGACCAAAAGGTCAACCGTTTCGTCTGTGGGAAAGCTGGCGCAGGAACACCGGCAGCCGCGCCGCCGACGCGCCGCAGAGTTCGCCGTGGGAGACATCCGCACGATTGTAGTTGAGCGGATGGCCTGAGAGATCGACCAGCCCCCCGCCTGCCCGCTCAAGAATGAGATCGGCGGCCGCGACATCCCAGTCATGGGAATTGCGTTTGACGATCGTCCCTTCCAACCGGCCATCGGCAACCATGGCGAGGCGATAGGCGAGCGACGGCACGTGCTTTGCCCGTTCGATCGTCTTGCGGAAATCCGGATCGAAGCCGTTCAACATATCCTCACCGGCGGCAAGCCTGTGGATATCGTGCTCCAACCTCTCGGAAACGGCGATAGGCTCGCCATTCTTCAGCGCCGGACCGTCAGCCGTTGCAACGAACAGTTCATCCAGTGCCGGCGCGTAAAGTACGCCCGCGGTCGGGCGCCCATCGGTCACCACCGCGACGCTGACGCACCATAGCTCAAGGCCCGACAGGAACCCACGCGTGCCGTCGATCGGATCGACCACGAAGAGGGTCCCATGCGACAGCCGCTCGGCATCGTCATCGGTCTCTTCCGAAAGCCAGCCGTAACCGGGCCGCGCGGGACGCAGGATGGAGGCGAGCTTCTCGTTGGCCGCGAAATCGGCGGCGCTGACCGGGGAACGGCCCTCGTTCTTCCACCAGACCTCGGGCGATTGGCGGAAAAAGCTGAGCGCGATATTACCCGCTTGGCGTGCCGCTTCAACGATCAGATCGAGATCGCTCAATTGGCCGACTGCGTCTCTATCGCTCATTCCGAAATTCCAATCTCCGTCTCAGCGCCCAGCCAGCGTCATGCCTTCGATGGCGAGCGTCGGAGCCGCGACGCCGAAATCGCGATCGATATCGTTTGCCGGCGTCACGCGCATGAACATGTCCTTCAGGTTGGAGGCGATCGTCACCTCCGACACCGGGAACGTCAGTTCACCGTTCTCGATCCAGAAGCCGGTCGCGCCGCGGCTGTATTCACCGGTGATCATATTGACGCCTTGGCCGATCAGCTCGGTGACGTAGAAGCCGTTGCCGACATTGCGGATCAGCTCTTCGGGGGAAATATCGCCCGGCTCCAGCGCCAGATTGGTGGAAGATGGCGAAACCGTCGTGCCGCCGCGCGAGCCGCGGCCATTGGTCTTGAGACCGCCGATCTCGCGCGCCGTCGACGTGGACAAAAACCAATGCTTCAGCACGCCATCCTCGATCATCACCAGACGCTTGCCCGAAACGCCTTCGCCATCGAAGGGGCGCGAGGCCGGGCCGCGCACGATCAAAGGATCATCGGTGATCGACAGGCCGGCCTTCAGCACCTGCTCGCCCATCTTATCGCGCAGGAAACTGGTCTTGCGCGCGACGGATGCGCCGTTGATCGCGCCGGCGATGTGACCGACGAAGCCGCGCGCCACGCGCGGATCGAAAACAACCGTCACATCCTTGCCGGTCGGAACCTGGCGCGGATTGAGGCGCTTGACCACCCGCTCGCCGGCACGGCGGCCGATGTCCTCGGCTGCGTCCAAATCGGCGAAATAGAGGCGGCTGTCGAAATCGTAATCGCGCTCCATGCCGGTGCCTTCACCGGCAATGACGCTGACGGAACGGCTGAAGCGCGAGCCCATATAGTGACCGGCAAAACCATGGGACGTCACAAGCACCATGCCGCCCATGCCGGCGGATGCGCCCGCGCCCGAGGAGTTGCTCACGCCGGGAACGGCGAGTGCTGCCTCTTCCATCGCAAGGGCTGCTTCGCGCAGTTGAACCGACGAGACCTCGGTCGGATCGAAGAGTTCCAGATCGGGATAGGTCTTGGCGAGATCGGCTTCGTCAGCCAAGCAGGCGAACGGATCTTCCGGCGAAACCTTTGCCATGGCGACAGCGCGTTCGGCCAGCGCCTTTAGGTCGAAGCCCGGATTGGCCGAGACGTTGGCAACACGGTTGCCAACAAAAACCCTTAATGAAAAATCGTCGCTTTCGGAGGATTCGGTGCCCTCGACCTTGCCGAGGCGGACGCTGACGGATTGCGCCCGCGAGCGCACGACGACGGCATCGGCCGCATCCGCACCGGCTTTCCGGGCAAGATCGATCAATTGGCTGGCGCGGGAAAGCAGAGTGGCGGAATCGATTTCTGAAGACATGATTTGGCCTTTCCTTCGCGTTCCATTTATTGTGCACTACATAAAGCATCAAGGGCGGCTACGCCGATTCTTGCCCTAATGTCTTCACGCATGGTTGTTTCTGACGGCTATGCGCTGCAACACCGCCTGCCCATAGAAAGAAACAGACGATGTCCGCGCCTAATGCCCTCTTTACCGAAACCCTGATGCTGCTCGGTGGCGCCGTCATCACGGCGCCGATCTTCAAGAAACTGGGGCTCGGCACCGTGCTGGGCTACCTCACCGCCGGTGTCGTCATCGGTCCGGTACTGCACGGTATCGGTGACGGCGAATCCGTGTTTGCCGTCGCCGAACTCGGTGTCGTGTTCCTGCTGTTCATCATCGGCCTGGAGTTGAAGCCGTCGCGCCTCTGGCAGATGCGGCGCGACATTTTCGGCCTCGGCACGGCGCAGGTGATCTTGAGCGGACTGGCGCTGACGCTCGCCGCCTACCTTGCTGCTATCGCCGGCTGGCGCGGCAGCATCATCGTCGGCTTCGGCCTGGCGCTGTCGTCCACAGCCTTTGCCATGCAGATTTTGGAGCAGGAGGGCGACGTCAACACGAAATACGGCCAGCGTTCCTTTTCGATGCTGTTGCTGCAGGACCTCGCGATCGTGCCGTTGCTTGCCCTGATCACCGTCCTCGACGGGCCGAAGCAGGCTTCCAATCCTATCCTGGACCTTGCCATAGCCCTCGGTGCGGTCGCGGCGATGATTATCGCCGGACGTTACCTGCTGACGCCGCTGTTCCAGGTCATCGCCCGGACCGGTGCCCGCGAGGCGATGATTGCGGCCGCTCTGTTCGTCGTCATGGGATCGGCAACGCTGATGCAGCTCGCCGGCCTTTCCATGGCAATGGGCGCCTTTCTCTCCGGCGTGATGCTCGCCGAATCCTCCTATCGCCATGAGCTGGAGGCGGATATCGAGCCGTTCCGCGGCGTGCTGCTCGCCATCTTCTTCATCGCGGTCGGCCTGTCGCTGAAGCTCGATGTCATTGCCGAGAACTGGCTGCTGATCGTGCTTGCCGTGCCGGTCATCATGATCATCAAGGGTGTGATCATCTATGCGCTCTGCCGGGTGACTGGTTCCTCGCATGACGATGCCATCCGCATCGCCTGCCTGCTTCCCCAGGGTGGTGAATTCGGTTTCGTGCTCTTCAGCGCGGCCAGCATGGGCGGCGGTCTCTTCTCCGCCAGCACTGCCTCGCTGCTGATTGCGATCGTAACGCTCTCCATGGCGCTGACGCCGCTCGGTGCCGCGCTTTCGAAGCGCATGCTGACGGGCGATGGGCATGAGGAGTTGGATGAGGATTTCGAGGGCGCGGGCTCGGACGTGCTGATGATCGGCTTCTCGCGTTTCGGCCAGATCGCCGCGCAAATCCTGCTTGCCGGCGGCCGCGACGTCACCGTTATCGATTTTTCCGCCGACCGCATCCGCCAGGCCTCCAACTTCGGTTTCCGCATCTATTTCGGCGACGGCACCCGCAAGGACGTCTTGCGTTCGGCGGGCATCGACCGCGCCAAAATCGTGGTCGTCAGCACGCATCAGCGCGAAATCACCGACAAGATCGTCGAGCTGGTGCAGACGGATTATCCGCATGCTCGCATCTTCGTTCGTTCCTACGACCGTATTCACTCGATCGCGCTGCGCAACCAGGGCGTCGATTACGAGCTGCGCGAAACGCTGGAATCCGGCCTCCTCTTCGGCCGCCGCACGCTGGAAGCGCTGGGGGTCAGCGAGGCCGAAGCCTTCGAGATCGGCGAGGATATCCGCAAGCGCGACGAGCAGCGGCTAGTGCTGCAGGTGAGCGAAGGATTACAGGCCGGGCGCGACATGCTCTATTCACGGCCGGTCAAGCCGGAACCGCTGGTAAAACCGAAACGCAGTGCCGATGTCTTCAGCGACGACGACGATCTTTCCATGCCAGCGGAGGAGCCGGAGCGGGCTTAATTCTTCGCGGTCATTACCCGGTCGAGCGCGAATTTCAGCTCGTCCTTGACGCCGGCCGACATCGCGAGAATGTCGCGGGCCTTCAAAAAATCGAGCACGCCGGTGCGGCCAACCAACGGCCGCAGGAAGATCTGCGGTGCAAGCAGCCGCAGCTTCAAGGCTATGTTGGACTGCATGGTCAGTTGCCCGGCGCCGAACAGGCTCTCGATGCGATTGGGGATATGGGTACCGTCGCCTTCCGGTCCGCCAACGACATCGATGCCGATGATGATATCGGCGAGCCCTGCCAGATGCTCGTAGGGAACCGGGTTCATGATGCCGCCATCGATCATGACGCGGTCACCAACTTTAACCGGCATGAAGACGGCGGGGATGGCGGCGGAGGCGGCCAGCACTGGAAAAAGCTCGCCTTTTTCGGTCACCACCTCGTTCTGATCATAATAATCAGTCGTCACCACCTTCAACGGGATGTGCAACTCGGAGAAGTCCTCCGGAAAGGTCGAAGGCAGGAAAGCGCGCAGGATACGTTCGAGATTGAACTGGCCGATCCGGAAGCTGCGCATGTTCGGCGGCCGCAGGCTCCACATCTTGTTGAGCACCGCCGGGCGATTGCCGACGGTGGCAAGCGTATAATCGCGGATCTCCGCGCCGCTCATCCCTGCCGCCATAGCGGCGCCCATGATAGAGCCGATGGAGGCGCCGGCGATGGCGACCGGACGGATGCCGAGCTCATCTAGTGCTTCGATAACGTGGATATGGGCAAGTCCGCGTGCACCGCCGCAGCCAAAGGCGACCGCGACACTCGGCGTGCTGGATGTCGCGAGCGTATAATCGCTGCCAACAAAATCGGCATAGTCGCCCATGTCTTTCTCCCTCCGCGCTAGGCCTGCCGAGGCTGATAACGGAAGAAATGCATTTTGCTGTCGCCGAAAGTCCGCTCTTCGAGAAACAGAAAATCCGGCGCGACGGCGACCGTGACGTCGGCGCGTTCCTCGAGGATCGCCAAGGCTCCCGGCACCAGCCAGCCGCCGGCTGCGGCAGCGGCAAAGGCCTTCTCACCCAGACCCTTGCCATAGGGCGGATCGGCAAAGAGAAAATCGAAAGGCTCCAGATTGCCGACGCTGCCGAGATCGGTGGCGTCGCGTCTTAACATGCGCGTGCGGCCGTGCAGGCCGAGCGCATCGATATTCTCCCAGAGCAGGCCACGGCCTTCGACGCTGCTTTCGACGAAAAGCACATGGCGGCAGCCCCGCGAGGCAGCTTCGAGCCCGACGGCGCCCGTGCCGGCAAAGACATCCATCATCCGCGTGCCGTCGATGGCCTCGGGATAGGTATGGCTCAATATGTTGAACAGGCTCTCGCGCGTGCGGTCCGCCGTCGGACGAATGTCGTTCGACTTCGGCACAGCAAGCGAACGACCGCGAAATTCACCGCCGACGATCCGCACCGCGCGTCAACCCCTTCCGCCCTTAGGGCCGCCCCTGCCGGAGCCGCCGCGATTCGGGCCGCCGCGGCCGGGACCGCCGGACGGACGACCAGCGCCAGCGGGCTTGCCCGAGAAGCCGCGTGCACCGCCGGGCTTTCCGCCCGGCTTGCCGCCAAAGGACTTTCCTCCGCCTGGCTTTTTACCGAAGGGCTTGCCCGCAGGGCGGTCACCGTAAGAACGCTCGCCCTGCGGACGATCACTGCGAGGCCGTTCGGAACGCTGCTCGCCATCGAAGGATCTCGTGCGCGGACGCTCGTCTCCTTCGGAGCGCGGCCGACGATCACCACGCGGTTTGTCACTGAAGGGCCGATCGCCACGCGGCGGACGATCGCCAAAGGGGCGATCACCGCGAGGACGTTCGGAACGGCCTTCGCCCTGGAAGGATTTCGTGCGGGGACGGTCACCGCCCTCCGACCGCGAGCCGCGTTCGCCGCGTGGACGGTCGCCAAACGACCGATCGCCGCGGGGTTTGTCGCCAAAAGATCGTTCGCCACGCGGACGGTCATCGCGAGAGCGCTTGCGATCAAAACCTTCGTCTTCACCACGCGATTTACGCGGCGCAACCTCGCTCGAGCGGATCCATTCGCCGTCACCCTCGTCGACACGGTTGATCCGAACGCGCGGGCCTTCGTCCGGGCGGTCGAAGCCGCTGCGCTGCGGGCGCTCCGTTTCGCCGCGCTTGGCGGCGGTTTTCGAATTCTTGGCGGCCTTCAGGGCTGCCTTTTCGCCGAGCGGGCGGGCGCCGGGCGCCATCCAGACATTGGCGCTGCGGCGCGCGCCGAGCGGCTGCCGCTTCGGACGATCATCCTCCGCGTGGCGCGAGCCTTCGCGGCGATCATCCCCACGTCGGCCCCCCTCACGACGATCGTCGCGCTTGGTGTCGAGACGGCTCAGGGCGCGCTCGCGCTTGTCCTCCGGGCGCTCGCGCCGTGGGCGGTCTTCTTTCGCGGCGCGGGCCGGCTTGGCATCCGCCTCATCCTCGGCGGAAACAGCCGATGTATTGTAAAGCGGCGCGTCGAAATTCGCCTTGGCGTCTTCCACCAGGCGGGGGCCGAGCTGATCGCGCAGTGTGCGGCCGCGCACTTCCAGCACCCGGCCTTCCGGCAACTCGCCGAGCTGGAACGGGCCGTAGGAGATGCGGATCAGGCGGTTGACCTCAAGGCCGAGTGCGCCGAGCACATTCTTGATCTCGCGGTTCTTGCCTTCCCGCAGGCCCATGGTGATCCAGACGTTGGAGCCTTGCGTGCGGTCGAGCGTCGCCTCGATCGAGCCGTAGAGCACGCCATCGACGGCAATGCCTTCCCTCAGCTTGTCGAGCGCTTCCTGATCGATCTCGCCGTGGGCGCGGACGCGATAGCGACGCAGCCAGCCGGTGGTCGGCAGTTCCAGCACGCGGGCAAGGCCGCCGTCATTGGTCAGCAGGAGCAGGCCTTCGGTGTTGATGTCGAGACGGCCGATCGACATGACGCGCGGCAACTCTTCCGGCAGGTTGTCGAAGACGGTCGGACGCCCTTCCGGATCGGCGTTGGTGGTCACAAGGCCGGCCGGCTTATGATAGAGCCACAGACGCGTGCGCTCTATGCCGCGGATCGGCACGCCATCCACTTCGATCTTGTCGGCGAGCGTGACGTTGACAACCGGAGTATCCAGCAGCACACCGTTCAGCTTCACGCGGCCATCCAGGATCATGCGCTCGATGTCGCGGCGCGACGCCACGCCGGCGCGGGCCATCACCTTGGAAATGCGCTCGGCTTTTCCATCTCCGCCTTCCGCCTCTGTCGCCACTTTGGCGGGCGCAGCCTTCATCGGCCTTGCGTCGTCGCGTGTCTTCGCCGGCTTCGTCTTGGCATCGCGGGTAAAGGGTTTGGACCCAGGCCGCTTGGGCTTGTCATTCATTGTCATTTGTTGTTTGCCTGAATTTTTAAGGCGTGTTCCTATCAGGTCACGCCCCCGCGGTTAAGTGGAAAATCTTAAATGGTGAATACAAATCACTTCATGGAGCTGGCGCTCGCCGAAGCGCGAAGCGCCGGAGTGCGTGGCGAAGTGCCCATCGGAGCCGTCCTCGTGCTCGACAATGCCGTCGTCGCCAAGTCCGGCAACCGCACCCGAGAGCTCAACGACGTCACCGCGCATGCCGAAATCGCCGTGATCCGCATGGCCTGCGAGGCACTCGGCCAGGAGCGGCTGACGGGTGCAGATCTTTATGTGACGCTCGAGCCATGCACCATGTGCGCCGCCGCCATCTCATTTGCCCGCATCCGCCGCCTTTATTACGGCGCGGAAGATCCGAAGGGCGGCGGGGTCGATAACGGCGTGCGCTTTTATCGCCAGCCGACCTGCCATCACGCGCCAGAAGTCTATTCGGGCATGGCCGAGCGGGATGCGGCCGACATTCTCAGGGAATTCTTCCAGCAAAAGCGCATGGAAGACTAGAGCGGGTCAGCGTTTCACGGAATCGCTGACCCGCTCTATTCCTTTGTTTTTACGCATTCCGGACGGAAAACCACTTCGCACTTTTCCTGGAAGTGCTCTAAAAAGCGGCGGTTTTGACCGCCGCCTCAGCTAGAAAGGCTTATTGGAAGGGCTTCCACCAACTGCTGTTGTTGGTCTGCTGCGCGGCCTCAGCGTCCTTCTTGCGCTGCTTTTCCTTCTTGGTCTCGGGCGTGCCGAGATCGTTCAGCGCAGCCGGGTCGGAGACCTGACGATATTGCTGCGGCGGGTCGATCAGATAGCGGCGCTGATCGATATAGGTGCCGTCTTGATCCTGGCGCGCGGCGCGATAGGCGGCCGTCTGCTGCGCCTCGCTCACGCGGTTGCGGCCGCTGTCGGCCTGAGCGAGCGGAGAGCGATAATTGACATTGTTCTTGTTCTGATCGGCTTCTTCCGCCAGGCGCTTGCGCGAATCTTCCGGCGATTCCAGCCAGGCCGGATTATCCTTGCTCGCGAGCGACTGCTGCGGCGAGGTCAGGCTTTCCCTGTCCTTTTCGGCGGGAAGCACCAGGCCCGGGCGGTTCGGATATTTCACGCCCTTGTCCTTCGGCGTGACGGCCGAAACGGAGGCGATGTCGCTAAGATCGTCGAAGAGCTGCTCGCCGGCGGTCTTGTCCGTGCCGTAGCGCGGGCTGCTCAAGCAGCCGGACATCAGACCGCAGCCAACCACGAGTGCCGCCAAGCTGACGCCGACACGAACCCTATGCATCGCTCTCATGAATACCCTTCCCAGCCAAGCCGGTGCAACTATCGCAGAACCCCATTGCACGGCAACTGCCGCAAAAATCAGGCCATTTTCAGGCAGCTTTTACCGGATGAATGCCGCAATGGCAATTCATCCGGCAATTTTCTTCAGTTGACAGCCATCAACTCGCGCAAAGCAGCCGCATCACGCGCCGAAACATCGGGATATTCCGGATCGGAACCGACATCCGTGGTGATGCGCCAGGAGCGGGCGCACTTGCGGCCTTCGGCGAGCTTCGGCACGACACTCACCTTGGCGGCATCATCCAGGCGGAACGCATCCGCGGGGCCTTCGCCGCCATGGATGGCGATATCGGAGGTGATGCAGATTTCCGCGAAATCGTGACCTTCCAGCACCTTCAGCAGCTCTGGATCGGCAATATAGACGACGGGCGCTGCTTCCAGTGAGGAGCCGATGCGCTTGTCCTTGCGCTCGATTTCGAGCGCGCCGGTGACGACGCTGCGCACGGCGCGGATCTTCCTCCACTTCTCGGCCAAGGCCTCGTTCTTCCATTCGCCGGGAACGGTGACGAACTGTTCGAGATGCACCGAGACCGCCTGTGGATTGCGCGAGAGCCACGCTTCCTCCGTCGTGAACGGCAGCATCGGCGCAAGCCAGGTCACCATGCAATCGAAGATCGTGCGGATGACAGCAAGCGCGGCGCGGCGGCGCAGGCTCGAGGGCGCATCACAATAAAGCGCATCCTTGCGGACATCGAAATAGAATGCCGAAAGCTCGACATTGGCAAAATCGATGAGCGCACGGGCGATGCGCTTGAAGTCGAAGGCGTCATAGCTTTCGCGTACGAGTTCATCGAGCTCCGCAAGACGGTGCAGCATGAGCTGCTCCAGCTCCGGCATATCGGCATGGGCGATGACTTCGCCCTTGTCATGCGCCAGAGTGCCGAGCATCCAGCGGATCGTGTTGCGCAGCTTGCGATAGGCATCGATGTTGGTCTGGATGATGGCCTTGCCGAGACGCTGGTCTTCCCAGTAATCGGTGGTCATGACCCAGAGACGCAGGATATCCGCGCCGGCATCCTTCATCACGTCCTGAGGCGCAACGACGTTGCCCTTGGACTTGGACATCTTCTCGCCCTTCTCATCCATGGTGAAGCCATGGGTGATGACCGCATTGTAGGGCGCGCGGCCACGCGTCGCGGCGCTTTCGAGCAGCGACGAATGGAACCAGCCGCGATGCTGGTCCGAGCCTTCGAGATAGATGTCGGCCGGCCACTTCAGATCCGGACGGTCCTCCAGCGTGAAGGTGTGGGTCGAGCCCGAGTCGAACCAGACGTCGAGGATATCCATGACCTGCGTCCAGGGCTCATTGGCCTTTTCGCCGAGGAAGCGCTCGCGCGCGCCTTCGGCGAACCAGGCATCGGCGCCTTCCTTGTCGAAAGCTTCCAGAATGCGGGCATCGACGCCGTCGTCACGCAGGATCTGACCTTCTTCGTCCACGAAGATGCAGATCGGCACGCCCCAGGCGCGCTGGCGCGACAGAACCCAATCCGGGCGCTGCTCGATCATGGCGCGCAGGCGGTTCTGGCCGGCTGATGGCACGAAGCGCGTGTCGTCGATCGCCTTCAGGGCGCGCGAGCGCAGCGTCGTGCCGTCGGCAAGGTCCTTGTCCATATAGACGAACCATTGCGGCGTGTTGCGGAAGATGACCGGCTTCTTCGAGCGCCAAGAATGCGGATAGGAATGCTTCAGCCGTCCGCGCGCGAAAAGCGTGTTCGTCTCGATCAGGGCCTTGGTGACCAGCTCGTTGGCATTGCCCTTCTTGCCGTTGTCGTCCATGACGCGGCCGCCCTCGAAGCCGGGGGCATCGGCGGTGTAGAAGCCGGCATCATCGACCGGGAACGGGATGCGCGTGGAGATCCCACGCGCTTCAATCTGGCGGGCATGGCTCGTCCAGGCGTCAAAGTCCTCACGGCCATGGCTGGGAGCGGTGTGCACGAAGCCAGTACCGGCATCGTCGGTGACATGATCGCCGTCGAGCAGCGGAACTTTGAAGTCGTAGCCGAGCGAAGCCAGGGGATGGGCGCAGATGCTCGCGGCGAGGTCATCGGCGGTCACGTCGCCCAGGCGCTTGAACTGCAGCTTTGCCTTGGCGAAGGATTCTTCGGCAAGCTTGTCGGCAAAGATCAGCTTTTCGCCCGGACGCGGGCCAAAATCATTGACGGCCTCGGTCACTTCATAGAGGCCGTAGGACACCCGCGACGAATAGGAGATCGCCCGATTGCCGGGGATCGTCCACGGCGTTGTGGTCCAGATGACGACGAAAGCATCGGCAAGTGCAGCCGGACCTTCGACGACCGGGAATTTCACCCAGATCGCATCGCTCTCGACATCAGCATATTCGACTTCAGCTTCCGCCAGCGCCGTACGCTCAACCACGGACCACATGATCGGCTTGGAGCCGCGATAAAGCTGTCCGCTGCGGGCGATCTTCAGGAGCTCGCCGGCAATGCGGGATTCGGCATGGAAGTTCATCGTCAGATAGGGATTGTCGAAATCGCCGGTGATGCCGAGGCGCCTGAACTCCTCGGACTGGACCTTGATCCAGCCGGCGGCGAAGTCGCGGCATTCCTGGCGGAATTCGTTGACGGGGACCTCGTCCTTGTTCTTCCCCTTCTCGCGGTATTTTTCCTCGATCTTCCATTCGATCGGCAGGCCGTGGCAGTCCCAGCCCGGAACATAATTGCTGTCATAGCCGCGCATCTGGAACGAACGGGTGATGACATCCTTGAGGATCTTATTCAGCGCGTGGCCGATATGGATGTTGCCATTGGCATAAGGAGGGCCGTCATGCAGCACGAATTTTTCGCGTCCGGCGGCCGAAGTGCGCAGCTTCTTATAGAGATCCATTTCCTGCCAGCGCTTGACGAGCTCCGGCTCCTTCTGCGGCAGGCCGGCGCGCATCGGAAAGTCAGTCTCGGGCAGGTAAAGGGTTTTCGAATAGTCGATCTTTTCAGCGGTATCGGTCATTGTTCTGACAATTGCCTCGGCGTCTCGGGCATTTTGCGCCGGAAAGGCGCAGCCATATGGGGATTTTTCGGCGGCGGAAAGCGCCTCGGGAACAGGCGCCCAAAACCCGGACCTTCCGGCAGCTTACAGCGCGCGGAAGGCCGGGCCAATAATTCGTATCGATGGGCTCAGCCGAAATTGGGTCATGGTTGGCGGTTCATAGGCGCTTTTTGCATGGAAAGAAAGAGGGATCAGCCGCCGGAAGGCATAGAAAAGCCGATCGGAGCCGGCCCAATCAGGCCTACGCTGCTGCCCGTGCAAGCGTGGCGTTCAAGAAAAGGCGATGAACCGGTCGATCTCACCGAGTGGGCGGACGCCGGCAAGCAGCGCCCTCGCTTCCTCTTCGTCCTTCCTGATCTGTGCCACCAGGGGATCGAGGCCGTCGAACTTCAGTTCGGGCCGGAGGTAGCCGAAGAAGGAGACGGAGCAGATCTGGCCATAGAGATCGCCGCTGAAGTCGAAAACGAAGGTTTCGAGCAGCGGCGCGCCATTGTCGGTCACCGTCGGGCGCCGGCCATAACTGGCGACAGCATCGCGAATGACGCCATCGGCGGCGCGGAAGCGCACGGCATAGATGCCGGCTTTTAACCGCGCTTCGGGTGGCAACCGCATATTGGCCGTCGGGAAGCCGAGCGAGCGACCGAGCTTTTCGCCGCCGATCACTTCCGCCTCGATGGTGTAGCGATAGCCGAGCAGGCCTGCGGCCTCCGCCACATCGCCTTCCACCAGCAATTCCCGGATGCGGCTTGACGAGACCACTTCGGCATTTTCATCGCGGTAAGCGTCGATTAGCGTGACGCCGAAGCCGTTTTTGCTGCCGGCGTTCATCAGGAAGGCCGGGCCGCCCTGGCGGTCATGGCCGAAATGGAAATCGAAGCCGGTGACGACTTCGGATGCATGCAGCCAGTCGATCAGAATAGAATGGACGAATTCATCGGCGGATCGCTGCGAAAAAGCCCGGTCGAAGGGATATTCGATGACGGCATTGAAGCCGATCGCCTCGAGGAGCCGCGCCTTCAGCGGCGCCGGCGTAAGGCGGAAAACCGGATGATCGGGCTTGAAGACGGTTCGCGGATGCGGCTCGAAGGTCAGCACCAGCGCGGGCACGCCGCGCTCCCCGGCGATCTCCAGCGCACGATCGAGCACGGATTGATGGCCGCGATGCACGCCGTCGAAATTACCGATGGCAATGACACCGCCTTTCAGATTGTCCGGCAGCGGCTCTCGGGTCTCATTGCGGTGGAAAACGGTCATCGGCTACCACTCTCTCAGACAAGGCGCGGCATCCACCACTTCGGCGAGGCCTGTTCGCGCGCCAGAAACGCGCCAAGCGCTGCCTCGTCGGTGTGACCGTCGACGACATATTCGCGAGCATGAATGCCATGGCTTACATATAGAAGATCGAGGCCGTAATCGAGCGCGCCGCGCACGTCGGTCGGCATGCCGTCACCGATCGCGACAACGCGCGACAACGGGAATTCGCCGCGCACTTCGCGGGCAGCGGTAATCGAGGCATCGTAGATCGGCTGATGCGGTTTTCCGGCGATCCGCGTCTCGCCGCCGAGCCGATCGTAATAAGCGGCCATGGCGCCGGCGCAGGGGATCATGCGGTGGCCACGCTCGACAACGAGATCGGGATTGGCGCAGATCAGCGGCACCTTACGGGCCGACCAGGCCCTCAGCATGTCGGTATAGTCGTCTGGAGTCTCGGTTTCGTCATCGAAAAAGCCGGTGCAGACGATGCTTTCGGCCTCTTCGGCCTCAACGCGCACGACATCCAGCCCCTCGATGATGGCGATGTCGCGCTCGGGACCGAGCAGAAATACCTTTTTCGGGCCCTCGGCAATCAGGCGGCGGGTGACGTCGCCGGAGGTGACGATCCGGTCATAGGCGCTGTCGGGAACGCCGATCTCCCGCAACTGCTGGACCACCTTCGGCGCTATGCGGGGAGAATTGGTGATGAGGACGACCGTCAGCCCTTCGGCGCGTGCAGCTTCCAGCGCCACCGGCGCGTCGTTGTAGACGGAGACGCCGTTATGCAGCACCCCCCAGACGTCACAGAGCGCCACGTCATAAAGTTTGCCGATCTCGCGGAAGCTTTCGATACGCTTGCCCATGCAGTCCTCGTGGTGAAAGAAATCACGGGCTGACATCGCAAACCGTCCGGCAAATTACAAGAGCAGAGCTCGGGTTTTTGCATTGCACAAAGCTCAAGCGGCAAACTGGGGTAAAAGCCGGCGATCTTCGGCTCAATGGACCCCAAGGGGGAAGGCGCTTTTACGACGGGCATGTGAGACAGGATTGGTCTGCCCTGTTAATCATCCGCGAAGAAGCCGAACAGCGCCGCAAAAAATTCACAGTGCTGTTCTTGACTCGTCCAGGAGCCACCCCTAAATCACCGTCGCTAGCACTCGCCGAGGCGGAGTGCTAACAAAGCCCCATACGGATCCGCCGCTGATCCGTGAATGTCATTTGATCGAGGGATTAGACAATGGCAAGCACCAATTTCCGCCCCCTTCATGACCGTGTCGTCGTTCGTCGCGTCGAGTCGGAAGAAAAGACCAAGGGTGGCATCATCATTCCGGACACCGCCAAGGAAAAGCCGCAGGAAGGCGAAATCGTCGCCGTTGGCTCTGGCGCCCGCGATGAATCCGGCAAGGTCGTAGCACTCGACGTCAAGGTTGGCGATCGCGTTCTGTTCGGCAAGTGGTCCGGCACCGAAGTCAAGCTCAACGGCGAAGACCTTCTGATCATGAAGGAAGCCGACATCATGGGCATCATCGGCTAATCCGGCCGGTTTCCCTTTTCCGATAAAGCTGACGGGCCATAAACCCGGACAACGCGAATTCAGGAGTTTCAAACATGGCAGCTAAAGAAGTAAAATTCGGCCGCAGCGCCCGCGAAAAGATGCTTCGTGGCGTCGACATCCTCGCTGACGCAGTGAAGGTCACGCTCGGCCCGAAGGGTCGTAACGTCGTTATCGACAAGTCCTTCGGCGCTCCGCGCATCACCAAGGACGGCGTCACGGTCGCCAAGGAAATCGAACTCGAAGACAAGTTCGAAAACATGGGCGCACAGATGGTCCGCGAAGTTGCTTCGAAGACCAACGACATCGCCGGCGACGGCACGACGACCGCAACCGTTCTCGCCCAGGCCATCGTTCGCGAAGGTGCCAAGGCTGTTGCAGCCGGCATGAACCCGATGGACCTGAAGCGCGGCATCGACCTCGCCGTTGCTGAAGTCGTCAAGGATCTCCAGGCCAAGGCCAAGAAGATCAACACCTCGGAAGAAGTCGCACAGGTCGGCACGATTTCGGCAAACGGCGAAAAGCAGATCGGTCTCGATATTGCTGAAGCCATGCAGAAGGTCGGCAACGAAGGCGTCATCACCGTTGAAGAAGCCAAGACCGCCGAAACCGAACTCGAAGTCGTCGAAGGCATGCAGTTCGACCGCGGCTATCTCAGCCCCTACTTCGTCACCAACCCGGAAAAGATGATCGCCGACCTCGAAGACGCGTTCATCCTCCTGCACGAGAAGAAGCTCTCGAACCTGCAGGCAATGCTTCCGGTTCTCGAAGCCGTCGTTCAGACCGGCAAGCCGCTCCTCATCATCGCTGAAGACGTCGAAGGCGAAGCTCTCGCAACGCTCGTCGTCAACAAGCTGCGCGGTGGTCTGAAGATTGCTGCCGTCAAGGCTCCGGGCTTCGGCGATCGCCGCAAGGCCATGCTGGAAGACATCGCCATCCTGACGGGCGGCACTGTCATCTCCGAAGATCTCGGCATCAAGCTCGAATCTGTCACCCTCGACATGCTCGGCCGCGCCAAGAAGGTCTCGATCTCCAAGGAAAACACCACGATCGTCGACGGTTCGGGCGCCAAGTCCGACATCGAAGGCCGCGTTGCCCAGATCAAGGCTCAGATCGAAGAAACCACCTCCGACTACGATCGCGAAAAGCTGCAGGAACGTCTTGCCAAGCTCGCTGGCGGCGTTGCCGTTATCCGCGTTGGCGGTTCGACGGAAGTCGAAGTGAAGGAAAAGAAAGACCGCATCGACGACGCCCTCAACGCGACGCGCGCTGCTGTTCAGGAAGGCATCGTACCGGGCGGCGGCACGGCTCTGCTGCGCTCCTCCGTCAAGATCACCGCCAAGGGTGAAAACGACGACCAGGAAGCTGGCATCAACATCATCCGCCGCGCTCTGCAGGCTCCGTGCCGCCAGATCGCTGAAAACGCTGGTGATGAAGCCTCCATCGTTGTCGGCAAGATCCTCGACAAGAACGAAGACAACTGGGGTTACAACGCTCAGACGGGCGTCTATGGCGACATGATCTCCATGGGCATCGTCGACCCGGTCAAGGTCGTTCGCACGGCTCTGCAGGACGCGGCTTCGGTTGCTTCGCTGCTGATCACCACCGAAGCCATGATCGCCGAACTGCCGAAGAAGGATGCCCCTGCCGGCATGCCGGGCGGCATGGGCGGCATGGGCGGCATGGACATGATGTGATAGGGCATTGGCCCAATCACAGGAATGTCCATAAAGCTTCGCCCATGCATCTTTGATGCTTCAGGCCGTCAAGCGGCCTGAAGTGGCGGCATGGACATGATTTGATAGGGCATTGGCCTTATAACGACTGTTCATTCCGGCACCGGAATTGACGAAGGGCGGCTCTCGGGCCGCCCTTTTCATTTATGTTGAACTAGCTGCGGCGCAAGGTTCAAGACATTTTCAAACTATGCAAATTTACGCAAATGGCCCCATTGCCGTTTTTATAAAAGCCCCTATAAATCGCAGCGCAATGATGTTCGAGGGATTGTTGCAGAGCACGTAAATTTTACTTGTTTTCAGTGCGCGTTACCCGCGGCTAGGCGCGGTCCTAACCTTTTATATAGATTGCGCGTATAGATTCGTTACTTGAAGTGACTTGATACACTCAATTGTCGATCCGGAAGCACGCCCGGGGGGATGGGTTCAGCGAAGCTGCGGCTTCGCCAGTCCATAGCAGTGCAATATGCGGAGCGACGCTCCGTCCAATAGCATGAAATTCGATTGAAGCGCGCGCAGGGGAACCCGCGCCTCAAGGGTGGGGAATATCTTGTTCAAGATCGCCAAAGCCAATCTTGCCGCACCTTTTGCTCCGGGGTCGCTGGAGTTCGATGGACATGACCCTGATCTTCTGGCGCAGTTCTGCGTCTCCGAAGGATGGACCGGCGATTTAGCGAGCGGCATCATCAAGCTTGGTCAATGGGGCACCATGCTACATGGGTTGAGCTCGTCCGAATGCGGCCTGTTGAGCCTGATGCATTGCTATGAGGCCCATGATCGCGCCCGCATCCTCGACCTGTTCGAGCAAGCGGCAACCGCCTCCTCCTGTTTCTGCTATTCCACCACCGCGCTCGGCGTCGGCGGACATCGGCAACCGATTTTCTGCGTCGGTGAATCGATCGGCACGGAAGGAAAACACGCCGGCAGCATGGTGGGCGTTTTCCTGTTTCCACGCTTCAAACTCGAGCCGGGCAGCCAGTTGGCGAGCCGGCAGTAGGGCCTGAACGCGAAAGGCCGATCCTTTCGGATCGGACCGATCCTTTCGGATCGGCCTTCGTCTCACGTAGAGAAACGCTCGCTATCAATCCCGCTTCGGAATATTCAGCCCGCGCTGGCTCGCCGGGCGGGCTATCGCACGTTCAAGCCAATCCATCACCGCCGGGAAACTTGCGAATTCGAGAAGCTCGCGGCCACCATAAAAGACGTCAACGCCTCTGACCCACGGGAAAGTGGCAATGTCGGCGATGCTATATTCGTCGCCCATGATCCACTGGTGGCCCTTCAAGCGGCTTTCCAACACGCTCAACAAGCGCTTGCTTTCATCGCGATACCGCTCGACCGGATAGGAGTTGTTGGCGACCTTGTCGGCGGCGAATTTGAAGAAGTGACCGAACTGCCCGAACATCGGGCCGATACCGGCCATCTGGAAGAACACCCACTGCAACGTTTCATAACGTCCGGCCGCATCCCTCGGCATCAGCTTGCCGGTCTTTTCCGTGAGATAGACGAGGATGGCACCGGATTCGAACAGGCCGATCGGCTTACCGTCAGGGCCATTCGGATCGATAATGGCCGGGATACGGCCGTTCGGATTGAGCGAAACGAATTCCGGCGACTTCTGGTCGTTTGTGCTGAAGGAAATCAGATGCGGCTCGTAGGGAAGGCCAAGCTCTTCGAGTGCAATCGATACCTTGACGCCGTTCGGTGTCGGTAGCGAGTAGAGCTGGATGATATCCGGATTGCTGGCCGGCCAGCGCGTAGTGATCGGGAATGAAGACAGATCGGCCATGGGGCTTCCTTCTGAAGATCATGATTTGGCGGAATGAATCGGCGCCAACGACGAGTAAATTCGCGTCAACATAGCCGATATGGAGCGTATGGGAAGAGTGCCGGCGGCGGGAGATTGTTCAACAATTGTGAACTAATCGTGCGCTTTTGTTTATCTTTCCAATCTCATCAAAATCGCGAATAACGGATCCCAGAAATCGTCACTCGGCACCAACCGCCTCTACTGGAGACCGTCATGTCCAACACCAATAACATCATCATTCTCGTGGCGCGCATCCTGCTCGCCTTCATGTTCATCTTCGCCGGCTTTGGCAAGCTGACCGATCCGTCGAGCACCGCAGGCATGATCGCGGGTGCCGGCATGCCCGCCGCTACGCTTCTCACCTATCTCGCCGGCGCCTTCGAATTCGTCACCGGCGTCTGCGTTCTCATCGGCTTCCAGATCCGCATCGTCGGTTGGCTGCTTGCCCTGTTCTGCATTTTCACCGGCATCGTCTTCCATCTGCCGACCGTCAACGTTCCGGATTTCCCGGCTGCCGCCAATGGCTGGATCAATGGCCTGAACTTCGTCAACTTCCTGAAGAACGTCACGCTCGCCGGCGCCTACATTATGCTCGCCACCAACGGCCCGGGCGTCTATTCGCTCGACGCACGCCGCGGCGCCTACGCAGCCGCCTGATTGCTCAAGACCTCCCAAGCATCAGCAGCCCGCCGCTTCCCCGGCGGGCTTTTTCGTATCGTTGAAGAGAGCAGAAATATCAGAGCGCGGCGCGCACGGCGGCGATGATCCGCTGAACCATGGGATCGCTCTCGTGGCTCTCCTTGCGGGCGCGGACGAGGCAGGCCTCGGAGCGCAGGATCGTGCCATCGGAGAGCACCTTCAGATGGTTTGCCTTCAGCGTCGAGCCGGTCGAGGTGATATCGACGATGATATCCGCGGAGCCGGCGGCAGGCGCCCCTTCCGTGGCGCCGAGGCTTTCGACGATGCGGTAGAGCTGGATGCCGTGCTGGCTGGAGAAGAACTGCTGCGTCAGCCGCCAATATTTGGTGGCGATCGTCAGCCTGCGGCCGCGCCGCGCGCGGAAATCAGCGGCGACATCGCCGAGATCGGCCATGGTATCGACATCGAGCCAGATATCCGGAACAGCGACGACGACGTCGGCATGGCCGAAGCCGAGGCGGGCGCAGAACTCGACGCGCCTATCAGCATCTGCCAAGCCCTCGCGCACCAGATCTTCGCCGGTGACGCCGAAATCGACGCTGCCATTGCCGATCTCGCGTGAAATTTCGGAAGCGGAGAGGAAGGCGATCTCGACATCATCCCAACCTTCGACACGGCCGCGATAGGAGCGGTCGTTGCCGACGGCGACGATGGGCATGCCGGCCCGTTCGAAGACAGCCGAGCAATCGTCCTTCATGCGGCCCTTGGAGGGAAGCGCAATGGTGATGGTCATCAGGCGGCCCTCGCAGTTTCGATCCGGTCGAGCCAGAGCGCAAAGCCGACGGCCGGGATGTGATCCGTTGCACCGAGCAACGTCAGCAGCCGGTCGAAACGGCCGCCACCGGCGAGCACCGCCGGTGATCCTTCCACCGTCACTTCGTAGACGAGACCGGTGTAATAATCGAGCGGACGGCCGAAGGCGGCGCGATATTCGATCCGGGTAGCGTCGACGCCGGCGCTGGCAAGAGCCGTAACGCGGGCATCGAAACGCTCAAGTGCATTGCCGAGCTTCAGACCGGCCGCATCGGCAAAGCCGGCCAGCGCCGAAGAGGCGTCGGCGAGTGGCAGGCGGAGTTGCAGGAATTCCTCCAGCACACCGAAAGCCGCATCGTCGAGATGAGTTTCCGAAAGGACCAGCTTTTCGCGGAGCCGACGGGCAATCTCCAATGGCGAGCGGCTGGCGTTGGTCGAATAGCCGGTCGCCTTCATGGTGCTGTCGATATGCGTGACCAGTCCCTGCTCGTCGCCGCGCGTCAGAAAGTCCAGCACATGCGGATCAAGGCCGGTCACCGGCTGCGGACTTGCGAGCCGTGCCAACAGCGCTTTGAGATGCATCATATTGCCGAAGGCATGGATCAGCCGCTTCTGCCACCCGGATGGCAGGCCAAGCGCCTGGACGACCGCTTCGAAGACAGCTTGGTCGCCGAGCGTCACGGTAAGCGATTTGCCCGGCACCAACCGATTGAGAATGCCGATGGCATCACCGATGGCGCGGGCGTCGGCGCTCGCCGTATCGCCATCGCCCAGATCCTCGATGCCGGCCTGATAGAATTCATGGCCACCTTCGCGGCGCTGGCGAAAGATCTCGCCGAGATAGGAATAGCGCTTCGGCGTGCCTGTCGCGGTCTCGATGTGGCGCAGACAGACGGGAATGGTGAATTCCGGGCGCAGGCAAAGGCTGGCGCCGGTTTCGCTTTCGGTCATAAAGATACGACGGCGCAGGTCTTCGCCGGCCATATCGAGAAAAGGCTCTGCCGGCTGGATGATCGGTGTGTCCACCCTCTCCGTCCGGCGGGCGGCAAACTCAGCCAGCAGATCGCCGGCAAAATCTGGGAGGTTGATCAGAGGCATGGGATTGCCCTCCCCTTCTTCCCGGCGGGGAAAATCCTGAGCGGTAAGCGAAGGATAGTTTCCCCGAGCGGAAAGTTCCCCTCATCCGACCCTTCGGGCCACCTTCTCCCCGAGGGGAGAAGGGGATAAACGCAGCCTCCGTCGGCCCTCCCCTCTACGAGGGTCGACGGGCCGCAGCAAAAGAGATCGTCCCCTCTCCCCGCAAGCGGGGAGAGGGTTAGGGTGAGGGGCAGAGCCGCGCACTCAGACATTGCCGAGTGCCCTCTTGCGATCTTCCGCCTGCGCATCCAGCATGGCCTTGACCTTAGCCACCAGATCAGCTTCCGGCACGGTCTCCTGCGCGACGCGGGCCTCGCGCCAGCTTGCATTGTCCTCGATCTCGCCGGAAAGGCGCTTGCCTTCGATCAGGTCCTTGAGCTGCACGACGCCCTGGGCGCGCTCGTCGCCACCCTGGATGATGGCGATCGGGCAGCCGCGGCGGTCGGCATATTTCAGCTGATTGCCGAATTTCTTCCAATTGCCCTGGAACATCTCGGCACGAATTCCGGCAGCACGCAGTTGCTGCGTGAAGCGCTGGTAGCGACCCATGGCCTCGACATCGCCATCCATCACGGTGACGAGCACGGGCTCGATCACTTCTTCCGTGCCGAGCTTGCCGAGGTTCTTCAGCGCCGTCATCAGGCGCGACACGCCGATGGAGAAGCCGGTGGCCGGTACAGGCTGGCCCATGAAGCGCGAGACGAGCCCATCATAACGGCCACCGCCCCCGACCGAGCCGAAGACGACCTTCTCGCCCTTTTCGTTGGTCACGTCGAACAGGAGTTCGGCCTCGTAGACCGGGCCGGTATAATATTCGAGGCCGCGCACGACGGACGGATCGATCTTGATGCGATCGGAATGATAGCCGGCGCTGGTGACCAGCGAACCGATCAGGTTCAGTTCGTCAACGCCTTCGCTGCCGTTGGATGTGCCGGCGACAAGCTCTGCGAGCCGAACAGCACTTTCGGCATAATCCTTGATCCCGACGAAAAAGAGCACTTTTTCGATCTGGCCCGCGTCCAGCCCTGCCCCTTTGGTGAAGTCACCGGACTCGTCCTTGCGACCCGGCCCGAGCAGGAGCGACACGCCTTCCGGGCCGAACTTGTCGAGCTTATCGATGGCACGCAGCACGTTCAGGCGCTGGGCAGCCTTGTCATCGCCGCCGAGGCCGATCGCTTCCAGCACGCCGTCGAGAACTTTGCGGTTGTTGACCCGGATCACATAGTCGCCGCGCTTGATGCCGAGCGCCTCCAGCGTGTCGGCCATCATCATGCACATTTCGGCATCGGCCTGCACGCCCGGCGCGCCGACCGTATCGGCATCGAACTGCATGAACTGGCGGAAACGGCCCGGCCCCGGCTTCTCGTTGCGGAAAACATAGCCGGCACGATAGGTGCGGTAGGGGAGCTGGATCTCGTTGAAATTCTCCGCGACATGACGGGCGAGCGGCGCCGTCAGGTCGTAGCGCAGCGACATCCACTGCTCGTCATCGTCCTGCAGCGAAAACACACCTTCGTTCGGCCGATCGCTATCGGGCAGGAATTTGCCGAGCGCATCGGTATATTCGAACAGCGGCGTCTCGACGGGATCGAAACCATAATGCTCGTACACGGCCCGGATCTTGGCGGTCATTTCGTTGACGGCGCGAATATCGCTCGCCGAACGATCGACAAAGCCACGCGGCAAGCGGGCCTTGAGCTTTTGCGGTTTCTTTTGTTTATCGCTCATTTGCAGGATAATCCGGTACGGGAACAGTGGCGGTTAACTAGCGGATAGCGCGGGATGCGGCAAGGATTGTTGTATGCTGTCGTCCGTCAAAACCGACAAAAGCGACGGAGCAGACGACGGGGGACGTAGAAGCCATGCCCTACGCGATCAGCCTGAAATGCACCAACAATACGGCGCTGCCCGTCCTCGATCTCTGGCGACAAGCCAGCGCTTTCGAGACCGTGCCATCGATGCAAGGGCTGAACTACCCTCCGCATCTGACCTTTGCCATCTACGAAGATATCTCGCCCGAGTACCTCTGCGAGGCAGCGCGCAAGGCATTTGATAATATTCCGGCGATTTCGGTGGAGTTTTCGGGCATTCGGCACTTCAGGAACGAAGTGCTGGTGCTTTGGGCGCGTCCGGTCGATGACAGCGCCTTGCGCCATGCCCACCAAGCCATTCATCGGGAAATCGATCCCCTCCTATGTGATGAGCATTACCGCCCCAACCGTTGGCAGCCTCATTGCACGATCGCGATGAAAATCCCGATGGCATCGGCCGAAACGGCGCTGACATGGGCTGCGGAAACGCCGGCAAGATTTACCGTGACTTTCGATGTTGCCGATTGCGTGAGATCTCCTCCCGTCGAAATCCTGAGCGAGATCAAACTGGCGCCCCGATATTCCGCCAACCATCGCTGAATGCGATTTCCGCTTGCCTTTTGCGACCACAAATTTAGATTTTTGCGCATGCGCTTCTTTGCGATCCTGACAATGCTCATTGCCTGGCTGCTCTATGGCGCCATGCCGGCGCTGGCGAATTGCCCAATCTGCGATTCCGCGGTGGCAATGCCGGCTATCTCGGGCATGAGCATGCACGCCGGCATGGCTGATATGCCTGGCATGACGGATCATGATTCCATAGCCATGCACGCCGACAAAAAGCCGGACAATCCCTGCGCCGGCGGTATGGCACATGCCCCTTCTTGCGCCGCCTGCCTTGCGGTCGCGCCCTCGCTTGCAATGGATGATGGCAAGCCTCTGGCATTCTCATATCCAGCGCCCAGGCATGGCCAACGGCTGCATGATTCCCGTCCCGCTCCAAGAGCGCCGCCTCCCCGTTTTGCCTGACGCTCCTGATTTCCATTCATCAATGATGCGGCGTTGCCGCACAAGATTTCAGATGCCGTTCAAAACGGAAAGGAATTCTCATGCCTGTTTCAAAATCCATGATCATCGCCGGCGCTTTTGCTCTCGCACTTGCCGTTCCTGCCCTTGCTGACGACATGTCCGGCATGGACATGAGCAAGCCCATGGGGAACCAAGGCGCATCCAGCAAGGCCTTCAACGATGCCATGAGCAAGATGCACAAGGATATGATGATCACCTATAGCGGCGATGCCGATGCGGATTTCGTCCGCGGCATGATCCCGCATCATCAAGGCGCCATCGACATGGCCAAGATCGAGCTCAAATACGGCAAAGACCCGGAACTGCGCAAATTGGCGGAAGGTGTCATCAAGGCGCAGGAGGCCGAAATCAAGGAAATGAACGCCTGGCTGAAGAAGCACGGCAAATAAGCCAGGGAACGCGGAGCGAGAGGCGGCGCCTCTTTCTCCGGCAAGCGCCGCCGTCTCACGAGACGGCGGCGTTTCATTCGTGAAGGCTCAGGCCTTCGGCTCGAATGGCTGCGGCCGGCGGGCGGCACCCTGGCGGCTCAGCATCCAGCCGGGATATTCCGGAGCAAGCGCGCTGACCTCGTCGAGTTTGGCGAGATCGTCTGCATCGAGCCTCAGCTTGACGGCGGCCAGGTTCTGGTCGAGCTGGTCGAGGCGTTTGGCGCCGATGATGATGCTGGTGACGAAAGGCTTTGCCAGGATCCAGGCAAGCGCCACGGTCGCCACGTTGGAGCCGTGTTTCTCAGCGACTTCGCGCATCGCGGCGACGCAGGCCCAGGCGCGGTCCTTGTCGACAGGCGGAAAGTCGAAGCTGGCGCGTCGTCCCTCGCCGTTGCCGGGTGCGCCCGGACCATACTTGCCGGAAAGAAGACCGCCGGCGAGCGGCGACCAGACCATAAGCCCGAGCTTTTCCTCAGCCATCAGCGGTACGATTTCGCGCTCCAGATCGCGGCCGGCGATGGAATAATAGGCCTGCACCGTTTCGAAGCGGGCAAAGCCGCGGCGTTCGGAAATGCCAAGCGCCTTGGCGATGCGCCAAGCTTGCCAGTTGGACACACCGACATAACGCACCATTCCGCGAGAGACGAGATCGTCAAGCGCACGCAGCGTTTCGTCGATCGGCGTCACGGTGTCCGTGGCATGGATCTGATAGAGGTCGATATGATCGGTCTGCAGCCGCTCCAAGCTTGCCTGAACCGAATCCATGATATGACCGCGCGAGGCGCCGCGATCGTTCGGCTTGTCACCCATGACGCCGTAAACCTTGGTGGCGATGATGACATCCTTGCGCGGCACGCCGACATTCTTCAGCGCCTGGCCGAGCAGCTTTTCCGAGTTGCCAAAGGAATAGACGTCGGCGGTGTCGATGAAATTGACGCCGGCGGCGAGCGAGTTTTCGACGATCTCGTCAGCCTTCGCCTGGTCGACATCGGCGATCGCACCCCACATGCTGTTGGGATTGGCTTCGCCGAAGGTCATCGTGCCCAGGCAAAGTTCTGAGACGAACATGCCGGTATTGCCGAGTTGGTTATAACGCATTTGAAGAAATCCCTTGTGATCCGCCGAAAGGCAGCTTCCGGCCGGTGAATTCTTGTCTCTTGGCTATTGGCCTCGGCATGACAGCCGCTCATCCGCGCTGCCTTGGGAGGTCCGAAGAAGGTCATCGAGGAGCGGTCTTGGCGCCACCACCATCGAGACAACATCGACATAATGCACCGGAATCCGATTTCAACACGATACCCGGCACCGATCACGATGCAGTGACCCGCGCTTCGCCCTTGCCTCCTTTTAGACGCGCGATAGACTCTCGCATCCATGCAATCCGCAAGAGCAAGAATGTCCATGACACAACGCCCTTTGACCACGATCGGCTTCGATGCCGACGATACGCTCTGGCAGAACGAACAATTCTATCGTCTGACGGAACGGCAGTTCATCGAACTGCTTGCCGACTACGCAGAAAGCGAGAACATTTCCCAGGAGTTGCTGGAAACCGAGAAGCGCAATCTGCACCATTACGGCTTCGGCATCAAAGGTTTCACGCTGTCGATGATCGAAACGGCGATCGAGATCACCAAGGGCGAAGTGCCGACGACCGTGATTGCGCAAATCCTCGATATCGGCCGCGATCTGCTCGCCCATCCCGTCGAAACGCTTCCCAATGTCCGGGAAACATTGGAAGCCCTGACGGGCAATTACCTGCTGGTGCTGATCACCAAAGGCGATCTTTTCGACCAGGAGCGCAAGCTTGCGCAGTCCGGCCTCGGCGATCTCTTCGATGCCATCGAAATCGTCTCCGACAAGAATGCCTCCACCTATCGTCGCATCTTCTCCAAGGTCGGCGACGGGCCGGAACGGGCGATGATGGTCGGCAACTCACTGAAGTCGGACATCGTGCCTGCGCTCGCTGCCGGAAGCTACGGCGTCTTCGTGCCGCACGAACTCACATGGGCCTTCGAACATGTCGCTGAACCGACCGAAGCGCCGAGATTTCGGAAGATCGAGCATCTGGGAGAGTTGCGAGGGGTCATTGCGGAACTCTCCTAATATCTCTCACTGCCCCTGTTTTGACCTCGGCGGAAACAGCGACGGCGCTTGATCAGCCGGCTGGTTCGATTGCTGTGTGGCGGGCGGATTGGGATCGATGAGGATTTCATAGGGGGCGCCCAGGCCGCGGCGCCGGGTGACGCGGGAGTAATAGGGCTTGATCAGCCATGTCGTGTCCTCATTGACGGTGACATCGGCAACCATGCCGTCTTCGTCGGTCCCGAAGAAGGATTCGTCATCGTTCGAGGAAAGATCGAAGATCGCCATATAGGCGTATTTGCTCTTCGAGCTGAAGGTGATCCGGACGTGCTGGCCCTTTTTGAGCGGCAGGGTATAGACCTTGCCCTTGCCGAACTTCGTCCAGCCCTTCAATTTCTCCAGGACGGCGGGGAAACCGAGCTTTTCCACGGTCTCGCCGCGATCGAGTTGCGGAAGCGGCGTCTGCTGGGTGCCATGGGTGCTCTCATCCTCCTGAGTATCCTGCGCATAGGCGGCGTGACTGCCGAGCAGGACGAAAGTGAGCAGCGAAAAAGCCAGCGCCAGGCGTCTCATGGCCGTACCAATGCAGTGCGCATCGCCTCCACCTCTTTCCGGCAATAGCAGCCTTCGATGTGATCGTTGACGAGGCCCATGGCCTGCATGAAGGCATAGACCGTAGTGGGCCCGACGAAGGTCCAGCCGCGCTTCTTCAGATCCTTCGATATCCGCACCGAGGCCGGTGTCGTGGGATTAGCGGCAATGGTCGGATAATCGACAAAGGCCGGACGCTCCTCAGCCGATGGTTCATGGCTCCAGAAATAGCGGGCGAGCGAGCCGAATTCCTGGCGCAGCTCGATGGCGCGGCGGGCATTGTTGATGGTAGAGACGATCTTGCCGCGATGGCGGATGATGCCGGCATCGCCGAGGCAGCGCTCGATGTCAGCCTCGCCAAAATCGGCCACCTTCTCGAAGTCGAAACCGGCAAAGGCAGCACGGAAATTCTCGCGCTTGCGCAGGATCGTCAACCAGGACAGGCCGGATTGAAATCCTTCCAGGCAGATCTTTTCGAAAAGCCTGATGTCGTCGATGACGGGCCGGCCCCATTCCTGATCATGGTAGCGCTGATACTCCGGCAGATTGCCGTGCCAGAAGCAGCGGTCCTTGCCATCCTCACCGGTAATGATGCCTGTTCCGGCCATTGTTACAGTTCGTCCCCTATTTTTAGAACCCGATCCCGAAAACTGGCGAGCAGCTTTCGGATAAGATCATGCCAATCAAATACTTAAGATCGAGAGAACGATTCGAAGGCAAGTCATCCCGATTCAAGGTTTACCACTTGCAAACCGTCTTTCCAAACCAAGCAGTAACCCTGACAAAGGTTTATCCGCTTCGCGGCATTTTGATGAATAGATGTTTACCATTCGCTGGCGCGCAAGTGGCACCATATTCTGGACCGGGCGCAATTACGCCCATCCTCGGCCCGTTTGTAGAGAGTTTGTCCGATGATGAAACAATGCATTTTATTTGCTGCGGGCGCTTTGAGCCTGCTCGCTTCCGGCGCTTTCGCCGATGACCGTTACCAGTCGCGCCCGCCCGTCATCGTCAGCCCCGATCTGACCGCGCCCTGGGTGATGCAGCTCGGCGGCGCCACCGTGCAGCCGGCGGTCTATCCCGTTCGCCCCATGGCGCGGCGGGCCGTCAACCCGATGAACGATCCGGCGGATAGCCAGGCCGTCAATCCGCAGGTACGGCGGGTAATCCAGCCGCGCGGCCTGTTTGCCCGTCCCGTCGTACAGCCGGCGGCCGTCGTCCGGCCGCAATATCCGGCAATCCGCGGCCAAGTCGACCCGCAGTTCCTGCCGCAAATCGTCGATTACCAGACGAGGGAAAGACCAGGCACGATCGTCATCGACACCAACAATCGCTTCCTCTTCCTGGTGATGGACGGCGGCAAGGCGCGGCGCTATGGCGTCGGCGTCGGCAAACCCGGCTTCGAATGGGCCGGTGCACATACGATCACCCGCAAGCAGGAATGGCCCGAGTGGACGCCGCCATCGGAAATGTTGGCGCGCGAAGCGGCGAAGGGCCACTATCTGCCGGCCCATATGGAGGGCGGCGAGGCCAACCCGCTCGGCGCCCGCGCCATGTATCTCGGCTCGACCCTCTACCGCATCCACGGCACCAATGCCCCCTGGACGATCGGCAACGCCGTGTCCTCCGGCTGCATCCGTCTGCGCAATGAAGATGTGATCGACCTCTACGATCGTGTGAAGGTCGGGACACGCGTTATAGTGATGTGATTGCTATCAAGATTGCTGCGCATGGCACGTCGGGCGCAGCAATGCCGTTGTAAGCATTGATATTACCCGCCAATAAGGCTCTTTCGGATGCTACATCAGGTCGCCGGCCCACCGGTTCGATCTTTGCCCTCAGCGATTTCATCTTGATACTCTCGCAAGTTTCGTTAGTTTCTTGCGCGGTAAATCGAGAGGGGAATGACGGATGAAATCAATACTACCGGTCGTGGCGGCGGCGGGAATGGTTATGTCGTGCCTTTTGGCGGCATCGGATGCCGCGGCCTTCAGCGCCTCTGCGCCTCAGGCCGCGCAAGCGACGCGCACCGATGTGATCCGTGTGGCAATGCAGCCGCAGGGACAGGTCAAGCCGCAGTTTCAGCGGCGGATCGTGCGGCTGGTGACCAATGAAGCGCCAGGCACGGTCATCATCGATACCAACAATAAATATCTCTACCTTGTCGAAGGCGACAACCGGGCGCGGCGCTACGGCATCGGCGTCGGCCGCGAAGGCTACGGCTGGTCCGGTGTCGTCAAGGTCGGCCGCAAGGCGGAGTGGCCGGGCTGGACGCCACCGCCGGAAATGATCGTTCGCGAAGCCAAGAAGGGCCACAAGCTGCCGGCCTATCAGGAAGGCGGCGAGGATAATCCGCTCGGCGCCCGCGCGATGTATCTCTATCGCAACGGCAACGACACGGCGTTCCGCATTCATGGCACCAACCAGCCTTGGAGCATCGGCCTGAACATGTCTTCCGGCTGCATCCGCATGATGAACAAGGATGTGATCGACCTCTACGAGCGCGTCCCTGTCGGCACCAAGGTCATCGTCGTCGGCCCCGGCAATAAGCAGGGCGAAGTCAGCTACCAGGACCGCGGCATCGACGTATTGCGGACGATATTCGGCGGCTGAGCAGCGGCAGGATTTTCCAAGCAAGACGTTTCGGCCTGCGGAACGTCTGATCTCTTCTCTATCGCCATAGTGACGTCTCCCCCGCCTTGGGGGAGACGGGCAAAGCAGCCCGCCCCATTGTGCGGCGGCATATCCGTCCGACCATAGTCACTGTGGCGGAGGTGTAACATCCCCAAACTTATCGCGTCCGGCGCTCGGCAAACTGCCCTTTTGGTTCAGTTTGGTGTCAGCCTTCCCACCTAAGCCACTCCGATCAGGGGACGTTGCAATAGAACTGTCACATAAGCACGTTTAGATAGCGACACTTTGCTACTTGGGGATTTTAGATGCATCGTGCACTTCGCATCAGGCAGCCGGCTGTAGCCGCGCTTGCGGTTTCAGCTTTTGTCTTTGCCGCCGGTTCGGCTTCAGCGGAGATGCAGTTTTCGGCCTACGGCGGCTTCCAGGGCGCGACCGGCAACAATGTCAAGACATCTGACGGCGCGGACTTCGATCCCAACTGGTCCGGCAAGTCCTTCAAGATGCCGCCCTATTTCGGCGCCCGCGGCATCTGGTGGCTGGACGAGTTCAACAAGTCGAACTGTGGCGTCTCGCTCGACTACACCCACGCCAAGGTCTATGGCGATCTCGGCAATACACCCGGCTGGTCGCATTTCGAGTTCACCGACGGCCTCAATATGCTGACGCTCAATGCGCTCTATCGCTTCCAGGATCCGAGCCGCAAGTGGACGCCCTATGTCGGCCTCGGCGCCGGCATCAACGTGCCGCATGTCGAAGTCACCCGTGCCTCTGGCCGCACCTTCGATTACGAGTTCGGCGGCGCATCGCTGCAGGCGCAGGCTGGCATCAGCTATCAGTTTAGCCAACACTGGTCGACCTTCGTCGAATATAAGGGCAACTACAACTTCGTGAACGTCCCGATCGACAGCGGCGCCAACCTGAAGACCGATGTCTTCACCCATGCCATCGACTTCGGCGTATCGTTCAACTTCTAAGAAACGCGGCCATTATTGTTGCCGAAAGCCCTAAATCTGTTCTGATTTAGGGGTTTTTGTAGTAGACAATACCGGCATGAGCTTTTCCTATTACCGATGCGACTGGATCCATCCGGAAAGCGAGGAGCCGGTCATCGTCTATTACGAGGTCGGCGACGGCGGAGACGTCCCCCGGCTGATCGATGTTTTTGCCGATGGCCATCGGCAATGCGTGTCCATTGCCGATTATACAGACCGGGAGCGCGAGATGGCGCGCATCGACAGCCTCGTTGAAGGTTCGTTTTATGATGGTGTTGCCGGCTTGGTCGACGGTGTCTTCATTGAGGAAGGGCAAGATCGAATCAGTCTGACGCTTATAGGCGCCGAAAAATTCGAGGTGGAATGGCGGGCACACCGGCCATCGCCGACCAGTCGGCTGCACTAAGCGGTCCGGCTTTTCACCAATCCGACGGAAGCTTTTCCCCTGTCCCGGACGGCCTTAGGAGGCCGCCACCTTGAGCTGGCGGAGCTTATCCGGCATGTCGCCGCCATAGGCCCAATCCAGCAATTCGACCGTGTGCAGAATCGGCTTGTCGGTTCCTGTCGCGATCTGCGTGATGCAACCGATATTGCCGGTTGCGATGATATCGGCCTTCGTCGCCTCGAGATTCCTGACCTTGCGCGCCTTCAGCTCCCCTGAGATTTCCGGCTGCATGATGTTGTAGGTGCCGGCCGAGCCGCAACAGAGATGCCCTTCCGCCGGATCGCGCACGGTGAAGCCTGCTGCCTTCAGCAGCAGTTTCGGCGCCATGGTGATCCTTTGACCATGCTGCATCGAGCAGGCGGAATGATAGGCGACAGTGATGCCGCGCGGCATATGCGAGGGCAGATCGAGGCCTGCGAGATATTCGGTAATGTCCTTGGCGAGCGCCGAGATGCGCGGGGCCTTGTCGGCATAGGCGGAATCGAGCTGGAGCATATGGCCGTAGTCCTTGATCGTCGTGCCGCAACCGGATGCGGTGATGATGATCGCGTCGAGCCCACCGGCTTCGATCTCGCGCATCCAGACATCGATATTGGCGCGGGCACTGGCCAGCGCCTGTTCTTCCCGGCCCATGTGGTGCACCAGCGAACCACAGCAGACCTCGCCTTGCGGCACCACCACTTCGACGCCGAGGCGGGCGAGAAGCCGGATGGTTGCCTCATTGATGGCAGGATCGAGCACCGGCTGGGCGCAACCGGTCAGGATCGCCACCCGCCCACGCCGTTCCCCCTGCGGCTGATGCCGGCCGGGCTTGGCGAAAGCCGACGGCGCCGCGATGGAGCGCGGCGCAAGATCGAGCATGGCAACGAAGGGATTCAGCGCCGGGATGCGGCTCATCAAGCCCTTGAAGGGCCGTCCCAAGCGAGCAAGATTGAGCGCCAGGCGGAACCGGCCGGGATAAGGCAGCACCGCAGCCAGCACGCTGCGCGTCAACCGGTTCATCAGGGGCCGCTTGTAGGTCTCTTCGATATGGATGCGGGCATGGTCGATGAGATGCATATAGTCGACGCCGGACGGACAGGTGGTCACGCAGGCAAGGCAGGAAAGGCAGCGGTCGATATGCGTCACCACTTCGGCATCGGCAGGCCTGCCGTTTTCCAGCATATCCTTGATCAGATAGATCCGGCCGCGCGGACTGTCGAGCTCATTGCCGAGCGTCACATAGGTCGGACAGGTGGCGGTGCAGAAGCCGCAATGGACGCATTTGCGCAAAATCGCCTCGGATTCTGCAACATGCGGATCGGCAAGCTGGGCGGGGGTGAAATTGGTCTGCATCAGGCTCTCCCTACCTTGGCCCCGGCGGGGAGATGAGTGCTGGCAGTGCGGGTTGAGGGGACGTTATGGCTGCAAACAAGAGCAAACTTGCGCTGCTGTTCGAGGTGTTCGTCGCTGACGCTCCTCACCCCCCTCATCCGCCCTGTCGGGCAGCTTCTCCCCAAGGGGAGAAGGGGAAAGGAGAGCATCGAAGGATCCCTGTAAATGAGGTCATCCCCTCTCCCCCGCGGGGAGAGGGTTAGGGTGAGGGGGTGCCTAGCAAAAGACGCCATCCGCATCATCCCATCTTCCCCGGATTGAGAATCCCCGCAGGATCGAACTTTTCCTTCACGCGCGCCGACAGCAGGGCCACGGCCTCAGGCTGCGGCTGAAACGCTGATGTCATCGCGCGGTCGGCGGGCGCAGCGCGCAGCAAAGTGGCATGACCTCCGCCGAGCGCATGGATGTAGCGGCGCACCAATTCTCCCTCCGGCTCCGCCTCCATGCGCATCCAGACCAAGCCGCCCTGCCAATCGTAATAGGCGTCGACGCCAGCTTCGAGGCGCAGCGCCGCGACGAGCTGGTGGCCGATGCTGGGGGCGACCGAAACACGCCAGACAGGGCGCATCGTGCCGTCGGCGTAAGGCTTTACATTGCGGATTTCGCGCCAGAGACGGTGGCTTTCCGCTTCGGCAAGTCGCGCCACGATGCCAAGTCGGCGCATGGCCGAGGCCAGCTTCTCCGCCCTCACCGAAACGGAGCCGGCCAAACCTTCGATGCGCAACACCGTCGCCGCTCCTTCGGGCAATTGGCCGTCCAGAAACGTCCAGGAGACGGTCAGCGGCAGATGTGCCGCGCCGGATACATCGACGGGCAGCGCCATGGCCGCGGCCGTGACGTTTGCCGCCTCGGCATCGTTGAGGCCGGAGACGATGATCGTCTCCTCCGTCTTCAGCCGCGGCGGCACCCGAAAGGTGACTTCCGTCAGGAGGCCAAGCGTGCCATGCGAACCGGCCATCAGCTTGACGAGATCGAGGCCGGTGACATTTTTCATCACCCGCCCGCCGGCCTTGACGATTTCCCCCTTGCCGTTGACGAAGCGAACGCCGAGCAGGCTGTCGCGTGCGGCGCCGCTTACCAAGCGCCGCGGGCCGGAAACATTTGCGGCAAAGACGCCGCCGATCGTCGGCTCGCCGTCCGTTCCCATCAACGGTCGGTGGTCCATCGGTTCGAAGGCCATCATCTGGCCGTTTTGGGCCAGCACCGCTTCGATTTCCGCAACCGGCGTCCCTGCCCGCGCGGTCATCACCATCTCGCCCGGATTATAGGCGACGATACCGGTAAGCCCACACGAACATAATATGGCCTCTGCGGCAACGGCATTGCCGAAACCAGCGCGCGTGTTACCGCCGACGATGGCCAATGCCGCACCCCGTGCGGCGTGATCGCGGATGATGGCTGCCGCCTCGTCTTCCGTCTTCGGCAAATATTCTCTCATGCGGCGTTGCGCCCATCCAGCGGGAAGACTTTAGAGGGATTGAGAATCCAGCCGGGATCGAAGGCAGCGCGCACCGACATCATCTGCGCCAGATCGGCTTCCGAATATTGGTGCCGCATCAGGTCGCGCTTCTCAATGCCGACGCCATGCTCGCCCGTCAGGCAGCCGCCGGCATCGACGCAGAGCCGGAGAATGTCGTTGCCCGCCGCTTCCGCTTTCGCGGCGTCCTCGGGATCATTGGCGTTGAACAGGATCAGCGGATGCATATTGCCGTCGCCGGCATGGAAGACATTGGCGACACGCAGGCCGTAAGCATCGATGATTTCAGAGGTCTTTTTCAAGACATAAGAGAGTTGGCTGAGCGGCACCGTGCCGTCCATGCAGATGTAGTCGGCGATGCGGCCGGTGGCGCCGAAGGCGGACTTGCGCCCCTTCCAGATCAGCGCCGCCTCGGTCGCCGACTGGCACTCGCGCACCGTCTTGACGGTGTGCGTGCGGGCGATCTCGACGATGCTTTTCAGCATGTCGTCCATCTCCGCTTCCGAACCCTCGACCTCGACGATCAGCAGCGCGCCGACATCCAGCGGATAGCCGGCATGGGCAAAGGCCTCGCAGATTTCGATCGCCGGCTTATCCATGAACTCGATGGCGACGGGGATGATGCCGGCGGCAATGACATCGGCAACACAGGCGCCCGCCTGTTCCGACGTGTCGAAACCGAAGAGAACCGGCCGCGCACCCTCCGGCTTGGCGATCAACCGCACCGTCGCCTCGGTGACGATGCCGAGCTGGCCTTCCGAACCGCAGACAAGTCCGAGCAGATCATAACCCGCCGCATCCAAGGCTTTGCCACCGAGATCGATCACCGTGCCATCGGTGAGCACCAGCTTGACGCCGAGTAGATTGTTTGTCGTAACGCCGTATTTCAAGCAGTGTGCGCCGCCGGAATTCATCCCGATATTTCCGCCGATGGTGCAGGCGAGCTGCGAGCTCGGGTCGGGCGCATAGAAGAAACCATCCGCCGAGACGCTTTCGGAAATATGCAGATTGGTCACGCCGGCCTGCACAGTCGCTGTGCGGTTGGCGAGATCGATATCGAGAATGCGGTTCATCTTGGAAAGGCCGAGCACGACGGCATCTTCCTGCGGAATAGCGCCGCCGGAGAGCGACGTGCCGGCTCCACGTGGCACCACGGGAATACCATAGCGATGACAGTATTTCATGACGGCCGCGACCTCGGCCGTCGAGCGCGGCAAGGCAACGGCGAGCGGCATACGGCGATAGGAAATGAAAGCGTCCGTCTCGAAAGGCGTGAGTTCGCGCGGCTCATGAATCAGACATTCCGGCGGCAAGAGGTCGATAAGGTCCGCCACGATCTCGCGCCGGCGGGCAAGAACATCGGCACGCGGCGCCAGAAATGAAATGGCCTCGGCCATGGCGTTCTCCTCCTGCACCCGAATATAGACGCCCCTCTTTTTAACGCCATATCACGCTTATCACTTTCGCGAAATTGGCGTAAATGATAAGCATTTATGTCAAAACAGGAATAAATAGAACATGACCAATCTTGGGGATCTCGAAATCTTTGCCAGTGTCGTCACGACCGGCAGCATGTCGCTCGCCGGTCGATTGCTTGGCTTTTCGCCGGCGGTGATCTCCAAGCGAATCAAACGGTTGGAAGATCGGCTCGGCACCCGGCTTTTGCAGCGCACGACGCGGCAGATTTCGCTTACCGAAGCCGGTCAAGGTTTTTACGACCGGGTGCTCGCCATCCTCGCCGGACTGGAGGAGGCGGAGGCCTATATTGCCGGCCGTTCCGCGCAGATGCAGGGCACGCTGAAGATTTCGGCCCCGACGTCATTCGGCCGGCTGCACATCGCCCCGCATTTGAAGGCCTTCATGCAGGCGCATCCGGATCTGGCGATCAATCTGATGCTGACCGACGAGTTCACCGATATCGTCGGCGGCGGCTTTGATCTCGCCATCCGCATTGCGGAGCTCACCGATTCCAGTCTGGTGGCACGGCGCCTCGCGCTGGTGCGCCGCGTGCTCTGCGCCTCGCCAGCCTATATCGCCGCCCATGGCATGCCAGAGGATATCGATGATCTGCGGCGGCACATCTGCCTGCCGCCGCATAATCACGATCCGTGGCGACTGGACGGACCGAAGGGCGCGCTGACCTTCCGGCCCGAAGGCAAGCTGATCACCAATTCCAGCGAGGTGATCCGCGAAGCGGTGATCGCCGGCCTCGGCATTGCGCTGCGCTCCACCTGGGATGTCGGCCCCGAACTCAAGGATGGCCGTCTGGTGCAGGTGCTGCCGGCCTATGAAGGCTCGCACAGCGTCACGCTGTCGGCCGTCTATCCCAGCCGCCAGTTCCTGCCGGCCAAGGTGCGGGTCTTTATCGATTTCCTGGCGGAACTTTATGGGCCGGTTCCCTATTGGGAGCGATAGACGACCGCTACCTCAATCCAAAGATTGGAGAGTGTCATAATGCCCGCTTTTGAAACCATCCGCTTCGATCTCTCCGCGATCTCGAATACACGCTTCACCGTCATCCTCGGCGACATCACCAAGCTCGACGTCGATGCCATCGTCAACGCGGCAAACAGCAGCCTGCTCGGCGGCGGCGGTGTGGATGGCGCGATCCATCGTGCCGCCGGGCCGGAGTTGTTGGCGGAATGCCGGACGCTGAATGGCTGCAAGACTGGACAGGCCAAGATCACCAGGGGATATCGCCTGCCAGCCAAGCATGTGATCCACACGGTCGGCCCCGTCTGGAATGGCGGGCGCGGCGAAGACGATTTGCTCGCAAGCTGCTATCGCAGCAGCCTCGGCCTTGCCAGGGATCACGGTCTGAAAACCATCGCCTTTCCCGCCATTTCTACCGGCGTCTACCGTTTCCCCGCCGAGCCCGCAGCCACAATCGCGACACGCACCGCTGTTGCCGAGAGCATGGGCGGCGACTTCAACGAGATTATTTTCTGCTGCTTTGGCGATGAAATGGCTGGGCTCTACGACCGGCTGCTACCGGAAGCGTTGAAGGCTTAGGGCGTCTTTCGTCATTCTCGCCAGCGTCATGGTCCTCTGGATTTGACAGTCGGTGTTCCACGCCCGGGATAGGCTTCGCAGTCATCTCGCCAGATCGAGATAGGCCGCTGCCACCATGGCGTCGATATCGGCCGGCACGGGAATGATGCAGGCCTCCTTGCCGAGACCGCCCTTTGCCACACGCTCCAGGCAGCGGGCTTGCAGCGCGAAGCCGAGGTCCATGGATTCGACGGTATTGCCGAGCGGGCGCGGGCCGGCGAGGTTGGCCATGTGACCGGCGCCGAGAATGTGGAAAGCGCGCCCGTCCCGCATGCGGATGGTCTCGATGTGCTCGGCCTCATAGCGGTCAATGCCGGCGACATCCGAACTGTTTCGGAAGGCCTCGACGTCGATCTCACGCGGGAAATGACCGCCGTTCATCAGGATCGCACCATCCTTGATCAGCGGCAGGTCCGCCGCAGTCACGATGTCGTGATAGCCGGTGACGGTGATGAGGATATCGGCGGTACGGATCGCCTCATCCCGCAGCGGCGTAACGAAACCGTCCAGATGCGCCTCCAGCGTCGTCACGGGATTAATATCGACGACATTAACCGTGGCATAGGCGTTGCGGAAACAGGCCGCCGTGCCTTTGCCACAGGCGCCGTAACCGAAGACAGTCACGCGTTTGCCGTTGGTCGAGCGGTTGGTGAAGCGAAGATAGCTCTCGAACAGACTTTGGCCGACTGCGTGCTTGTTTTCGGCGAACTGCTTGATCGGGCTGTCATTGATGACGAGGATCGGCATCGCCAGCCTGTCGCGCATCGGCAGCAACCGGGTGCGGCCCGACGTCGTCTCCTCGGTGCCGCCCAGGAGATTCGCATAGGGCCGCTCGGCGGCGCGCGCAAAGAGATCGCCGCCATTGTCGAGCAGCAGGTCCGGCTTTTCCGCCAGGATGGCGTCGAGGCTGGCGCCATGCTCGGCGGCATCGGTGGTCTGGGTGGCGAAAACGGTGATGCCCTGCGCACGCAGATATGTGACGGTTTCCGGCTGGGTACTGTTGAGATTGCCGGTGCAGACGAGGCGAGCACCGCCGGCGCGCAGCGTCATCAGCAGCGCCACCGTCTTCGGCTCGAGATGAATGCCGGCTCCGATCGCCAGGCCCTCGAAGGGTCTGGTCTCGCGGAATTCCGCTGCCGTTGCCGCAAGCAGGCGGCAGCTCCGGGCAACCCAATCGATACGGGAAAGAGAGGAAGGCTGGTCCATAACGCACTCCTGACGGCGATCTGTCGTGCCTTGATCTCTCATGGGAAGTGACAGGCTGTCTATGGACATTGGAATGAGCGATAGGGGAGAAAAAGTGCCATATGCACGAGCTCATCTCGCCCTTGGCGGGATAGGGCCGGCCCCTGCCTTGACCAGCCAGTCGGCCAGCCGGACAAAAGCCGCTTTCTTCGCATCGCCGCTGCGGATGCTGAGGCTGTATCCCGCGGGTCTGCGGATAAAGCCATAGGGCGCTACCAACGTGCCACGATCGATATCGTCACCAACAGCCGTGCGTGGGACGATGGCAATGCCGACGCCGGAGCGGGTGGCGCCGATCGCCAGAAGCAGATCTTCGAATTCGCGCGTACGGGCAAAGCGAATGGGCGCATGGCCGCTTTCGGCAAACCAATCAACCCAAAGACGGGGCGCGGAACGGCTGGTCAGAGCGACCGCGCCGGCAAGGGCTTCCACACCGGTGGAAAGCCCGAGTCGGGCGGAAAGGTCCGGCGTCGCCACCGGGCCGAACTCGTCTTCCATGAAACGGATTGCGGTGATGTCCGGAGCCGGGCGATATTCGCCGCCCATGATCACCGCGTCGAGATCGGGATGGCGCGCCAGCGGTTCGACCATCGCCATCGGGATGATATCAACATCGACGTCGGGAAGTGCAGCCTGCAGATCCGCAACCCGCGGCATCAGCCACCACACGGCGAAGGCGGAAGGGACACCGAGCCGAAGCATCCGGCGCTCACCGGCTGTAAGTTCGGCCGAGGCTCGCGCCAAAATGCCGAAGGCAATGCCGACGGAGTCGGCAAAGGCCCTGCCCTTCTCGGTCAGTACCAAGCGCCGGCCATCGCGCCGGAACAAAACAATACCGAAAAATGTTTCCAGCACGGCAAGCTGCTGGCGTACAGCGCCGCGTACGACACCGAGCTCCTCGGCCGCTTTCGAAATGCTACCACGACGGGCAACGGCATCAAAGGCGCGCAGCGCGTTCATCGGCGGCAGACGCGACGGTGGGGAGCGTTCGGGCATAACGGAGATTTAGCTTATTTTCCGGTAAGATAGGAAGAGCCATAGAGCGACTGCGCCATCTGCGGCATATTAAAAGGATTTGATGTCGTTAATAGAATAGTCGCTGGCGAATATCAGAGACCGAAGCCGCACATTTTTATCTACTCAGCACTCAACGAAAGTGTGGGGAAATACCATATAAAGTCATATGGCATGCACAATTTTTCCATGCAATGCTAATATGCAGATGATTCTAAACTCCAACTCTAAAGGTGACTCGACCCTTGGCCATTCTCGCCCGTATCGCAAATGATGTGCAGCTCATGTTTCGGCGTCCGCCGCGACAGCAATATGCCGCGCTTTGCTATCGAGTGAGAAAGAAGACGGGTGAGTTGGAAGTGCTGCTGCTCACCAGCCGCGATACCGGCCGCTGGGTCATTCCCAAGGGTTGGCCGATGCCCGGCAAGCTGTCGCATGAAGTGGCGGCCCGGGAAGCCTTCGAAGAGGCCGGTGTACGCGGCACCGTGGAGACCGAACCGCTTGGCGCATTCAGCTACGACAAAGTGCTAAAGGACGGGATCCAGGTGCCGTGTCGGGTTCAGGTCTATGCGCTCGACGTCAGCGATCTCGCCAAGAACTTCAAGGAAAAGGGCGAGCGTACGATCGAGTGGGTTTCCTGCAACGAAGCGATCAAGCGCGTCCGCGAACCGGAGTTGCGCGACATCATCCTCGCCTTTGAGCGGCGGATGACTGCAAGATTTGCCGCAGCAGAGGCCAAATAGGCCCCATCATACTCCCAACAAACTATGCCAGGATGATCGCCAGGCATTGCGCGGCCTGCCGGGCGGCGTAAGAGTATATATTTCGAGTCAGAGAATGGCATGCCCGACAGACCGGCGAGACTGACAAAACGGACGCTAGACAAAGATCTCGACAAATTCACCTATGTCGAGGATGCGGCCAATCATGTCACGAAGCGGCTGGTCGCTCCCAGCATCGGCCTAATCTTCCTCGGCCTCGCAATGAGCTTTGCCGGCATTTACGTGCTGAACCAGCCCGGCGCGACGCTGGCCATCGCCGCCGTGGCGCTCGCCGGCTACATGGCCATGAATATCGGCGCCAAGGACGTCGCCAACAATGTCGGCGCGGCCGTGGGTGCGCGCGCCATTACGATGACGCAGGCCTTGGTCATGGCGGCGATCTTCGAAATTCTCGGCGCCATGATTGCAGGCGGCCCGGTCATCAAGACCATCTCCTCGCATATCATCGATACCGACCGCATCATCATCAGCGGCAAGCTCGCCTGGCTGATGATGGCGGCGCTGCTGGCCGCCGCGCTCTGGATCAATTTCGCCACCTGGCTGAAAGCACCGGTTTCGACCACCCACACGATCGTCGGCGCGGTGGTCGGCGCAGGGGCTGCCGCGGTCGGGCCGGAGATGGTCAATTGGCGCGTGTTGGGAGCCATCTCCGCCGGCTGGGTCGTCACGCCTTTCCTCGGCGGCACGATCGCCGCCGGCATCCTGTTTTTCATCAAGACCTTCATCATCTATCGCGACGACAAGATCGCGGCCGCCAAATATTGGATTCCCATTCTGATCGGCCTGATGGCCGGTGCTTTTACCGCCTATCTGGTCCTGCAGCTCGCGCCCAAAGATACCGTCGCGGGCTTCTCGACCCTGACGATCGGCGTCGTTGTCGGTTTGGCGATCTGGCTCGCCGCAAGACCGCTGGTGGCGGCACAATCCGTCGGCTGCGAAAACAAGAATAGCTCGCTGCGTAAACTCTTCCGCCTGCCGCTGATCTGTTCGGCGGCGCTGATGTCCTTTGCCCATGGCGCCAACGATGTTGCCAACGCGATCGGGCCGCTAGCAGCGATCATACGCAGCGTCGGCCAGGGAAGCAGTCTTGATGTCGTCGGAGGCGCGGCGGGATATAGCGCGCCCCATTGGGTCGTGCTGATCGGCGGCTGCGGCATTTCCGTCGGCGTGCTGCTTTATGGTCCACGCCTGATCCGCCTCGTCGGCGAGCAGATCACCAAGCTCAATCCGATGCGGGCCTATTGCGTCGCACTGTCGGCGGCGCTCACCGTCATCGTCGCCTCCTGGTTCGGCCTGCCCGTCAGTTCCACCCATATTGCGGTCGGCGCAGTCTTTGGCGTCGGCTTCTTCCGCGAATGGTATATCAGCCACTCGAAGCGCCGCATCGCCTATATGCGGAGGAAGGCTGAAGCCTCGGGGGTCGCATGGGGCGAGATCGAGAAAGTCTACGAGCATAATCCGGACGAAATCCATCGCCGCCGCCTCGTGCGCCGCTCGCATTTCATGACCATCATCGGCGCCTGGGCGATCACCGTGCCGGTCTCGGCGATGCTTGCAGCCGCGGTATATTGGGCTATGGTCGCGCTCTTCATTTAAGGGATTACCCATGCGCGCCAATTTCCGCATGCAGCGGCTGTTCGTGGTTTCGGATATCAAAGCGAATGTCGGCATCGAAGCCGATCGGGATCAATTCAACTATCTCGCCAATGTGCTGCGCATGGAGGACGGTGCCGAGCTGCTGATCTTCAACGGCCGCGACGGAGAATGGAAGGCCAGCATCTCCTTTCCCGCACGCAAACGCATCCTGCTGACGCCTGTCGAGCAGACGCGGCCGCAGCCCGCCCCTTCTGACCTGCACTATCTCTTCGCGCCGCTGAAGGTTGGACGGCTCGACTATCTCGTGCAGAAGGCGGTGGAGATGGGCGCCGGGCTGCTGCAGCCGGTGATGACGCAGCACGTGCAGGGCAAGATCACCAATCTCGACAAGCTGAAGGCCAATGTCATCGAGGCAGCCGAGCAGTGCGGCATTCTCAGCATTCCCGATGTGGCCGAGCCGATAAAGCTGACCGACCTCCTGGCGCGCTGGCCCAGGGAACGCCGCATCATCTATTGTGATGAAGGCGATGCCGGACAGAACCCGCTGCCGCTCCTGACAAAGATCAAGGAGAACCATTTGGCGCTGCTGATCGGGCCCGAAGGCGGCTTTTCGGAGGAGGAACGCGCTCTGCTGCACAGCCTCGATTTCGTCACCGCCATTCCCTTGGGCCCGCGGATATTGCGTGCCGATACGGCGGCCGTAGCGGCGATGGCGGTCATTCAGGCGGCGATCGGGGACTGGAACTAGTTTCCTCGCCGATGGTTGTTTCAGCCGGCTAATGCAAGCGCGGTCGTGACAAGCAGCATACCCGCCAGGGAGATGTTGACGATGCGCGAAATGGTGGGGTTCTGGAGAAAGCGGGACAGCGAGGTCCCGACCAGAAGCCAGCATAGATGAATAGCGACAATCATCAAACTGAGCAGCGTTATCTTGAGCATCGCATCGAGCGTGCGCTGATCATGGAAAAGGCTGACGCCGGCGAAGACCGCGGCGATCGCCAGATATGCCTTGGGATTGGCGACCGCCAGCAGAAAGCCGCCAGTAAAGGCAGGCGTTGCGATTTGGTCACCGCGACGCGCGAGCGGCGGAGCGGTGGCGATCTTAAAGGCCAAGTAGGCGATATAGACGGTGGAGACGGCGGTAAGCACTGACGCGCCATAGGGCACGGAGAACAGGATTGCGACGACGCCGACCGCGACGGCCGACAGAACGACGACTGTACCGGCAATCAGACCACAGACGTAACCGATCGACCGGCGGAAGCCGTAGACGGCACCAACCGCGGTCGCGCTGATCGTGGACGGACCGGGGCTGCCCATGATGACCAGAGAGGCCAGAAGCAGTGTCAGGATCGGATGAAATGCAGTCTGCTCGAACATCGATGTGCCCTCCCCTCGTCGGCGGAAGGCAAGACTATGTCGACTGTCGGTTGGGCGTCTTGAACGCTTGTGCAAGCGCGCCGGCATCAGCTTCGATTACACCATAGCTTCCAGGCACAAAATCCTATTTTTTTGAACGGCTCTTGAAAGAAATTCACTTGCACCGTACCTCATTCCGCGTCAATCACCCTTCCTATTGGCTTGCGGCTTGCGCGGGCTTCTTTCCGAGATCAAGGTAATATCATGGCGCGCGATACCACCGACCAGACTCCGCTCTCTTCGGTCTCGGACATGACGGCCTATCTGGCGGCCGGCAGCAAGTCGAAGGAGCAATTCCGCATCGGCACGGAACACGAAAAATTCGTGTTCTTCCGGGCCGACAACAGCCCTGTGCCTTATTTCGGCGACGCCAGCATTTCCGCACTTTTGAAGGGCCTGCAGGAAAAGTCCGGCTGGGATCCGATCATGGATGGCGACAACATCATCGGACTTGGCGAGCCGACCGGCATGGGCGCGATCTCGATCGAGCCCGGCGGCCAGTTCGAACTGTCCGGGGCGCCGCTCGAAAACATTCACCAGACCTGCAAGGAATCGAACCAGCACCTCGCGACATTGCGCGAAATCGCCGAGCCGATGGGCATCCGCTTCCTCGGCATCGGCGGCAGCCCGAAATGGACGCTGGCCGAGACGCCGCGCATGCCGAAATCGCGTTACGACATCATGAGCCGCTACATGCCGAAGGTCGGCACGAAGGGTCTCGACATGATGTACCGCACCTGCACGATCCAGGTGAACCTCGACTTCTCTTCGGAAGAGGATATGCGCCGCAAGATGCGCGTGTCGATGAAGCTGCAGTCGCTGGCGACCGTATTGTTTGCCTCCTCGCCCTTCACCGAGGGCAAGCCGAACGGCCTCTCCTCCTGGCGCGGCGACATCTGGCGCGATACCGACAACCGCCGCAGCGGCCTGCTCGACTTCACCTTCCGCGACGATTTCGGGTTCCACGACTATGTCGAATGGGCGCTCGACGTTCCGATGTATTTCGTTGTCCGCGACGGCCATTACCACGACTGCACTCATGTCACCTTCCGCCAGTTCATGAACGGCGCGTTGAAGGGCGAGATCGCCGCCTGGGAGCCGACGATGGGCGACTGGACGAATCATCTCTCCACCCTTTTCCCCGATGTACGGCTCAAGCGCTTCCTGGAGATGCGCGGCGCAGACGGCGGTCCCTGGCGGCGCATCTGTGCGCTGCCGGCCTTCTGGGTCGGCCTGCTCTATGACGACGAAGCGCTGACGGCTGCCGACGCGTTGACCAAGGATTGGACTTTCGAAGAGGTCAATGCTCTGCGCGATGTCGTGCCGGTGCAGGGCCTTAAGGCTGGCATCAAGGGCCATAAGCTGCTTGACATGGCGCGCGAGGTCGTCGGCATTTCCCGCGCCGGCCTGAAGAACCGCGCCCGGCTGAACGGCGACGGCCAGGACGAAAGCGTCTTCCTTGCGCCGCTCGACGAGGTGCTCGCCAAGAAGGGCACGCTCGCCGACGATCTGCTGATGCTTTATCACGGCCGCTGGAACGGATCAGTCGAGCCGGTCTTCGAGGAATATCAATACTGACGGCCGGCTTTAGCCGCGATTGTTAAAGCGCATACCGGCAGAAACCGGTATGCGCCGTTTTTTTTCCCGCTATACTATCAGGATTGCACGTCTTCTGATTCCGAAGCGGCATGATTGCGCGGAAAGGAACTTCGATGCTGCCACTCTTCGACATGATGATGCAGGCACAGAACGGCGCCGCCACGGAGGCGATAGCCAAGCAGTTCAACCTCGCGCAGGAGCAGGCGGCGAAAGCCATGGCGGCGCTGATGCCCGCCTTTTCCTCGGGGTTCAAGCGAAGCGCAACGAACCCCTATAATTTCATGGGCGTGATGCAGGACATCACCTCCGGCAACTATGCCAAATATTTCGAGGATATGAGTAAGGCCTTTACGCCCGAGGGCATTGCCGATGGCAATACCGTGCTGGCCCGCCTGTTCGGCTCCAAGGAGGTATCGCGCGCCATCGCTGCGCAGGCGGCGCAGATGACCGGCATCGGCCAGGAGATTTACAAGCGCATGCTGCCTGTCATGGCCGACACGCTGATGGGCGGCCTCTTCAAGGAAACCAGCGGCCAAATGCCCCCAATGGCCAATCCTTTCCTCAATACGGCAATGGGCGAGATGATGCAGAACTGGCTGCAGACCATCGGCTTTGCGCCGAAGCAGCAGCCGACGCCGCAGGCGAGCATCTTCGACAATCCGTTTACCCAGGCGATGGAACTGATGTTCGGCGCCCAGCCGGTCGAGCGTGAAAAGCCCCCTGCCGCCAATCCTTTCCTCGACAATCCCTTCGCCAAGGCGTTCCAGGATATGATGCGCAACTTCCCCATGCCCGCCGAGCCGCCGAAGGAAGCACCAAAAGCCAAACCCGCCGCACCCGGCGTCGACATGGCCGCCTATACCGAGATGTTCAACGCCATGTTCGACAGCGGCCTGGAAGTGCAGAAGAACTATCAGAAGAACATGGAAGCGATCTTCGATAGTTACATGCCGGCGAACGGCAAGCCCGCGCCGCAACAAGGCTGAAGTGCAGACATTCCCCAGGCGCGATCCGACCATCGCGTAATTCGACGGCAGTTTCCGTCAAGCCAGGCTACTGTTCGAAATTCCGCACAAGCCGTGCGGATTGTACCCCATTTTCATACACTCCTACCGCCTCTATCTCTCTTTCATCTTGAACAGGAGGTAGTCATGTCGAACATCGATCAATCCAGCAGCTTTACCCTCGGCGATTCCAGCGTCAAACGGCTGGGCTATGGCGCCATGCAACTTGCAGGCCCCGGCGTGTTCGGACCGCCAAAGGATCACGACATGGCCGTGGCTGTGTTGCGGGAAGCGGTTGCGTCTGGCGTCAACCATATCGACACCAGCGACTTTTATGGGCCGCATGTCACCAACCGACTGATCCGTGAGGCGCTCCATCCTTACAATGACGATCTCGTTATCGTTACGAAGATCGGCGCCCGCCGCGACACCGATGCGTCATGGATTCCGGCCTTTTCCCGCGAAGAGCTGACCCAGGCTGTGCACGACAATCTCCGCAATCTCGGACTGGATGTGCTCGACGTGGTCAATCTCCGCATCATGCTCAATCCGCATCATCCTACCGAGGGATCGATCGAAGCGCCTTTAACCATTCTGGCAGACCTGCAGCGGCAAGGCCTCATCCGTCACATCGGGCTCAGCAACGTCACGGCCAAACAGGTTGCGGAAGGCCGGAAGATCGCCGAGATCGTCTGCGTGCAAAACCAATATAATCTGGCGCATCGGGCCGACGATGCTCTGATAGACCAACTTGCCCGCGACGGGACAGCCTATGTGCCGTTCTTTCCGCTCGGCGGGTTTACCCCGTTGCAATCCACCACCCTCTCGCAGGTCGCCGCCCGCCTCGGCGCCACACCCATGCAGGTGGCGCTCGCCTGGCTCCTGCATCGCGCCCCGAACATCCTGCTGATCCCCGGCACCTCCTCTCTCGAGCACCTGCGGCAGAACCTTGCCGCCGCGCTCGTGCTGCCGGATCACGAGATCGCGAAGCTGGATGGGATCGCAGACGCAGCTTGATGGCAATAGGAAAAGCGCGGGCGATCCGATGGTATCGGGACGCCCGCCTCATTCTACGACCGACACCTGCCTTGAAAGGCCTGCAGGCAATTCCAGCCGCCGCGATATATCGATGTCCTTCAAAAAAACTTCGTCGTGACTGACCACCAGAAGCGCGCCGTCATAGGCGCGCAGTCCAACCTCGACCGCAGCAATCGAATCGATATCCAGATGATTTGTCGGCTCATCAAGGATCAGCAATGACGGCGGCGCTGGTCCGCCGAGGACGCAGGCAAGGCCGGCCCGCAGCAACTGTCCGCCGCTCAGGGTTGATACGATTTGAAGCGCTGCCTCCGCCCTGAACATGAACCGGGCAAGTGCCGCACGACAGGCATTTTCATCCGCTTGCGCATTTATCCGCCGGAAGTTGTCGCGGATCGACAGCGACGGATCGAGAAGGCTTACTCGCTGGTCGAGCATGGAAACGGAGGTCATGACGCGAACTGTCCCGGCCCACGGCTGCAATTCGCCCAAGATCAGCGCCAGCAATGTCGTCTTGCCCGAACCATTCGGACCGGTGATAGCGACGCGCTCGGGTCCCATCATATTGAAAGAGAGATTTCTGACGATCGGCTGGCCGGGCAGGTAGCCCGCGGTCACGCCGTCGATCCTCAGAACGACCTTGCTTGCCGGCAATCCGGTCGACGGAAGCCTGATGGACAGAGGCTGGAGGATTTCGATGCGCTCGCGAGCAGCAGCGGCGTCTTCGAGTGCCCGTGCGCGACGGCGTTCGGCGAGACGCGCGTTTTCGCCGCCTGTCATCTCGCTCCGCTCCTTCAGTCCGCCCAGCATGATACGTGGTATGCCGCCCTTGGCGGCCTTCCTCTTGCCGGCACCATCCCTGCGCGCCTGCCGTTCCACCGTCGCCTGCGCGCTGCGGGCAATCTCAGCGACGCGCTTTTCGGCATCGGCAAGATTGTGTTGGGCAGCAGCAAGCTCCAGAACCTTGCGCTCGCGATATTGGCTCCAGTTGCCGCCGTAGCGGCTGGCGCCGAGCGAGGTCAATTCGACGATGGCATCCATTGTGTCGAGCAATTCCCGATCATGGCTGACGACGATCGCGCCGGCCCGCCAGTTTGCGAGCAGCTCGATGACGGCCTCCCGGCCGTCGCGGTCCAGATTGTTCGTCGGTTCGTCCAGAATGAGAAAATCGGGATCGGTGAAGATGAGCGCAGCGAGACCGGCGCGCGTGCGCTGCCCGCCCGACAACGCTTCGAGGCGGGTTTCGGGTGTGGCACCCAGCCCGGCGCGATCAAGGGCGGAGGCGACGCGTGTCTCCAGCGTCCAGTCCGCGGCGGCAAGCTCCTCGGCAGTCGCCTCGCCTGCTTCGGCACGGCGAAGAATGGCCAACGCCGCGGTCGCCCCGAAGAGATCCGCCACGGTGTCGCCGGGCTTCACCTGGACGCTCTGGCGCAAGGTGCCGAGACTGCCTCCAGAGGAAATCGCCCCGGATTGAGGCCGCAGTTCCCTGGCAATGAGCTTCAGAAGCGTGGTCTTGCCCACGCCGTTGCGGCCGACAAGGCCCGTGCGCTCGGCGCCGAAACTCAGGTCAAGATTGGAGAAAAGCGTCCGGCCGTCAGGCGTGGACCACGAAAGATCGGCGAGAATGATGGATGCAGGCATGGATAGTATAGTTCCCGATGGCAAGGTGAATCGACGTTGCGATCGGGTTGAAATCCATTATGACACACATCCTGTTGGTATTGCTCGCGGCAGGTAACTTAGGCAACAACCGCTTTCGGTTCAAGATGGAGCTTCAAAGAGCGTCGAGGAAACGGATGACGCGGCTCCAGGTGAGATCGGCGGCCTTGGCATCGTAATCGGGCAGGCTGGCATCGGTATAGAGGTGGCCGGCGCCAGGATAGGTGAAGATATCGGCCGCGATCTTTGACCGGGCCGCTTCGGATCGCCATGCGGCGACATCTTCCGCGGGTTCGAAAGGATCCGGATCGGCAAGATGGACCTGCACGGGTAAGCCTTCGCGGGCGCTTTGCGGGATTTGGGCGATGCTGTGCAGGAAGAGCACGCCGGCGGCCTGGGGCCGCTTCGGCCAAAGACTTGCCGCGACAGCCGCGCCCATGGAGAACCCACCCAGCACCGTCGAGGGCGGCAGGCCGGCCATCGCCCATTCCGCCCGCTCGCAGATGGTCGGCCAACCGATTTCATCCTTCAGTTCGAAGCCTTCATCGATGGAGCTCGCGACCCAACCATCATAAAGATCGGGCGCGGACGCCTTATGACCTGCCGCCTGCAAGCGCTCGACAGCGTCCAGTTCGAGTGGGCGCAATCCATAAACGGAATGAAAGAGGATCACCGTTGCCATTGTCACTGTCCTCGCATTAGCCAGGTCCTAACATATGGCATCTGAAAGACATGGCAATTTCCCGGCCGTGCTTCGTCTCGAAAAAGAAAAAACCCGGTGTCGGTTGGGAACCGAACACCGGGTAAGAGGCAGGGCTTATTGGCTATCACCCTGCGGGGAAACGCTTAATCGGTCTCAACGACGAAAGCTGGTGAGACCGAGGGAGCGCGTACGGCGACGCGCGGAGTTGGTTAGATAGCTGGACGGGTCCTCGAAGAAGGTCGACGTGTAGAGCGCGGCCGTGACGTCAAGGCGTGTCAAGCCGATGTCCCTCAACTGACTGTCGTTCAGCTCATTCAGATGATTGATCTCGCGGCGGTTGCGGAGTGCGCGCCAGACGGATGCCATCTTATCGAAAGCAAGCGTCAGGCGTGCCGTCAAAGGCAGCGACGGCCTTGCGTGGCCGAGATGTAGTGTCCGATCTGTCGTGCGCATTTCAATGGTCCTTTCTTTCAGGCACACGCTGGCCAAGCCCCTTCCCGGAGGTCCGGAGAAGGCGCGTGGTCTGGGAGGAATTCGGCAGGAGGTCTGTCGATTGGTATGCTGATTTGCATTAGGAAGATGCCAAACCCCTATTGATCAGTCCAACGAATGTTTCTAATGATAATTATCAAACTCCTTTATAGGTGAGATCATGGCCGCGCCGCTTGATATCGATCAGTTGCAGACCTTCATCGCCATCGTGGATTCGGGCAGCTTCACCAAGGCGGCCGACCGGGTGTTCAAGACCCAGTCGGCGGTCTCTATGCAGATGCGCCGGCTGGAGGAACGCGTCGGCAAGCAGCTTTTCATCAAGGACGGCCGCGGCAACCGGCTGACGGCAGAAGGCGAAAAGCTGCTCAACTATGCACGCCGCATCATCCGGCTGAACAACGAGGCGATCGCCGCATTCGACGACAACAGGCTCGAGGGCACGCTGCGCATCGGCACGCCGGACGATTATGCCGACCGCTATATGCCCGAAATCATCGGACGCTTCGCCAAGACGCATCCGAATGTCGAGCTCTATATTGTCTGCGAACCTTCCGTCGATCTCGCCGAACGCATGCATCGCGGCGAGCTCGATATTGCGCTTGTTACCCACAACCCGCGCGAGAGAATGTCCGATGTGGTGCGCACGGAACCGCTCTGCTGGGTCGGTTCGGCCAATCATCCGCTACGCGACGATGCACCTGTACCGCTCGCCGTCGGGCGGCGTGACTGTCAGTGGCGGCAGCTTGCCTGCTCGGCGCTCGATGCCGGCGGCCGCGACTACCAGATCCTGTTCACCAGTTGGTCCTGCACCGTTGTCGCCGCTGCCGTGCTTGCCGGCATGGCGGTATCGGTCATGCCGGAATCGGCACTTCGCACCGGCATGAAGGTTCTGAGCCAGGCCGATGGCTTCCCGCCACTGCCGCCCGTGCAGATCGGCATCATGAAGCGGCCGGGGCTTTCGGTATCGCTGATGAACGCCATCACCGCCCACATTTCCGCTTGCCTTGACAACATTACGCCGGCTGCGGTCGACGATGATCTCGATGGCGACGTAAAGACCTTCACGCGCTATTACCCGCGCCTGCGCGCCGGGCATATTCTGCCGGGTTGGTGATTTTAGGAGCTGGGCGCAAGCCTTGGCTCAGTTCAACCTGCTGAACGGATGTCTCGGGCGACGTCCCTCATATCGTTGTTGAACTGGTGATCTCTGTGTTCGACCGCGCGGACTACCGCGTGCGGAATCGCTTTCGCATAGAGATGAACATGGGCTGTTGGCACCACGTCATCATCCGCGCCATGGTAGAGATAGACAGGAACGTCGGACGGAAGGCGTTCTGAGAAATCCTTGCGATCGTCGATGTCATCGCTCGGCCAGCCGCCTTCGCCGATGAAAGGCGCAGCGATGATGAATAGCCCGCCGAGCCTGAGTTTCGGCGGCTGCTCGGCAAGCACATGCAGCAAAATTGTGCCGCCGATCGAGTGGCCGACCAGAATTGCCCCATCCTCCAGCAAATCGAATTCCCTTATCAGCGCAGCCCTCCAAGCCAAATAGCTGGGATCGTTCTCGCCTGGCATTTGGGGGTAGAGGATGGCGTAGTTTTCACCGAGTTCGCGCTCAAGGCCCGCCACGAGCTTATTGTCCCAGCGGGCGTGGACGCCTTCGCCGGCTCCTTGAACGAAGAGGACCTGCTTAGCCATGGAGGCATTTTATTCTATGGATACAGACCGCCGCAAGACCGAACTGGCCTAAGCCGGCCTCCGTCGAGAACTTGCCTAATGCCTATTGCCGATTGCCTCGCCGCTCGGCTCGGCAAATAGCGTCGCGCGGATCATCCGCTTCCATTCGTGGAGCATGCGGATGGCGAGGCTTCTCTCGCTCATGATCGCGAGGCGGACCGAGGCGCCGATGAGATGGCTGAAGAGTTGGGCGCGAGCCTGGAGGTCGATTTGACTGTCGGCCGGAATGTGGGCTTCGATGCCCTGCAGGAAGATTTCGGCGACGCGATTGCTGTGCTGGATGTTCAGCTTCAGAAGATCCTGATCCATCTCCGTCCCCAGCCACACGCCCATATAGGTCGGATCGCCACGGAACTCGCGATAGTACCAATCGACCATGCCGCAGACGAGATCGATGGCGTGATCGAGGGATTTTACGGCGACGAAGACTTCCGCCGTTTTTTGCTGGACGAGAACGGCGTGGCGGTCGAACAGCGCGGTGACTATCGCCGCTTTTTCGGGAAAATATTGATACACGGAACCGATCGGCACACCGGCTACCGCGGCGAGTTCCGTCATCTTCATGGCGCTCACGCCTTTTTCCGCAATCAGGTGGGCGGCGGCCGTCAAAATGACGTCAACGCGATGGATACTTCGTTCCTGCTGCGGCGCCTTGCGGAATTTGATGCGATCGGGTTTGTCCGGGCTCATGCGTTTCCCATTTTTATTATTCCGTCGGAGCGACGCCGGGGCGTATGAAAGCTTATCCCGCAGCCATGTTCAATGCGCGTAAATGGGAAAAGTTCAATTTTAAGTGTTAAGTGTTGTTACAGCCGCGGCGGCAACGGCGGAAGGATCATTCCGCCGTTATCCCTCTAGTCCGTCGCCGCCTGCGGTTAGGCCAGATACTTTTTCAGGAACTCGACCGTTCGGCCCCAGGCAAGATCGGCCGCCTTCTTGTCATAGCGCGCAGCCGAGGTGTCATTGTTGAAGGCGTGGTTCGCGCCGTCATAGACGAAGATCTCGAAGGTCTTGCCGCCGGCCTGCAGCTCTTTCCGATAAGCGTCGATGCCGGCATTGGTGCGGTCGTCGAGGCCGGCATAATGCAGCATCAGGGCAGCTTTAATATCGGGTACATCGGCGGCCGCGGGCTGCATGCCGTAATAGGCAACGCCAGCCTTCAGCTCCGGTGATTTGGTGGCGAGGCGGTTGACGACGCCGCCGCCCCAGCAGAAGCCGACCGCACCGATCTTGCCGTTGGAGCCGTCGAGCTTGGAAAGATAGGTCAGGCTCGCTTCGGCATTGGCAACGGTCAGTGCTGCATCGAGCTTGGTGAACATCTCGCGCGCCTTGTCCTCATCTTCCGGCGTGCCGCCGAGCGGCGACAGGAAGTCCGGCGCCAGGGCGACGAAGCCTTGCAGCGCGATGCGGCGAGCGACATCGCGGATATGCGGATTGAGGCCGCGATTTTCATGGATGACGATCACGCCGCCAAGCTTCTCGCCCTCGCCCTTGGGCCGAGCGAGATACCCTTTCATCTCACCGCCGCTGCCGGGATAGGTGACGTCCTTCGTCTCCAGGCGGCTGTCATCGGCGGCAATGATCTCGGCGCTCGCCTTGTTGGCCGCCAGCAAAGGCGCGATCACGGCCGCGGCCCCCGCCGAGCCTGCGAGCTTCGTCAGCTTTTCCATGAAACCGCGGCGATCGAGCGTCAGATGCGTATATTCATCATAGGCATTGATCATCGCCTGCGTCACGATGGGCTTATCCATGCTCATAATATGCTCCTCCTATGATGATTGTCGAGCCGGATTTTCTTTTCCGGCGATGATGAAGTTTGGAAAGTCCTCGAAGACCCATCCGTTTTTCAGGGTGTCGAAGATAATGGTGAGCAGCTTGCGGGCTGTGGCGATGATGGCCTTTCCCGGGCCACGCCGGTCCTTGATGCGCCGGTAGAAGGCATTGAGGTAACCCGAATAGCGGATTGCGGTCAGCGTGCACTGGACCAGCGTGG